>NZ_PIGB01000020.1:0-12637 GCF_003050585.1 Vibrio sp. ZF 223
ACATCCTGGGGCTGAAGTCGGTCCCAAGGGTATGGCTGTTCGCCATTTAAAGTGGTACGCGAGCTGGGTTTAGAACGTCGTGAGACAGTTCGGTCCCTATCTGCCGTGGGCGTTGGAAAATTGAAAGGGGCTGCTCCTAGTACGAGAGGACCGGAGTGGACGAACCTCTGGTGTTCGGGTTGTCATGCCAATGGCATTGCCCGGTAGCTAAGTTCGGAATCGATAACCGCTGAAAGCATCTAAGCGGGAAGCGAGCCTTGAGATGAGTTTTCCCTGGCGCTATAAGCGTCCTAAAGGGTTGTCGTAGACTACGACGTTGATAGGCAGGGTGTGTAAGTGCTGCGAGGCATTGAGCTAACCTGTACTAATTGCCCGTGAGGCTTAACCATACAACACCCAAGGGGTTTTGTGGACTCAATAGAAATACCAAACGCTTGAATGAGTTTGAAGAGAATTTAACAGCTTTCCAGATTATTTTGCCTTCAGTTTTTTAAAAACTGAAAGTAAAAGCAAAATTTGCTTGGCGACCATAGCATTGTGGACCCACCTGATTCCATGCCGAACTCAGAAGTGAAACACAATAGCGCCGATGGTAGTGTGGGGCTTCCCCATGTGAGAGTAGGACATCGCCAGGCTTTAATTTCGTTATTTGCATAGCAAGTAACAACCTCAACAGTGCACAAATCTGTTGATGACAATTTGTTGGAGGGATGGCTGAGTGGTCGAAAGCACCGGTCTTGAAAACCGGCAACCGTTAATAGCGGTTCTAGGGTTCAAATCCCTATCCCTCCACCACCATTGAAAAGCCCGCTGAGAAATCAGCGGGCTTTTTTCATATCTGTCGTTTAGAAAAACAAAAAGAGCACTAACGTGCTCTTTATCTGTGACTCTATCCCCGTTTGTTATCACTTATATATTCTTTAGTCTTGCAGATATTTTCCTTCGGCGACCTGCCAAAATGCTCTAATTAATGGGTTTTCTAACTGTGCTCTCTTGCAGCAAACACCCAACTCAAAGGGTTTGATGGGTTCTATCTTTAAACGGTCGACTTTATCTCTTACAGGGCTATTGTTAATCACCACATCAGGTGCAATTCCTACCCCACAACCTAGCGCCACCATACTCACTATCGCCTCATGGCCTGAAACTTGCGCGTATATGTTGGGTTTTATCTTCATCTTTTTGAACCATGCATTGGCACGTTCACGCGCCGTACCCGCTTCAGGGATGATAAAAGGCACTTCATTCCAGTTTGGCTTGTCAGACTGAAGTTGCTGGCTAAAGCTGCTGACACCTGATGGAATTATGACGGATAGTGGTATATCGCTAATCGTTTCGAATTCTAACCTTGAAGGAAGGATGTCCGGCTTCGCCGAGATAGCAATATCCGCTTCATCATTTAATATTTTGTCGATAGATTGAGCAGGATCGCCCGTAGAGAGCTTGAATTCAATATACGGGTGAATGGCTCTGAATTCAGTAATTAGTTCAGGTAAGTGACTGTAGCTAGCTGTTACTGAACAAAATATACGGATCTCACCTTTAAGCTCTTGCTCTCCACCTTTCAAATGAAGATTGTATTGCTGCCACTCTCCAACGATGCTTAATGCTACAGGCAATAGGTGTTTTCCTGCTGGGGTGAGATCAACACTGCGGTTGTCTCTGATAAGCAGTTCTTGTCCTGTTTCTTCTTCAAGCTTTTGTATCTGACGGCTCAGCGCTGAAGGACTGACATGCATAGCAGCAGCGGTTTTGCTGAAACTCTTGCTATCACATAAATGTATAAATAATTGTAGAGATTTTATGTTCATGTTTTGCGATCATTTCCATGTTGCATTTATTGCAATAACTAATTGTGAATATATCACTTTCAGCAATGGAGTGTCTGTTTTAGTATGAAGTCATTCGATAGAGAGATATCGACCTTACGGACTTATTTTTAAAGGAGTGCCCTAGAATGGCTAACTATTTCAATACATTAAACCTTCGTGAACAACTAGACCAACTAGGTCGTTGCCGCTTTATGGATCGTGAAGAATTCGCGACAGAAGCTGAATTTCTTGAAGGTAAGAAAATCGTAATTGTTGGTTGTGGTGCTCAAGGCTTAAACCAAGGTCTAAACATGCGTGATTCTGGTCTAGACGTATCTTACGCTCTACGCCAAGCAGCAATTGATGAAAAGCGTCAATCATTCAAAAATGCTGATGAAAATGGCTTTGTTGTAGGTAGCTACGAAACGCTAATCCCTCAAGCAGACCTAGTAATCAACCTTACTCCAGACAAGCAACATACAAATGTTGTTGAAACTGTAATGCCTCTAATGAAAGAAGGTGCTGCACTTGGTTACTCTCACGGCTTTAACGTTGTTGAAGAAGGCATGCAGTTACGTTCTGACCTTACGGTTGTAATGGTTGCTCCTAAGTGTCCTGGTTCTGAAGTTCGCGAAGAGTACAAGCGTGGTTTCGGTGTACCAACACTGATTGCTGTTCACCCAGAGAATGACCCTAAAGGTGAAGGCTGGGATATCGCTAAAGCTTGGGCTGCAGGTACTGGTGGTCACCGTGCAGGTTGCCTAGAGTCTTCTTTCGTAGCGGAAGTTAAATCTGACCTTATGGGTGAGCAAACTATCCTTTGTGGCATGCTACAAGCGGGTTCTATCGTATCTTACGAGAAGATGATTGCTGACGGTATCGAACCTGGCTACGCAGGCAAACTTCTACAATACGGTTGGGAAACGATCACTGAAGCACTTAAGTTTGGTGGCGTAACTCACATGATGGATCGTTTATCTAACCCAGCTAAAGTTAAAGCGTTTGAGCTTTCTGAAGAGCTTAAAGACCTAATGCGTCCGCTTTACAACAAGCACATGGATGACATCATCTCTGGTCACTTCTCTAGCACAATGATGGCTGACTGGGCGAACGATGACGTGAACCTACTAGGCTGGCGTGAAGAGACAGGCGAAACGGCATTCGAAAACTACCCAGCTTCTGACGTAGAAATCTCAGAGCAAGAGTACTTCGACAACGGTATCCTAATGGTTGCTATGGTTCGTGCAGGTGTTGAGCTAGCATTCGAAGCTATGACTGCATCAGGCATCATCGACGAGTCTGCTTACTACGAATCTCTACATGAGCTTCCACTAATCGCAAACACAGTTGCTCGTAAGCGTCTTTACGAAATGAACGTTGTAATCTCAGATACTGCTGAGTACGGTAACTACCTATTCGCTAACGTAGCAACACCGTTACTACGTGAGAAGTTCATGCCTTCAGTAGCAACTGACGTAATCGGCCGCGGTCTAGGTGAAGCATCTAACCAAGTTGATAACGCTAAGCTAATTGAAGTAAACGAAGCTATCCGTAACCACCCTGTAGAGTACATTGGTGAAGAGCTACGTAGCTACATGAGCGACATGAAGCGTATCGCTGTAGGCGGTTAATTAGTCGCTTAGATACTGATAAATTTGCAGAAAAAGCGAAGCAGTATCACTAACTCCTTACAGGTTGGAGTTATAAGTAAGCAACACAACATCTAATAAAAAGGCTTGGTCGCCGTTGACCAAGCCTTTTTGCTTTTAGTAACAAAGTCTTAAAAATCAATCAAATGAACATTGCTTGAGCAGTCTTCGTCGACTTTCAGGTCTTGATTGATCCTCAGAAATACAAAAGGGTTGGCGTTTTCACACCAACCCTTTCAGTTTTCTTGCTTTGCGCTTACTTATCGGCAATCTTTGCTTCTAAGTCAGCTAGCTTTTGTTCCATTTCAGTTAGCTTTTGGCGAGTGCGAAGCAGTACTTGTGTTTGAACATCAAACTCTTCACGGCTCACAACGTCTAGCTTGTTTAGTTGGCCTTGGATAACTTGGCGAACTTTTTGATCTACGTCTGAACCAAGCTCTTTTACTGGTTGAGGCATAGAATCGTGGATCTGCTTAGCAATCTGCTCTAGTTTTTTTGGATCAAACATATCAATTAAAACTCCTGAATATTTACCACTATTCTATTTAATCACACTTGAGATGTCGCCTATGGCGTATAAAAAAAGGCCACCGAAGTAGCCTTTTTATTGTTAATACGACTTAGCGATTACTTATTATCAGCTAATTCTCTGTGTGCCGCTTTTGCTTCATCGATGCGAGCTAGCTTTTCTAGGTCTTTGTCTTCTACAAATACAGGTAGAGGTTTGTGTTTTTCAGCCAAGTAGCTGTAAATCACTGGCAGTACAAATAGCGTGAAGATAGTACCAATCGCTAGACCAGCAACGATTACGATACCAATACTAAAGCGCTGAGCTGCACCCGCACCACTTGCGTACATCAGTGGGATTAGACCCGCGATCATCGCAGCTGTTGTCATCAGGATTGGACGAAGACGAACCTTCGCAGCTTCCATTACCGCTTCGATACGAGTCTTGTGATGATGCAACTGTTCTTCTTTTGCAACTTCACAGATCAAGATACCGTGCTTGGTAATTAGGCCGACTAAGGTGATCAAACCTACTTGCGAGTAGATGTTCATTGTTGCCGCACCCCAAGCCAGAGCTATTAGGGCACCACAGATCGCCAGTGGTACAGATACCATGATAACCAATGGATCTTTCAGAGATTCGAATTGAATCGCTAGTACCAAGAAGATGATAGCCAGTGCTAGACCAAAGGTCGCGTAAAGTGCGCTACCTTCAGTTACGTATTGACGTGCTTCACCCATGTAATCGTGGTTGTAGCCACTTGGAAGCTTATTCGCCGCCGTGTCTTCAAACCATGCAATTGCATCACCCATTGCAGCGCCTGGAGCAGGTACTGCACCAATCGTAGCTGAGTTCAATTGGTTGAAGTGAGGAAGAGAGCGAGGCTCTGCCACAACATCAATCGTAATCAAACTGCCTAATGGGACAGCATTACCGTCCGCAGCACGTACGTAGTAGTTATTCATCGATTCTGGGTTCAAACGGAATTTACGTTCAACCTGAGGGATAACCTCGTAAGAACGACCATTCAAGTCGATACGGTTTACGTAGCCATCTGACATCATGGTACCTAGCGTGATACCGATATCTTGCATGGTTACGCCGTATGCGCCCGCTTTATCCTTGTCGATGTGTACTTTCATCGTTGCTGAGTCGTAGTTCAGATCGAGATCCGAGTATACGAATAGTGGGTTTGTCGCTACATCAGTCAAAATGTCAGTGGTGATTTGGAACAAGCTTTCAAAACTGTTTGGCGTTGTAATAACAAACTGAATTGGAAGGCCAGAACCTGCACCTGGTAGTTCTGGCATTTGGAAGGCTGTTACTGCCATTCCTGGAACATCTTTCACCAAACCACCAACGCGGTTTGCTACCTCAGATTGGCTTGCTTCACGCTCACTCCAAGGAACCATAGATGCAATACCAAACGCTTGGTTTGCATTAGGAACTCCTGTGAACACCTGCGCGTAAGCGACTTCTGGCTGGTCAGACAGAATCTTGTTTACGTCGTTCATGGTATTTTGCATGAAGTCTAAGTTCGCATTAGATGGTGCAGTACCCATTAGCATGATTACACCTTTATCTTCTGAAGGTGCTAATTCACTAGGGATGAACTTGAACAACATCGGCAAACTTGCAAATACGATGATAGCAAAGCCAATAAATACTGGACGATGTTGCATTACCGCGCCAAGCATACGCTCGTAACGGTTAGTCATACCATCCAAAACGCTATGAACCTTCTGTTCAAACTTGCTCGGCTCAGCGTGAGCTTTCAGCATTTTTGAACACATCATTGGCGACAGCGTTAGTGCCACGATACCTGATACAAATACAGAACCGGCTAGGGTTAATGCGAACTCTTTAAATAGTGAGCCCGTGATACCGCCCATCATTGCGATTGGAGCGTATACCGCACCTAGCGTGAGTGTCATTGCGATAACAGGGACCGCAATTTCACGAGTACCGATGATCGCAGCGCGGAAAGGGGACTCTCCGAGCTTGATATGCCTGTCGACGTTCTCAAGTACCACGATCGCATCATCTACCACCAGACCGATGGCGAGTACCATTGCCAGTAGTGTCATCAGGTTCCAAGAGAAGCCCATCGCCTGCATTACCATTGCCACACCAATCAGAGATAGTGGGATAGTAACGATAGGGATCAGTACCGCTCGGAATGAACCTAAGAACAATGTGATTACGATTAATACGATTAATGCCGCTTCAAGAATTGTCTTGATAACTTCTTGAATTGACTCGTTAATCGCAATGGTTGAATCGTACATTACGTTCATTGAGATGTTGCTTGGAAGGTTCTTCTCTAGCTGAGGAAGAAGCTCAAGTACATCTGCAGCGATGTTGATTGGGTTCGCACTTGGTGCCGCATTAATTGCTGCAACAACCGCCTCCTGACCGTTCGCACTTGCACGATAAACGTCGTGGCTTTTCTCTAGAGAAACCTTAGCGATGTCAGACAGACGGATAATCTCACCTTCACCACTTCTAACGACTAAGTTCTCTAACTCTTCAGTGTTTGATACTTGTGTATCGGCACTGCCGTTATAAAGAACGAATTCGCCAGTAGCTTGACCTGTCGCTGACTGGTAGTTGTTGGCATTCAATACCGACATAACATCAGTAGCAGTTAGGTTAACAGCTGCCATTTTTGATGGATCTAGCCATACGCGCAGTGCGTATTTCATACCACCATAAAGGTCGACTTTAGATACACCATTTACCGTGAATAGTTGCGGGTTGATTACACGCTCTAGGTAGTCGGTAATTTGGCTCGACACCAACTCATCACTGGTAAAACCAATGTAGAGTACAGCTGTCGTTGAACCGGTAGACATGGTTACGGTTGGATCTTCTGCTTCTTTAGGAAGCTGAGAACGCACCGAGTTAGTCTTGGCCAGTATGTCAGACAGCGCCGCATTCGGGTCGGTGTTCAACTTCATGTTCACGGTAATAGTAGAACTACCGAGCACAGAAGAAGAAGTCATATAGTCGATGTTATCCGCTTGAGCCACAGCCTGTTCGAGGGGCTGGGTGATAAAGCCTTGGATAAGATCGGCACTTGCACCGTAGTAACTCGTGGTTACGGTTACGACGGTATTCGTCATTTCAGGGTATTCACGCACCTGCATTTTGAAGATTGCTTGTAAGCCAAGCAGCGCAATCAAAAAGCTGATGGATACCGCTAGAACTGGACGTTTAATAAAAACATCAGTAAAGCGCATTGTGCCTCCAGTTACAGCTTAGGTGTTTCAGATGGTGGAGTGATTGCATCACTTTCAACAACCTTAACTTTGGCACCGTTACTTAGACGTACTTGGCCAGAAGTTACAACCGTATCGCCGGCTTTAACGCCTTCAAGGATGTGTGCAATATCAGCTGTACGCTCACCTACTTTTACAACATGTTGAGCAACACGTTGAACGCCGTCTTCTTCAGTCAGGATGTAAACATTGTCACCGTATAGAGTGAAAGTAATCGCTGTTTGAGGCAGAGTTACTTGGTTCTCTAATTTAGGCAGAATGATGTTAGCGCGAGCGAACATACCGCTACGAAGCTTGCCATCATTGTTTGGAATGTCTGCTTGAACTTGGATAAGACCACTTTGGATGCTTACAGCTGGTTCAATTGCACTGATAGATCCTTCAAACGGTGTCTCTGGGTAAGCATCAACAAAGATGTCGATAGCCTGACCAACATTGATACGAGAGATATCAGTTTGAGAAACTGTGAAGCGCAGGCGCATCACACTGGTATCTTCTAAACGAACGATATCGGTACCCGATTGTAGGTATTGGCCTAGGTATACGTTACGAATACCAACAGTACCGTCGAATGGCGCGCGAATTTCACGACGCTCGATCGATGCTTTTAGGCTTTCAATGTCAGCAGATAGAGAGAAGTAGTTCGCTTCTGCTTCATCGTACGCTTCTTTAGAGATAGAACCTTTCTTGAATAGACCTTGGTAACGCTTGTATTTTGCTTTCGCAGCAGGCAAACGAGCTTCAGAACTCTTTAGGTTTGCTTTCTCTACGTCAGAATCAAGACGCACCAGTTGCTGACCACTCTTAACATCAGTACCTGACTCGAAAGAGATCTGGTCAATAACACCGCTGGTCTCGTTCGCTAGTGTCACACCTTGGTTAGGTTCGATGAAGCCGATAGCTTCAATCACTGGAACCCAGTCGATCGGCTGAACTTCAGTTACCGTTACTGGAAACTCTGGTTCAGGGCGGTTGGCCATATACTCAGCAATTTTTTGTTGTTTGAACATGTTAAACCCAATAACGCTGCCGAAAAGTAGTACAGCGATGAGTAACATGAAGAAAGTCCACTTTTTCATTATGGTCAAAACTCCGATCTAGTGTTTAATTATTGCGTCCCAACTGGCTTCGATTGCAGATTCTAGTTCTGCCTCATCAAGTTGGTAAAATCCTAAAGAATGCTTGCGTGCTAGAGAAACACTAGCCGCCAAGCTCAATCCACCTAATACTTCATTGTTAAGTGGTTTAAACAATCCTTGTTCCTTCCCCTCATTAAATAGCAGCTCAACTTGGGCAAACATTTTACGTTCTAGTTCCCTGAAGTTTAGGCTATTTGTGATGGGTAGAGAGTCATACTGAACTCGATTTTTTATTGCGGCTAAATTCGTTCCTGCTAAGTTCCATATGTTCAACCACATAGTACGGTAGCGTTGTTTAATTGGATCCGAATCATTAACCCCTTCTTGAACAGCATCAGCTACTCTTTGAGTCACGAGCATTCGAACATCTTCTATCAAGTGCTCTTTATCATCGAAGTAGCGATAGATAGTGCCTGCAGCCACTCCCGCTTCTTTGGCTAATTTTTGCATTGAAAGGCCTTGGAAACCGACCTCTGCAATTAGCTTTTCAGCTGCAGAAAGTATTTGCTGGCGTTTATCCCGAGGTGCATGAGTTGTCATATTTCAACCACCAATGAATGAACGTTCATTCATTATAGCCTAATAACCACACACATGTGCAACAAAGTTTTACATAATCAGCGTAAAAATCTTGTATAAGAGAACGTAGCATTCGTGCTGTTGCAGCATTATTATAGGCGCGCAATTGAATTCGCCCCTCTAGACCAAACTGAGAATCAAATGAAACTGAACCCAAGACAAGATGAAGCCGTGAAATATGTTTCGGGGCCCTGCTTAGTATTAGCGGGCGCTGGATCCGGTAAAACACGTGTTATCACGAATAAGATCGCTTACTTGGTTCAAGAGTGTGGCTATAAGGCGCGTAATATTGCAGCGGTAACCTTTACCAATAAAGCGGCACGTGAGATGAAAGAGCGTGTTGGTCAAACCTTAGGTAAAGGTGAGTCGAAAGGACTTATTGTTTCGACGTTTCACACCATGGGCCTAACTATTATTCGTCGCGAGTACAAAGCACTGGGCTTAAAAGCTGGCTTCTCTCTGTTTGATGACCAAGATCAGTTAGCTCTGTTAAAAGAGCTAACAGAGAGACAGATCGATGGCGATAAAGATTTATTGCGTGCATTGATGAGTGCGATTTCGAATTGGAAGAATGACATGCTGACGCCAGATCAGGCGAAAGCTCGAGCTCAAGGCGAACAAGAACAGCTTTTTGCATTCTGTTTTGAGATGTACCAGAAACAGATGAAGGCATACAACGCGCTCGATTTTGATGATTTGATTGCGATGCCTGTATTGTTACTGAAAACCAATCAAGAAGTGCGTGAGCGCTGGCAGTCGCGTATCCGCTATTTACTGGTCGATGAATACCAAGATACCAATACTAGCCAGTATGAGTTGGTTCGTCTGCTTGTTGGAGAGCGTGGTCGCTTGACGGTAGTAGGTGATGATGACCAATCTATCTATTCATGGCGTGGTGCAAAACCACAAAACTTGGTGTTGTTGGGTGAAGATTACCCGAATCTTCGTTTGATCAAACTCGAGCAAAACTATCGTTCAACCAGTCGAATCTTACGTGCAGCGAACATCTTGATCGCCAACAACCCACACGTTTATGAAAAGTCACTGTTCTCAGAGATCCCAGACGGTGAAAAGCTCAAGGTACTGAATGCCAAGAATGAAGAGCATGAGGCCGAGCGTATTACCGGTGAGATCATCGCTCATAAGTTTTTGAACCGTACTGAATATAAAGATTACGCAGTGCTTTACCGTGGTAACCACCAATCGCGCTTGATTGAAAAAGCCTTGATGCAGAACCGTGTGCCTTACAAGATCTCTGGCGGTACCTCTTTCTTCGCCAGAGCAGAAATTAAAGACATCATGGCTTACCTGCGTGTGTTGGTGAACCCAGATGATGACAACGCCTTCCTACGTATTGTAAACACACCGCGTCGTGAGATTGGTCCGGTGACGCTTGAGAAATTAGGCAGCTATGCCAACATGCGTGGTAAGAGCCTCTTTGAAGCCAGCTTTGAGATGGGCTTGGAGCAGACCCTGACGGGACGTGGTCTAGAAAACCTGCGCCGTTTCGGTGACTGGATTGTTCGTATCTCAGATAATGCTGAGCGTGGTAATACGGTTGAAGCCGTTCGCTCTTTGGTTCGTGACATCAACTACGAAGATTGGTTGTACGAAACCTCAGCGAGCCCGAAAGCCGCTGAAATGCGAATGAAGAACGTCTCTGATCTCTATAGTTGGATTGTGGCCGATCTTGAGGGTGACAACTACGACAAAGAAGAGAAAACCCTACGTGAGGTGGTTCAACGTTTAACGCTGCGTGACATGATGGAGCGTGGTGAAGATGATGACGACGCAGACCAAGTTCAATTAATGACATTGCACGCATCGAAAGGCCTAGAGTTCCCGTATGTATTTCTGATGGGTGCAGAAGAGGGCATCTTGCCACACCAAACCAGTGTCGATGAAGGCAACGTAGAAGAAGAACGTCGTCTTATGTACGTTGGGATTACTCGAGCTCAGAAAGAGCTGACCTTTACTAAGTGTCGTGAACGTCGTCAATATGGTGAATTGATTAAGCCAACACAAAGCCGCTTTCTAGACGAGTTGCCACATGAGGACGTTGAGTGGGAAAGCGTTAAGAAGCCTCAATCCGCTGAAGAAAGAATGGAAAAAGGGCAGGCACACATTGCGAATATTCGTGCGATGTTCAACAAGAAATAAAGCTCAGCTTTAATAGCACTATATTAGAAGCCAATAAAAAAGGTGACCATGAGGTCACCTTTTTTGAATCTGGCATTTTTAATTACAGATCGGTAAATTACAGACCGGCAATCATGTGCTCGATAGCATCTTTGATTTCATCGTCTGAACAGTCCATACATGAACCTTTCGCTGGCATCGCATTGAAACCGTTGATTGCGTGGTCAGCTAGGATGTCGCGACCTTGAGCAATACGAGGGCCCCAATCTCCAGCATCACCTGTTTTAGGTGCGCCACTTACGCCAGATGCGTGACAAGCGATACAAAAGGTACCGTAAACTGCTGCGCCATCACGAGGGCCTGTTGGTTCTGCGGCTACTGGCTCGCTGCCGACTAGGTAAACTTGGCCAACTGGTTTGATGCGTTCAGCAATTGCATCTTGCTCCGCTTCGCTAAGGCCTGCAGCCATTGCGCCAGTTGAAAAGGTTAAAACTGCGATGACAACGCTTAAAATTCGACGAGACATATCCATTAAACTCACTTTACATTCCCAAGGTAAGTACATGCTTACCAATTTATAGTGTTGGAAGGGTGTTTTGGCTTTAACCAGCAAAGAGCAACTGTTAAACCAATGTAAATAATGGGTGATTATATCCCGATAAGTTGTTGCAATAAACAACAACTTATAAGCTGTGGCGGGTTGTAGTACTCAAATAAGGGGTTTATCACATATTAACTGTCGAAAAAGAGACCAAACAGAAAAAAAAGTTAAAAAAGTACTAGACGGCATTGGGTGATATACGTATTATTCCACTCCGCCGACAGGGCATGCGCCTGTAGCTCAGCTGGATAGAGCGTTGGCCTCCGGAGCCAAAGGCCGAAGGTTCGAATCCTTTCAGGCGCGCCATCCGGTCTCTTACTTCGGTAAGTGAGAAATTGGCACAAAAGAAATAATGGTGGCTATAGCTCAGTTGGTAGAGCCCTGGATTGTGATTCCGGTGGTCGCGAGTTCGAATCTCGTTAGCCACCCCATTCTTTCTTTATAAAATATCGGTAGCTTCGGCTTCCTGTGTTGATTCACTATCCCAAGAATCGATACAAAATTAGTCGGTGAATAGCGCAGCTTGGTAGCGCATCTGGTTTGGGACCAGAGGGTCGGGGGTTCGAATCCCTCTTCACCGACCACTATTTCAATAATCGCTTTTAAGCGGTTATATAAAAAATTAGTGGTGGCTATAGCTCAGTTGGTAGAGCCCTGGATTGTGATTCCGGTGGTCGCGAGTTCGAATCTCGTTAGCCACCCCATTAATTTTGGTAACTTCTTTGAAGTTCCCAGTTTGAGAAATCAAACGAAATGTCTCGGTGAATAGCGCAGCTTGGTAGCGCATCTGGTTTGGGACCAGAGGGTCGGGGGTTCGAATCCCTCTTCACCGACCACCTTAAGAAAGCTCATCAGAAATGATGAGCTTTTTTTTCATCTGTAGATCACAGGTTGGAACCCAAGTGGGGTTCGCCTGATGTTCAAAGGATG
>NZ_PIGB01000021.1:0-7886 GCF_003050585.1 Vibrio sp. ZF 223
TCGGGATTACGGACAGTGCCTGGTGGGTAGTTTGACTGGGGCGGTCTCCTCCCAAAGAGTAACGGAGGAGCACGAAGGTGGGCTAAACACGGTTGGACATCGTGTGGTTAGTGCAATGGCATAAGCCCGCTTGACTGCGAGAATGACAATTCGAGCAGGTGCGAAAGCAGGTCATAGTGATCCGGTGGTTCTGAATGGAAGGGCCATCGCTCAACGGATAAAAGGTACTCCGGGGATAACAGGCTGATACCGCCCAAGAGTTCATATCGACGGCGGTGTTTGGCACCTCGATGTCGGCTCATCACATCCTGGGGCTGAAGTCGGTCCCAAGGGTATGGCTGTTCGCCATTTAAAGTGGTACGCGAGCTGGGTTTAGAACGTCGTGAGACAGTTCGGTCCCTATCTGCCGTGGGCGTTGGAAAATTGAAAGGGGCTGCTCCTAGTACGAGAGGACCGGAGTGGACGAACCTCTGGTGTTCGGGTTGTCATGCCAATGGCATTGCCCGGTAGCTAAGTTCGGAATCGATAACCGCTGAAAGCATCTAAGCGGGAAGCGAGCCTTGAGATGAGTTTTCCCTGACGCTTTAAGCGTCCTAAAGGGTTGTCGTAGACTACGACGTTGATAGGCAGGGTGTGTAAGTGCTGCGAGGCATTGAGCTAACCTGTACTAATTGCCCGTGAGGCTTAACCATACAACACCCAAGGGGTTTTGTGGACTCAAAGAAATACCAAACGCTTGAATGAGTTTGAAGAGAACAAAAACAGCTTTCCAGATTATTTGCCTTCAGTTTTTTAAAAACTGAAAGTAAAAGCAAAATTTGCTTGGCGACCATAGCATTGTGGACCCACCTGATTCCATGCCGAACTCAGAAGTGAAACACAATAGCGCCGATGGTAGTGTGGGGCTTCCCCATGTGAGAGTAGGACATCGCCAGGCTTTAAATTAAATCTTTAGGTTGACCAACCTGAAGATATGGACGCTCACTTAGTGAGTTGACCACTGCGGAGTGGTAGTTCAGTTGGTTAGAATACCGGCCTGTCACGCCGGGGGTCGCGGGTTCGAGTCCCGTCCACTCCGCCACTTATTAGAAAAGCCCTGCTAGCAATAGCAGGGCTTTTTTACATTTGAAGAAAAGTGTTTTGCTGTTAGGTTGTATGAGTGTTGTTAAGGTACCGAGCCCCTGCACTTCACGCTATTCCTGCACATATTAGAAAGCCTAGTCTGACGACTAGGCTTTCGTCGTTTTTGATGTATGAACTTCGGACTTTTGGTACAGACCTCATTGCTACCTATTGAGGTGTCTCTATAGAAACCGACAGGCGCTGTTTGCTCTCAAATCTGACGAATGAAGGTGGCTCTTTCAACTTTTTCTGTTGCACCTTCTAAAGAGGGATTTAGCTATCTCGTAGATACAAAAACGCCTAGCGTTTGCTAGGCGTTGATAGATGGTTATTTCTAACATCGACTACAGTATTTGTTTAAGCACTCTATCGGCTTTCACGCGAGTGATCTTGCGAATCAACTTCTGAACTTCCGTCGGGTAGCTCTCTATCTTGTCTAACTGCTTATAAGTACAGATAAGCTGAGTGTGTTGAAGGATATTATCCACTTCAGCTTGGAATTTGTCTGTTAGGTGATGGTAGTTATCTTGGATAAAGATGCCGTTCTCTAGATCTAGCTTCCATGCTCGAGGGTTTAGGTTATTGCCTGTTAGTAGCATGTAGCGCTTATCGACCCAAATCCCCTTTAGGTGGAAGCTATTGGAATCGTGTTGCCAAAGTCGAATTGATAGATTACGGCTAGCTATATGAGCTTCATTCGCTTTAGCGAAACGACGTAAGTTCAATTCGTAAAGGTATGGTAAACCGCCAATCGTTTTAAACTCTTCTTCTGGCGAGATAAAGAAATCATTTGCTGTCTTATCGCCAACAACAATGCTGACCTTTACGCCTCGCTTAAGCGCTTTCTTCACTTCTTTAGCTAGGCTAGGTGGGAAGTTGAAGTAAGGTGTGCAGATAAAGATTTCATCTTTAGCTTGAGCGACGAGTTGATTAATTCCCTGATTCAGTCGGTTACGTCTCTTACCGATACCAACCAATGGTGTTACAGCAACTTGGTCTGCTGAAACCTCTTGACCATCGAATTGATACTGAGATCTTGCCAATGATGCACGAAACTGACGAATCGCTGGTTTCAGTTCTTTGGTCGCAGGCTTGTTCTTATCAGCCAAGTCATAAACAGCGCTGTCCGCAACCATCTGTTCGTGTACGTAGGTAAACATCGAGTCCGCAAGCGCTACGTTGTTTAAAACGTGGTAACGATCAAAGCGATAGCGGTCATGGTAATTCAGGTAGATATTGTTAAGGCTTGCACCGCTGTATATCACGCTGTCATCGACGATAAAGCCTTTTAAGTGCAATACGCCAAAGACTTCTTTACCGCGAACTGGAATGCCATAGACAGGCACAGCGTGCTGATATTTTTCTGCGAACTCTTTATACATGGCTGCATTGCCTTCAGAAGACTCTGCGCCGATCAATCCACGCTGCGCTCGGTGCCAGTCGACACAAACGCTCACGTCTAATTCTGGATTCTTTTGCTTTGCTTCATATAAGGCAGTTAGGATCTCACGGCCAGCCTCATCATCTTCAAGATACAAAGCGACTAAACTAATACGAGTCGTTGCGCGAGATATCTCATCAAGTAGACGAGTTCGAAACTCTTGCGCTGATAGTAGTACTTCAAACTTGTCAGGATTCTGCGCTATGGTTGGCAACTGTATGAATGGATTCCTACTGGCAATCATATTGACTGTTTTACCTTAAAAATATGCAAAATTGCGAACCTTTAATTTTACCAAAGGGATAGCATCAAATACTAGATAATCGAGGCATTCTCTAACAATTTTGCTGAAAATGCATAGGAATGAGATCTTTTCCGCTATTCGAATAGCGCTCATATAAAACTCTTAAGCCATTGGGTAGCTGTTCTGGAGCGATCTGTACGAACTGATGTCGTGAGTAAAAGCTGGTGAGATGCGCGTAGGCAAAGCAGTAGTCGTTATCTGTTAGCGTATGCTGAGCACAATAATCCATAAGCTGAGAGCCTAATTGCTTACCACGATGTTCTTTTGATATAGCCATTCCTGTGAGCAAGCGAGTATTTTCTATCGTCCGAAAACGCACGACACCACAAAGCTCGTTATCCATCAGTAACGAATAGATAAGCTCACTCTTATTGGCTTTCCCTGTCGGATAATGTTCCTTGTAGAAACGTTTTACGAGGGGAACCTTTACGGGGTCTAATTGGGTAATGATGACATTGTTCATTCAGTCACTGCGCCACTGGTTTATCTGCTGTAGAATGGTTGCAGTGTAAGTTAATTGAATATCGTCATGCAATTCCATCTCAATGCTAGTTTAAAAAACGTTCATACTTTTTCCATCGATCAGACTTGTGATGCGTTGGTTGAAGTCACGACTATCGAAGAACTGATTACGGTTTATCAAGACCCTAAGTGGTCAACTTTGCCAAAGTTAATATTGGGTAAGGGCAGTAATATGCTTTTTACTGAGCACTTTGCAGGCCTGATTATTGTGAACCAGTTAGCCGGGATTACGTTAACCGAGACAGATAGCCATCACCATCTACATGTTAATGGTGGTGAGGATTGGCCTAGTTTGGTTAAGTGGAGTGTCGATAAAGGGCTGGGTGGTCTAGAAAATCTAGCAATGATACCCGGTTGTTCAGGCTCTGCTCCGATTCAGAATATTGGTGCGTACGGCGTTGAACTGCAAGACATATGCGAGTACGTTGATATCCTATGTCTGGATACTTATACAGTTAAGCGATTAAGCAAGGAAGAGTGTCTCTTTGGTTACCGAGATTCTATTTTCAAACATGCTCTCTACGGTAAAGCGATTGTTGTTGCGATTGGTTTAACGTTGCCGAAAGAGTGGGAGCCATGCAATCACTATGGCCCGTTAAAAAGCCTAGCAGCCGATAGTCTCTCTCCTCGTACTGTATTTGATGAAGTGTGTGCTATTCGTTCGAGTAAGCTGCCAGACCCTAGAATACAAGGGAATGCGGGCAGCTTCTTCAAAAACCCTTTGATCACCAAAGATCATTTTGATCGCCTGTTAGCTCTATATCCAAACATTGTCGGCTATGAGAGTAATGACATGATCAAAGTCGCTGCTGGCTGGCTGATTGATCAATGCCAGTTCAAGGGCGTGACAGAAGGTGGCGCTCAGGTTCACCCTAACCAAGCATTGGTTATCATCAATTCTGATGAGGCTTCTGCTGTGGATATCCTTAAGCTTGCAGAGCGAGTACGTCAGGCCGTTTTGAATAAATTCGATATTCGATTGGAACATGAAGTACGTTTTATGGGACGAGACCGTGAGACAAACCTAGATAAGGCTTTGGAGTCATTGGTATGAGAGAACATAGTACCAAGCTTGCACTATTGAGATGTCTTGCTGACGGTGAGTTTCATTCAGGTGAAGAGCTAGGTGAAATGATTGGTGTATCACGAGCGGCTATCAGCAAGCACATTAAAGGTATTCAAGAGTGGGGTTTAGATATCTACCGAGTACAAGGCAAGGGTTACAAGCTAGCTAGCCGTTTAGATATGCTTGACCAAGAAAAATTGTCTGCAGTTAGTCGCGATGCTTCTCTTGAGCTGATTCCAATCATCGGTTCTACAAACCAACACCTATTAGAGCGTACTAACACCCTCGAATCGGGTTCTGTCTGTATTGCTGAATATCAAGCTGCGGGGCGTGGACGTCGCGGACGAGAGTGGGTATCGCCATTTGGTGCAAATCTCTACCTTTCAATGTATTGGAGACTCGACGCAGGGATGGCTGCTGCGATGGGCTTAAGCCTTGTGGTTGGAGTAGCCGTTGTAGAGGCTTTGGAAGAGATGGGCGTTGAAGGCATCAAGCTTAAGTGGCCGAATGACCTATACCACAATGACAAGAAGCTCGCGGGTATCTTGGTCGAGCTCTCTGGGCAATCGGGTGGCGCAGCTCATATTGTTATTGGTTTAGGGCTGAATCTATCTATGGATCCAACGACATCAGGTATTGGTCAACCGTGGACTTCTCTTAAAGAAGTGTGTGACGGAAAGGTGCCTGATCGTAACCAATTAGCGCAGGCTCTGATCAATGCTTGGGACAAGTCTCTTGTGGATTATGAACTGAAAGGAATGTCCAATTTTGTAGAGCGTTGGAATCGCTTAGATAATTTCTTAGGTCGCAATGTTAGGTTGATTATTGGACCTAGAGAAATTGAAGGTGTTGTTCAGGGCATCGATGAACAAGGTGCCGTGTTACTCAAAACAGAGAATGGCCTCGAGAGTTATATTGGTGGTGAAATATCGCTAAGAAAAGGCGATTAAGGCGTTACTATTTTCTGAGTAACACTTCTTCAACCATGTGATCGGCGCCTTTTCGCAAAATCAGGTGCGCTCTTTCTCTTGTCGGAAGGATATTTTGTTCAAGGTTCAAGCCATTGATTGAACTCCAGATACCTTCCGCTTTATCCAGTGCCGCTTGATTCGATAACTTAGTGTAATGACTAAAGTACGAGCCAGGTTTAGTAAACGCGCCATCGCGAAACTTCATAAAACGATTGATGTACCATTCTTTGATTTGCTGGCTGTCAGCATCAACATAGAGTGAGAAATCAAGGAAGTCTGAAATAAACACACGATGCGGTTCGTGTGGGTAGTTCATGCCACTCTGTAAGACATTAAGCCCTTCAATAATAAGTACATCGGGTAGGTCGACACACTTAACATCATCAGTAATGTTGTAAGTTAGGTGCGAGTATACCGGTGCGGTGACATTTCTTTTGCACGCTTTAACATCTGAGACAAAGTTCACAAGACGCTTGATGTCGTAAGACTCAGGGAAGCCTTTTTTACTCATCAACCCTTTCTCTTCCAACACTTCATTTGGGTATAAGAAACCGTCCGTTGTGACTAGCTCAACTTTTGGGTGGTTTTCCCAACGAGAGAGTAGGGCTTTAAGCAGTCGTGCAGTTGTACTTTTACCAACCGCAACACTACCTGCAATACCTATGATAAAAGGTGGCGCTTTCTCTTTCTTATCTAGGAACTCGTGAAGTACCGAGTTTCTGTTTTGTCTGGCTGCTACATAGAGATTCAACAGCCGAGAAAGTGGTAGATAGATCTCCACAGCCTCTTCCATTGTGAGTTTTTCATTGATGCCTTGAAGCTCTTTTAAGTCGCTTTCAGAAAGTGTCATCGGAACTAAATTCCTTAGCTCAGACCAGCGTTCGCGGTCAAATGACATAAATGGGCTCATACAAAACTCTATAGTGGATAACAAAACAAGTGCATGGAAAATACATCAAGCGATAGATAAATAAAATATCTTCCTGTGCTAGATGCGTGTTAAAGATGGAAACCTTGAGCTAAATTGGCGTATGTAGGAGTTTGGTAAGAGAATTTTGCACTTTTTTTCAATTTACTATTGCAAGGTGGAAAATCATTCAATAAAATGCGCCCCACTTGTGCCGACTTAGCTCAGTAGGTAGAGCAACTGACTTGTAATCAGTAGGTCACCAGTTCGATTCCGGTAGTCGGCACCACTTTCTCCCTTCCTCTAAGGCAAGCGAGAGAAAGCTCAAAATTTGGAGAGGTTCCCGAGTGGCCAAAGGGAGCAGACTGTAAATCTGTTGGCACTGCCTTCGATGGTTCGAATCCGTCCCTCTCCACCATATTCTAAAGGTTAAATAGCTCAAACAGAGTTACGTGTTGCGTGCATCGTATAATGGCTATTACCTCAGCCTTCCAAGCTGATGATGCGGGTTCGATTCCCGCTGCACGCTCCAACTCATTTTGTGTGCTGATATAGCTCAGTCGGTAGAGCGCACCCTTGGTAAGGGTGAGGTCCCCAGTTCGACTCTGGGTATTAGCACCAGTCTAAAGCTTCTTCTCCTTTAATAAAGAAAACCATTTTTTTTTGGTTGCGTGGTCTTATTTTAAGCCACCTAATCCGTACCTAGAGGGACACCCCATGTCTAAAGAAAAATTTGAACGTACGAAACCGCACGTAAACGTTGGTACTATCGGCCACGTTGACCACGGTAAAACAACTCTAACTGCTGCTATCTGTACTACTCTTGCAAAAGTATACGGCGGTGTTGCTAAAGATTTCGCATCTATCGATAACGCTCCAGAAGAGCGTGAGCGCGGTATCACAATCGCAACTTCTCACGTTGAGTACGACACTCCAGCACGTCACTACGCACACGTAGACTGTCCAGGACACGCGGATTATGTTAAAAACATGATCACTGGTGCTGCACAAATGGACGGCGGTATCCTAGTTGTTGCTGCGACTGACGGCCCTATGCCTCAAACTCGTGAGCACATCCTACTTGGTCGTCAAGTTGGTATCCCTTACATCATCGTATTCATGAACAAATGTGACATGGTTGATGACGAAGAGCTACTTGAGCTAGTTGAGATGGAAGTTCGTGAACTTCTTTCTGAATACGACTTCCCAGGTGATGACCTACCAGTTATCCAAGGTTCTGCACTTGGCGCACTAAACGGCGAGAAGCAGTGGGAAGACAAGATCGTTGAGCTTGCAGAAGCACTAGATTCTTACATTCCTGAGCCAGAGCGTGCAGTTGACCAACCGTTCCTACTACCAATTGAAGATGTATTCTCAATCCAAGGTCGTGGTACTGTTGTAACTGGTCGTATCGAGCGCGGTATCCTACGTGTAGGTGACGAAGTAGAAATCGTTGGTATCAAAGAGACTACTCTTACTACTTGTACTGGTGTTGAAATGTTCCGTAAACTGCTTGACGAAGGTCGTGCAGGTGAGAACGTTGGTGCACTTCT
>NZ_PIGB01000022.1:0-4997 GCF_003050585.1 Vibrio sp. ZF 223
TTTTTATTAACTTATTTACATATTTTAAGAGGATTAAATTATTCATATTTATATCTACCATTATCATGGATATCAGGATTAATCATATTTGCATTATTTATAGTTACAGCTTTTATAGGTTATGTTTTACCTTGGGGACAAATGAGTTATTGGGGTGCAACTGTCATAACTAATTTATTATCTTCAATTCCAGTATTAGTCATTTGGTTATGTGGAGGATATACAGTAAGTGATCCAACAATTAAAAGATTTTTTGTATTACATTTTATACTTCCTTTTGTAGCATTATGTATTGTATTTATACATATATTCTTTTTACATTTACATGGTAGCACAAATCCTTTAGGGTAAGGGCGAATTCTGCAGATATCCATCACACTGGCGGCCGCTCGAGCATGCATCTAGAGGGCCCAATTCGCCCTATAGTGAGTCGTATTAACATAACCATATAACTAAGGCTGGAATTGAAGATAATAAATTAGTAATAACAGTTGCACCCCAATAACTCATTTGTCCCCAAGGTAATACATATCCAATAAATGCAGTTACTATAAATAATGCAAATATAATTAAACCTGATATCCATGATAAAGGTAAATATAAATAAGAATAATTTAATCCTCTTAAAATATGTAGATAAGTTAAGAAAAATACTAATGATGCACCAGTTGCATGCATATATCTAAAACACCATCCACTCCAAAGGGCGAATTCTGCAGATATCCATCACACTGGCGGCCGCTCGAGCATGCATCTAGAGGGCCCAATTCGCCCTATAGTGAGTCGTATTACAATTCACTGGCCGTCGTTTTACAACGTCGTGACTGGGAAAACCCTGGCGTTACCCAACTTAATCGCCTTGCAGCACATCCCCCTTTCGCCAGCTGGCGTAATAGCGAAGAGGCCCGCACCGATCGCCCTTCCCAACAGTTGCGCAGCCTGAATGGCGAATGGACGCGCCCTGTAGCGGCGCATTAAGCGCGGCGGGTGTGGTGGTTACGCGCAGCGTGACCGCTACACTTGCCAGCGCCCTAGCGCCCGCTCCTTTCGCTTTCTTCCCTTCCTTTCTCGCCACGTTCGCCGGCTTTCCCCGTCAAGCTCTAAATCGGGGGCTCCCTTTAGGGTTCCGATTTAGTGCTTTACGGCACCTCGACCCCAAAAAACTTGATTAGGGTGATGGTTCACGTAGTGGGCCATCGCCCTGATAGACGGTTTTTCGCCCTTTGACGTTGGAGTCCACGTTCTTTAATAGTGGACTCTTGTTCCAAACTGGAACAACACTCAACCCTATCTCGGTCTATTCTTTTGATTTATAAGGGATTTTGCCGATTTCGGCCTATTGGTTAAAAAATGAGCTGATTTAACAAAAATTTAACGCGAATTTTAACAAAATTCAGGGCGCAAGGGCTGCTAAAGGAAGCGGAACACGTAGAAAGCCAGTCCGCAGAAACGGTGCTGACCCCGGATGAATGTCAGCTACTGGGCTATCTGGACAAGGGAAAACGCAAGCGCAAAGAGAAAGCAGGTAGCTTGCAGTGGGCTTACATGGCGATAGCTAGACTGGGCGGTTTTATGGACAGCAAGCGAACCGGAATTGCCAGCTGGGGCGCCCTCTGGTAAGGTTGGGAAGCCCTGCAAAGTAAACTGGATGGCTTTCTTGCCGCCAAGGATCTGATGGCGCAGGGGATCAAGATCTGATCAAGAGACAGGATGAGGATCGTTTCGCATGATTGAACAAGATGGATTGCACGCAGGTTCTCCGGCCGCTTGGGTGGAGAGGCTATTCGGCTATGACTGGGCACAACAGACAATCGGCTGCTCTGATGCCGCCGTGTTCCGGCTGTCAGCGCAGGGGCGCCCGGTTCTTTTTGTCAAGACCGACCTGTCCGGTGCCCTGAATGAACTGCAGGACGAGGCAGCGCGGCTATCGTGGCTGGCCACGACGGGCGTTCCTTGCGCAGCTGTGCTCGACGTTGTCACTGAAGCGGGAAGGGACTGGCTGCTATTGGGCGAAGTGCCGGGGCAGGATCTCCTGTCATCCCACCTTGCTCCTGCCGAGAAAGTATCCATCATGGCTGATGCAATGCGGCGGCTGCATACGCTTGATCCGGCTACCTGCCCATTCGACCACCAAGCGAAACATCGCATCGAGCGAGCACGTACTCGGATGGAAGCCGGTCTTGTCGATCAGGATGATCTGGACGAAGAGCATCAGGGGCTCGCGCCAGCCGAACTGTTCGCCAGGCTCAAGGCGCGCATGCCCGACGGCGAGGATCTCGTCGTGACCCATGGCGATGCCTGCTTGCCGAATATCATGGTGGAAAATGGCCGCTTTTCTGGATTCATCGACTGTGGCCGGCTGGGTGTGGCGGACCGCTATCAGGACATAGCGTTGGCTACCCGTGATATTGCTGAAGAGCTTGGCGGCGAATGGGCTGACCGCTTCCTCGTGCTTTACGGTATCGCCGCTCCCGATTCGCAGCGCATCGCCTTCTATCGCCTTCTTGACGAGTTCTTCTGAATTGAAAAAGGAAGAGTATGAGTATTCAACATTTCCGTGTCGCCCTTATTCCCTTTTTTGCGGCATTTTGCCTTCCTGTTTTTGCTCACCCAGAAACGCTGGTGAAAGTAAAAGATGCTGAAGATCAGTTGGGTGCACGAGTGGGTTACATCGAACTGGATCTCAACAGCGGTAAGATCCTTGAGAGTTTTCGCCCCGAAGAACGTTTTCCAATGATGAGCACTTTTAAAGTTCTGCTATGTGGCGCGGTATTATCCCGTATTGACGCCGGGCAAGAGCAACTCGGTCGCCGCATACACTATTCTCAGAATGACTTGGTTGAGTACTCACCAGTCACAGAAAAGCATCTTACGGATGGCATGACAGTAAGAGAATTATGCAGTGCTGCCATAACCATGAGTGATAACACTGCGGCCAACTTACTTCTGACAACGATCGGAGGACCGAAGGAGCTAACCGCTTTTTTGCACAACATGGGGGATCATGTAACTCGCCTTGATCGTTGGGAACCGGAGCTGAATGAAGCCATACCAAACGACGAGCGTGACACCACGATGCCTGTAGCAATGGCAACAACGTTGCGCAAACTATTAACTGGCGAACTACTTACTCTAGCTTCCCGGCAACAATTAATAGACTGGATGGAGGCGGATAAAGTTGCAGGACCACTTCTGCGCTCGGCCCTTCCGGCTGGCTGGTTTATTGCTGATAAATCTGGAGCCGGTGAGCGTGGGTCTCGCGGTATCATTGCAGCACTGGGGCCAGATGGTAAGCCCTCCCGTATCGTAGTTATCTACACGACGGGGAGTCAGGCAACTATGGATGAACGAAATAGACAGATCGCTGAGATAGGTGCCTCACTGATTAAGCATTGGTAACTGTCAGACCAAGTTTACTCATATATACTTTAGATTGATTTAAAACTTCATTTTTAATTTAAAAGGATCTAGGTGAAGATCCTTTTTGATAATCTCATGACCAAAATCCCTTAACGTGAGTTTTCGTTCCACTGAGCGTCAGACCCCGTAGAAAAGATCAAAGGATCTTCTTGAGATCCTTTTTTTCTGCGCGTAATCTGCTGCTTGCAAACAAAAAAACCACCGCTACCAGCGGTGGTTTGTTTGCCGGATCAAGAGCTACCAACTCTTTTTCCGAAGGTAACTGGCTTCAGCAGAGCGCAGATACCAAATACTGTTCTTCTAGTGTAGCCGTAGTTAGGCCACCACTTCAAGAACTCTGTAGCACCGCCTACATACCTCGCTCTGCTAATCCTGTTACCAGTGGCTGCTGCCAGTGGCGATAAGTCGTGTCTTACCGGGTTGGACTCAAGACGATAGTTACCGGATAAGGCGCAGCGGTCGGGCTGAACGGGGGGTTCGTGCACACAGCCCAGCTTGGAGCGAACGACCTACACCGAACTGAGATACCTACAGCGTGAGCTATGAGAAAGCGCCACGCTTCCCGAAGGGAGAAAGGCGGACAGGTATCCGGTAAGCGGCAGGGTCGGAACAGGAGAGCGCACGAGGGAGCTTCCAGGGGGAAACGCCTGGTATCTTTATAGTCCTGTCGGGTTTCGCCACCTCTGACTTGAGCGTCGATTTTTGTGATGCTCGTCAGGGGGGCGGAGCCTATGGAAAAACGCCAGCAACGCGGCCTTTTTACGGTTCCTGGCCTTTTGCTGGCCTTTTGCTCACATGTTCTTTCCTGCGTTATCCCCTGATTCTGTGGATAACCGTATTACCGCCTTTGAGTGAGCTGATACCGCTCGCCGCAGCCGAACGACCGAGCGCAGCGAGTCAGTGAGCGAGGAAGCGGAAGAGCGCCCAATACGCAAACCGCCTCTCCCCGCGCGTTGGCCGATTCATTAATGCAGCTGGCACGACAGGTTTCCCGACTGGAAAGCGGGCAGTGAGCGCAACGCAATTAATGTGAGTTAGCTCACTCATTAGGCACCCCAGGCTTTACACTTTATGCTTCCGGCTCGTATGTTGTGTGGAATTGTGAGCGGATAACAATTTCACACAGTAAACAGCTATGACCATGATTACGCCAAGCTTGGTACCGAGCTCGGATCCACTAGTAACGGCCGCCAGTGTGCTGGAATTCGCCCTTCGAAGCATCCATCTACAGCTATGGTAACTATAATTTCATTATCCTAACTTTTAACATAATTATAACCTTACGGTCTGTATTGTTCTGCTCAATATTCAGAGATATCGTCTTATCGTAGCCTTGTAATTTAAATGTTTGCTTGGGAGCTGTAATCATAATGTGTTCTTTTATAATGAACAAGTGCAAATAATCCACTAAAGAAGAATGATATTATAAATAAACCAAATAAAGTCATTGTTAATCCAATTGAACAAATCATATTCCATCCATTTAAAGCGTCTGGATAATCAGGAATACGTCTAGGCATTAAGGGCGAATTCTGCAGATATCCATCACACTGGCGGCCGCTCGAGCATGCATCTAG
>NZ_PIGB01000023.1:0-2856 GCF_003050585.1 Vibrio sp. ZF 223
TAGCAGTACAGGAGTAACATGGTTAAGCAAATATGGGAAATAACTCCCCAAGATATACAAGATTATGCAGTATGGCAGTTTGCCTCATGGAAAGATGATAGTCATGATGACACTGTCATTTGTCAAGCTAGCCAAGATGATGCTCTAGACCCCAACTCTAACATCATTGTCAGGGCGAAATTCGTCGATGCGAATGGTAATGAGTTTATTGGTTTCATTCATTACGGATTAGCTGAAGTCGAATATTCTCAACCCAATATGTTCGTAAATGGCAAAACCGTAGGCTTTTGGTTTGGCATTACGAAGCCCAATCATAATGACCTGATAAGACTAAACTTCCCTATAGTGATAACGTCAGAGTCAGTTTTTGGTTTAGAGCAGATTACAGTCACTATCGAAGGTTATAGTTATGTCAATGAAGCATCGGCTACTTGCGTAATGTCCTGCTAACAAATTGTTTAAGAGTGATTCGGCACGCGTGGCATTTTTACCATGCGTCAGGTTTAGTGGTTAAGGTGGTATGCGGAAGCTTCGGTATTGCGTGCCTCACACCTTAACAAGGCGTTAAGCCTCTTCCTATAAAGTTGGAGTTACAATGATAAAAATAATTGGTGATTGGGGTGTTGAATCGTTGGCTCCAGTACAGGAAATAGCAACATTTACATACAAGATATTTGCTAATTTTGTTGGTCATGAATTGGACTGCGATATCCGTATCTATAATAATCCTCTACAGGGCTATCCTTTAGCTCATTACGACAAAGTTGATGGAGACTTTGTTATCACCCTATCGTGTGATTCTGGTGTGTATTGGGCTCAAGTTGCTTACCAATTAGCCCACGAAATCTGTCATTTGTACTCTAATCACAGTCAACAAAGAAATCATAAATTTAAATGGCTAGAAGAAAGCTTCTGTGAGGCAGCCTCTCTTGCTGTATTGTCTTATATGGCTGAACATTGGACAGAGTTCACGTTAGGGAAAGCAACCCCTAGTTTTGCAGGCGCAATAGATGATTATGTGCAAAACCTGAGAGCTAAGGCGACTCAGACTTTTAAAACCAGTAAAGAGTTTACTGATTGGTTATCGTCTAATATGGAGTTACTTGAAGCTAGCTCTACAAATCGTGAATTAAATCGTATAGTTGCATTTTATTTATATGATGAAGTGCTGAGCACAGAACCTTCAGCATGGGCAATTGTAGAGACACTAAATACCTGGGACTGCGACTCGGATAGTAATTTTGACGAGTTCAATTCTTCTTGGAGAGTAAAGTGTGAAGAATTTTCTCAAAAACTCGACTGTGTTGACTTGTTAGCTACCAAGGCTTAACAAACTGTTTAAGAGTGATTCGCAACGCGTGGCATTTTTACTATGCGTGCGTGTAGTGTTTAAGGTGGTATGCGGTGGCTTCGGTATTGCGTTGCTCACACCTTAACAGGGCGTTATAAGCCGAAGAGGAAATATGGAAAATTCTTTAATACTTGTTGCTCTCAGTGCGGAGCAAGTCTCCCAAGCTAAAGCGGTCAATGGGCAGCGCAAACAGATTACCCATGCATTACTTTGTGGTTCTTATGGGCAAATGTTTGGTACTGAAAAACAGTGCTCGAAATACTACAACGTATGGAAAGATATTTTCCAAGACCTATTTTCCGAGTCAAAATCTGTGCAGGCTTGTGATGTGATTAATTATGAATCAACCTTTGATTTAGTGAATATTCTAATAGCAGCTGCTGACCAAAAGAAACAGGTTAATAAATGCACTAAACCAACTAAAAGCCAGAAACCTCAGCTAACAGAAAAGAAAGGGTTTTGGGCACGTATCTTTGGGTAGGCTTATAACAAAGCGTTTAAGACGGATTCCCAACACTTGGCATTTTCGGTTTAATTCAGCTTTAGTGTTTACGGCACAATGGTTTAAGTGTGGTGGTAGCGTTGCTCACCACTTAACGCGGCGTTATAAGGAGGAAGGTATGCGAAGAATTAGCTTTCATCGTCCAAAACAGAAAGTACGAAACCCAGAAAGGCACATACGTGCCCTAAAAGTGTGGGCTGAAGAGTTTCGAGGTTATTATCCAGAGCGAGATGGTGAGCAATACACTAACTTCAAAATTTGGACACTTGATCGCTTAATCCAAGGTTCTAGTTCCAAGTTTGAGTGGCAGAAAGAGGCTTTAGAACAGTTATTTATAGCCGCCAATCATATGGTTAATGCAAAGCCAAACAAAGAAAAAGGCAAGTCTTGGGTAGCTGTACTTCTTTGTTATCCCAACCTTTTTGCAAGTGAAGTAACGGTGTTTTTTGACGAAACCTACTATAAGCGGTTTAGACCTGACGATGGTTTACTTACAGGTAGAAGTATTTTGGAAAAGTATGGGATTTCTGCAAATTTCGATTACATCGAGCTGGGCTACAAAGAAGACTGGGGTGATGAAGAAGAAAGTATAGAAGTTGAAATGTGGACAATAGGTGAACCCTCCTTATAACAAAGCATTTAAGAGTGATTCCCAACGCTTGGCATTTTTCATTCCATCGTTGGGTTTAGTGTTTACGGTGGTATGGTTTAGTTTTGTGGTAGCGTTGCTCACACCTTAATGCGGCGTTAGCAGTACAGGAGTAACATGGTTAAGCAAATATGGGAAATAACTCCCCAAGATATACAAGATTATGCAGTATGGCAGTTTGCCTCATGGAAAGATGATAGTCATGATGACACTGTCATTTGTCAAGCTAGCCAAGATGATGCTCTAGACCCCAACTCTAACATCATTGTCAGGGCGAAATTCGTCGATGCGAATGGTAATGAGTTTATTGGTTTCATTCATTACGGATTAGCTGAAGTCGAATATTCTCAACCC
>NZ_PIGB01000024.1:0-2786 GCF_003050585.1 Vibrio sp. ZF 223
CCTACTCTCACATGGGGAAGCCCCACACTACCATCGGCGCTATTGTGTTTCACTTCTGAGTTCGGCATGGAATCAGGTGGGTCCACAATGCTATGGTCGCCAAGCAAATTTTGCTTTTACTTTCAGTTTTTAAAAAACTGAAGGCAAATAATCTGGAAAGCTGTTTTTGTTCTCTTCAAACTCATTCAAGCGTCTGGTATTTCTTTGAGTCCACAAAACCCCTTGGGTGTTGTATGGTTAAGCCTCACGGGCAATTAGTACAGGTTAGCTCAATGCCTCGCAGCACTTACACACCCTGCCTATCAACGTCGTAGTCTACGACAACCCTTTAGGACGCTTAAAGCGTCAGGGAAAACTCATCTCAAGGCTCGCTTCCCGCTTAGATGCTTTCAGCGGTTATCGATTCCGAACTTAGCTACCGGGCAATGCCATTGGCATGACAACCCGAACACCAGAGGTTCGTCCACTCCGGTCCTCTCGTACTAGGAGCAGCCCCTTTCAATTTTCCAACGCCCACGGCAGATAGGGACCGAACTGTCTCACGACGTTCTAAACCCAGCTCGCGTACCACTTTAAATGGCGAACAGCCATACCCTTGGGACCGACTTCAGCCCCAGGATGTGATGAGCCGACATCGAGGTGCCAAACACCGCCGTCGATATGAACTCTTGGGCGGTATCAGCCTGTTATCCCCGGAGTACCTTTTATCCGTTGAGCGATGGCCCTTCCATTCAGAACCACCGGATCACTATGACCTGCTTTCGCACCTGCTCGAATTGTCATTCTCGCAGTCAAGCGGGCTTATGCCATTGCACTAACCACACGATGTCCAACCGTGTTTAGCCCACCTTCGTGCTCCTCCGTTACTCTTTGGGAGGAGACCGCCCCAGTCAAACTACCCACCAGGCACTGTCCGTAATCCCGATTCAGGGACCAACGTTAGAACATCAAAACTACAAGGGTGGTATTTCAAGGACGACTCCACCACATCTAGCGACGCGGTTTCAAAGTCTCCCACCTATCCTACACATGTAGGTTCAATGTTCAGTGCCAAGCTGTAGTAAAGGTTCACGGGGTCTTTCCGTCTAGCCGCGGGTACACTGCATCTTCACAGCGATTTCAATTTCACTGAGTCTCGGGTGGAGACAGCGTGGCCATCATTACGCCATTCGTGCAGGTCGGAACTTACCCGACAAGGAATTTCGCTACCTTAGGACCGTTATAGTTACGGCCGCCGTTTACCGGGGCTTCGATCAAGAGCTTCGACCGAAGTCTAACCCCATCAATTAACCTTCCGGCACCGGGCAGGCGTCACACCGTATACGTCATCTTACGATTTTGCACAGTGCTGTGTTTTTAATAAACAGTTGCAGCCACCTGGTATCTGCGACTCTCGTCTGCTCCATCCGCAAGGGACTTCACTGATAAGAGCGTACCTTCTCCCGAAGTTACGGTACCATTTTGCCTAGTTCCTTCACCCGAGTTCTCTCAAGCGCCTTGGTATTCTCTACCCGACCACCTGTGTCGGTTTGGGGTACGATTCCTTACAATCTGAAGCTTAGAGGCTTTTCCTGGAAGCATGGCATCAATGACTTCACTACCGTAGTAGCTCGACATCGTATCTCAGCGTTAGTAGCGGTCCGGATTTACCTAAACCACCCGCCTACGTACTTGAACCTGGACAACCGTCGCCAGGCCCACCTAGCCTTCTCCGTCCCCCCATCGCAATTGTAAGAAGTACAGGAATATTAACCTGTTTCCCATCGACTACGCCTTTCGGCCTCGCCTTAGGAGTCGACTTACCCTGCCCCGATTAACGTTGGACAGGAACCCTTGGTCTTCCGGCGAGGGAGTTTTTCACTCCCTTTATCGTTACTCATGTCAGCATTCGCACTTCTGATACCTCCAGCAGCCCTTACAGACCACCTTCAACGGCTTACAGAACGCTCCCCTACCCCACATACCCTAAGGTACGTAGCCGCAGCTTCGGTGTATAGCTTAGCCCCGTTACATCTTCCGCGCAGGCCGACTCGACCAGTGAGCTATTACGCTTTCTTTAAATGATGGCTGCTTCTAAGCCAACATCCTGGCTGTCTGAGCCTTCCCACATCGTTTCCCACTTAGCTATACTTTGGGACCTTAGCTGGCGGTCTGGGTTGTTTCCCTCTCCACGACGGACGTTAGCACCCGCCGTGTGTCTCCCGGATAGTACTTACTGGTATTCGGAGTTTGCAAAGGGTTGGTAAGTCGGGATGACCCCCTAGCCTTAACAGTGCTCTACCCCCAGTAGTATTCGTCCGAGGCGCTACCTAAATAGCTTTCGGGGAGAACCAGCTATCTCCAGGTTTGATTGGCCTTTCACCCCTAGCCACAAGTCATCCGCTAATTTTTCAACATTAGTCGGTTCGGTCCTCCAGTTGATGTTACTCAACCTTCAACCTGCCCATGGCTAGATCACCTGGTTTCGGGTCTAATCCTAGCAACTGTACGCCCAGTTAAGACTCGGTTTCCCTACGGCTCCCCTAAACGGTTAACCTTGCTACTAAAATTAAGTCGCTGACCCATTATACAAAAGGTACGCAGTCACACCACGAAGGTGCTCCTACTGCTTGTACGTACACGGTTTCAGGTTCTATTTCACTCCCCTCACAGGGGTTCTTTTCGCCTTTCCCTCACGGTACTGGTTCACTATCGGTCAGTCAGTAGTATTTAGCCTTGGAGGATGGTCCCCCCATATTCAGACAGGATATCACGTGTCCCGCCCTACTCGTTTTCACTGATGATGA
>NZ_PIGB01000025.1:0-2521 GCF_003050585.1 Vibrio sp. ZF 223
CGGAAGAGCGTCGTTTGTTCTATGTAGCAATGACGCGGGCAAAAGAGAAAGTATGGATTACGCACAGCGGTGACGGTTCTGGCTTTGTGCAAGAGCTGCATGGTTCTGATTACCCCGTTGTTCGTAAAAAGTGATGTTACTTGACGTAATTGTCTAATATTAGATCTTCAAGCCCTGCCTTAATATCACAAGGCAGACGCATAAAGCATAAGGAGTTTGCTATGGAACACGGCTCTATTAACTACATTGAATTTGCTGCGAAAGACATCGCAGCAACTAAGGCGTTTTTCAGCCAAGTGTTTGGTTGGCGCTTCGAAGACTATGGCCCTGAGTATTCTGCTTTTGAAGGTAAAGGCTTAATGGGCGGCTTCTATTTGGCGAATCTTGCATCGAATACGGATAACGGCGCAGCGCTGATGGTTTTCTATAGCCAAGATCTTGAGCAAACTGAACGTGACGTGATGGATGCTGGTGGACAGGTAAACCGTGAGATATTCAGTTTCCCTGGTGGTAGGCGCTTCCATTTTAGAGAGCCAAGTGGCAACGAAATGGCAGTGTGGAGTGACAAGTAGTCCATATTCCTATATTCAGACGAACAAAAAGCCTGCGATTGTGAAGTGACCCCGTAAAGTTGGACATTTCTGTTAAGCGGCTTTCAAGGCCTGAGTTCGATATTCTATCGGAGTCAGGCCTTTTAGTTTCACTTTTATACGTTTGGTATTGTAGTACTCGATATACTCTTTGATTTGCTCTATCAGAGCATCTGCATCTTCAAAGCTTTGGTTGTGATACATCTCGGTTTTGAGTAAAGCAAAAAAGTTTTCAGCAACAGCATTATCCAAGCAGTTACCTTTTCTCGACATGCTTTGCGTTAACCCACTTTCCGCTACCTTTTTCTGATACTGTCGATGGCGATATTGCCAACCTTGATCGCTATGTATAATTGGCTTTGAGTTGGGTTTAAGCGTAGATATAGCTTCCGTCAGCATATCCGTAACAAGCGGCAAGCAGGCATTTTTGGCCACTCTATAGGCAACCACTTCCTGAGTAAACAAGTCGACAACAGGAGACAAGTATACTTTCTGCTCTTTGACTTTGAACTCCGTCACATCAGTTACCCATTTTTCATCGGGTTGAGTCGCACTAAAATCTCTTTCAAGCACGTTAGGAGCAGCTGTTCCAGACTCTCCTCGATATGAACGATACTTTTTAATCCTGACCGTCGATTTAAGGTTGAGCTGAGCCATAAGCCTTTGAACCGTTTTGTGATTAAGCACGAACCCCTGATTTTTTAGTTCCAAGTGAATACGGCGGTAGCCGTATCGACCCTTATGTTCATGATAAATTGACTTTATCAACCGCAGCTCACGTTCGTAGTTATTTGGGCGTTTGCTTGTTTGAGCCTGATAATAAAAGACACTTTTTGCCAGCTGTAGAGTGTGCAGTAAGTGCTTCAACGGGTACTTACCTTTAAGAGTTAGAGCTATGACCGCTTTTTCTTTGTTCGACGGTTTTTTTCCTGCTCTAACTCTTCCAACTTTTTTAGAACGGCATTCTCAGTTCGTAAGTAGACCAACTCCTCTTTTAGTTCCTCAAGTGTCATTTCATTATCAGGCTTAGTGGTACGTTGAGGGTGCTGTTTCATTGAAGGTCTTCCTTTCTGGCGCATTTTGAGCCCCTTGATACCGAGCTCATTAAATCGTTTGAGCCAGACAGAGAGTATCCCAGGGGATGAGAGGTTTAATACTGCGCTAGTGTGCGTGAGAGACCATTCATTCGTCCACATTAAATTCAATGCTTTTCGTTTTGTCTGAGCAGTAGCAGCATGCTTAGTTGGTAAAAATGAATCAGTGCCATGGATGGCAAAAACTTGAGCCCAATACCGTATCTGTCTTGAAGAAATTGAATATTGTTTTGCTAAGTAGAGAGATGACGTGCCATCTAAGTATTGCTTAGCAATGATACATTTTAGCTCTCGGCTATATTTGGACATAAAAAGACCCCCAATAATTGGTGTCCAACTATTGGGGGTCAGTTCAAACAGTGGCTCTTCAATTTACACCTAACCATTTATCTAACAAATGATTAAGACTAATAGTAGTCAGGCTTTCGGCTCATGCTTCTGTAATAAAGGCTACAAAGCCATCACTTGGTTTACTTGTTCACATAAACTGGCATTAAGCGTGTTGTCCCAATCATTTTCCGTAACAAACTCACCGTTAGTGTTAAAGACCGTCACATTGTCTTTTTCTAAAGCGTATGGTGTGAACGTAGAAGTCTGTAACCACTGTGACATAAGATCATCTTTAACAGACTTATCCTTATTAGAAAATTCAGCAGGTCCAGATACTGCATTCACCTCATTACCGAAAATAAAAGAAAGCTCTGCACCATGACATGAGCTCTCAGATGGCTTACACGTTTTTGCAAAGCTCTCTACGTAGTAGTCAGGCCAAAGGCTAAAATCAGGTTGATAGTTGAACTGGTATAGCGCCGCATTCGAACCACCTGCAGCCAAGTT
>NZ_PIGB01000026.1:0-2391 GCF_003050585.1 Vibrio sp. ZF 223
ACCCGAAAGGGTTTCTATTTGCTTTCACTTTAAAAAGTGAAGACAAATAAGCGTATGGCAACTAACCAAGGTTTTTGGTTGTCATTAAAAAGGGTTAATTCTCAATGACTGTTTGCCGGACTCAATTGTGAATCAAACTAAGTTTGATTCGAATACAAGACACTTGAATGTGTTTGTTGTGTTTACCATAAAGGTAAACATTGAGAACTTTTAAATTTGATTGAATTACTCGTAAGTAATTAATCAGTCAGCTTTCCAAATTGTTAAAGAGCTAGATTTTTCTAATTAAAGAAATAACCATTTTTAAAGATTCTTAAGGAAGAACACTTAAAGATGGTGGAGCTATGCGGGATCGAACCGCAGACCTCCTCGCTGCCAGCGAGGCGCTCTCCCAGCTGAGCTATAGCCCCATCTGGAAAAGTATTTCCTACTCTTAACTTATTAAACCATCAATCTGTGTGGACACTTATCGTGAGTATCTTCGTATAAGGAGGTGATCCAGCCCCAGGTTCCCCTAGGGCTACCTTGTTACGACTTCACCCCAGTCATGAACCACAAAGTGGTGAGCGTCCTCCCCGAAAGGTTAAACTACCCACTTCTTTTGCAGCCCACTCCCATGGTGTGACGGGCGGTGTGTACAAGGCCCGGGAACGTATTCACCGTAGCATTCTGATCTACGATTACTAGCGATTCCGACTTCATGGAGTCGAGTTGCAGACTCCAATCCGGACTACGACGCACTTTTTGGGATTCGCTCACTATCGCTAGCTTGCTGCCCTCTGTATGCGCCATTGTAGCACGTGTGTAGCCCTACTCGTAAGGGCCATGATGACTTGACGTCGTCCCCACCTTCCTCCGGTTTATCACCGGCAGTCTCCCTGGAGTTCCCGACATTACTCGCTGGCAAACAAGGATAAGGGTTGCGCTCGTTGCGGGACTTAACCCAACATTTCACAACACGAGCTGACGACAGCCATGCAGCACCTGTCTCAGAGCTCCCGAAGGCACACCTGCGTCTCCGCTGGCTTCTCTGGATGTCAAGAGTAGGTAAGGTTCTTCGCGTTGCATCGAATTAAACCACATGCTCCACCGCTTGTGCGGGCCCCCGTCAATTCATTTGAGTTTTAATCTTGCGACCGTACTCCCCAGGCGGTCTACTTAACGCGTTAGCTCCGAAAGCCACGGCTCAAGGCCACAACCTCCAAGTAGACATCGTTTACGGCGTGGACTACCAGGGTATCTAATCCTGTTTGCTCCCCACGCTTTCGCATCTGAGTGTCAGTATCTGTCCAGGGGGCCGCCTTCGCCACTGGTATTCCTTCAGATCTCTACGCATTTCACCGCTACACCTGAAATTCTACCCCCCTCTACAGTACTCTAGTTCACCAGTTTCAAATGCAGTTCCGAGGTTGAGCCCCGGGCTTTCACATCTGACTTAATGAACCACCTGCATGCGCTTTACGCCCAGTAATTCCGATTAACGCTCGCACCCTCCGTATTACCGCGGCTGCTGGCACGGAGTTAGCCGGTGCTTCTTCTGTTGCTAACGTCAAGAGATAGCGCTATTAACGCTACCCCCTTCCTCACAACTGAAAGTACTTTACAACCCGAAGGCCTTCTTCATACACGCGGCATGGCTGCATCAGGCTTTCGCCCATTGTGCAATATTCCCCACTGCTGCCTCCCGTAGGAGTCTGGACCGTGTCTCAGTTCCAGTGTGGCTGATCATCCTCTCAGACCAGCTAGGGATCGTCGCCTTGGTGAGCCATTACCTCACCAACTAGCTAATCCCACCTAGGCATATCTTGACGCGAGAGGCCCGAAGGTCCCCCTCTTTGGCCCGTAGGCATTATGCGGTATTAGCCATCGTTTCCAATGGTTATCCCCCACATCAAGGCAATTTCCTAGGCATTACTCACCCGTCCGCCGCTCGACGCCCATTAACGCACCCGAAGGATTGTTAGTGTCGTTTCCGCTCGACTTGCATGTGTTAGGCCTGCCGCCAGCGTTCAATCTGAGCCATGATCAAACTCTTCAATTTAAGATTTTGTCGGCTCAATGAATACGGAAAAAGGAACATGAACATGTAATTCTAAAGCTATTACCATTCCAACAGAATGATAATGAATTGACTGTGCCGAATAACTACAAGTAGTTAAACGTATTGGTCACTCAGTTCATTGAAATCAATTTTGTTACCGAAGTAACTGCTATTACCTAAGTAATAACGTTTTGATATTCATCAACGAGTGCCCACACAGATTGATAGGTTTAAATTGTTAAAGAGCTTTTCCTTTTTGAGCTTCGCTCAAATCGGACGGCCATTTTAGCGATTTAAGTTTTAGTGTCAACCACTATTTTCAAAAATTTTTTCAAGCGCTTAGCTTGGCT
>NZ_PIGB01000027.1:0-2061 GCF_003050585.1 Vibrio sp. ZF 223
TGGGTGACGTTGTTGGCGATATTAACCGTCGTCGCGGCATCATCGAAGGTATGGACGAGGGGACAGCTGGCCTGAAGATAATTCGTGCACAAGTTCCGTTGTCTGTCATGTTCGGTTACGCAACTGATTTACGTTCTGCGACACAAGGTCGTGCTTCTTACTCTATGGAGTTTAGTGAGTACGCTGAAGTGCCTAACAATGTTGCAAAAGCAATCATTGCAGAGCGTGGTTAAACAAAAGGAAGGCATTTTTTTTCATTTTTTGAAAGAACAATGCGTCCAAATATTGCGCTAACGAGAGTTGGCGCATAAAATAGCAATTTCTGGCGCGTCTCGCTCAATAATGAACGTGGCGAATCATAACTAGGAAGGAACACGATTGTGTCTAAAGAAAAATTTGAACGTACGAAACCGCACGTAAACGTTGGTACTATCGGCCACGTTGACCACGGTAAAACAACTCTAACTGCTGCTATCTGTACTACTCTTGCAAAAGTATACGGCGGTGTTGCTAAAGATTTCGCATCTATCGATAACGCTCCAGAAGAGCGTGAGCGCGGTATCACAATCGCAACTTCTCACGTTGAGTACGACACTCCAGCACGTCACTACGCACACGTAGACTGTCCAGGACACGCGGATTATGTTAAAAACATGATCACTGGTGCTGCACAAATGGACGGCGGTATCCTAGTTGTTGCTGCGACTGACGGCCCTATGCCTCAAACTCGTGAGCACATCCTACTTGGTCGTCAAGTTGGTATCCCTTACATCATCGTATTCATGAACAAATGTGACATGGTTGATGACGAAGAGCTACTTGAGCTAGTTGAGATGGAAGTTCGTGAACTTCTTTCTGAATACGACTTCCCAGGTGATGACCTACCAGTTATCCAAGGTTCTGCACTTGGCGCACTAAACGGCGAGAAGCAGTGGGAAGACAAGATCGTTGAGCTTGCAGAAGCACTAGATTCTTACATTCCTGAGCCAGAGCGTGCAGTTGACCAACCGTTCCTACTACCAATTGAAGATGTATTCTCAATCCAAGGTCGTGGTACTGTTGTAACTGGTCGTATCGAGCGCGGTATCCTACGTGTAGGTGACGAAGTAGAAATCGTTGGTATCAAAGAGACTACTCTTACTACTTGTACTGGTGTTGAAATGTTCCGTAAACTGCTTGACGAAGGTCGTGCAGGTGAGAACGTTGGTGCACTTCTACGTGGTACTAAGCGTGATGACGTTGAACGTGGTCAAGTACTTTCTGCGAAAGGTTCTATCAACCCACACACTAAGTTTGAGTCTGAAGTATACGTACTTTCTAAAGACGAAGGCGGCCGTCACACTCCTTTCTTCAAAGGTTACCGTCCACAGTTCTACTTCCGTACAACTGACGTAACAGGCGACATCACTCTACCAGAAGGCGTAGAAATGGTAATGCCAGGTGACAACGTTCAAATGACTGTTGAGCTAATCGCTCCAATCGCAATGGACGAAGGTCTACGTTTCGCAATCCGCGAAGGTGGCCGTACAGTTGGTGCTGGTGTTGTAGCTAAAATCTTTGCATAAGATTTGACGAACCACTAGTAAAAAGGGCATCATTTGATGCCCTTTTTCTGCGCTAAAAAAAGAGTTGGATGTTTTGACATCGATTTTTGCTCTTAGCAAAGAATTAAACGGTCTTTTTGACTAAAATGACTGTTAGATGTGTTGTTTTGCAACGCAAAGGAATGTGCCCTGCAACAGCGGGGTTATTGTCGTCTATATTTAAGACTTATCACAGGTTGGTTTTATGAAAGCAAACGCTGAAACTCCTGATAGCTCAGGTGCAGCAGATACAATGAAGTGGATTGTCGCTTTTGTTCTGTTGGCTGCTGCTGTTGTGGGTAATTACCTGTATGGTGAATTGTCTGTTGTAATTCGCGCTGCAGGTGTAGTTGTGCTGATTGCTGCCGCACTAGGCGTTGCAGCAACAACAACTAAAGGTAAAGCTGCGATCGATTTTGCAAAAGAATCTCGTATGGAGATTCGTAAAGTTGTTTGGCCTACTCGCCAAGAAACTATG
>NZ_PIGB01000028.1:0-1995 GCF_003050585.1 Vibrio sp. ZF 223
AAAGGGTTTCTATTTGCTTTCACTTTAAAAAGTGAAGACAAATAAGCGTATGGCAACTAACCAAGGTTTTTGGTTGTCATCAAGAAGGGTTAATTCTTGATAACTGTTTGCCGGACTCAATTGTGAATCAATGTAAACATTGATTCGAATACAAGACACTTGAATGTGTTTGTTGTGTTTATCTAATGAAAGATAAACATTGAGAACTTTTAAATTTGATTGAATTACTCGTAAGTAATTAATCAGTCAGCTTTCCAAATTGTTAAAGAGCATAAAGCAAAAAGCTTTAATCAATAACTTACGTTATTAATTAAAGCTCTGGCTTTAACTAAATCTAAACCATCAATCTGTGTGGACACTCTAAACATTGAGAACTTTTAAATTTGATTGAATTACTCGTAAGTAATCAATCAGTCAGCTTTCCAAATTGTTAAAGAGCATGAGACTTTAAGAACCAGTGTTCTAAAATTCACATTTTCTAAAGACTCTCACAGTCGAAGAATCCAACCAGCGACATAAGAAGTGGTTTGGAGTTTTAACTTCCAAGAATATTTAGAGAATGGTGGGCGATACCGGGCTCGAACCAGTGACCCCCTGCTTGTAAGGCAGGTGCTCTCCCAACTGAGCTAATCGCCCACTAAAAGTTTTAATTCCTTCGTGGAGAAAGAATGGTGGGTCTACCATAAAGGTAAACATTGAGAACTTTTAAATTTGATTGAATTACTCGTAAGTAATCAATCAGTCAGCTTTCCAAATTGTTAAAGAGCAAGAGTTTTAAAGCATTAAACTTTCAAAACCATTTTTAAATACTCTCTTACGAGAATGCTTAAAGATGGTGGGCGATACCGGGCTCGAACCAGTGACCCCCTGCTTGTAAGGCAGGTGCTCTCCCAACTGAGCTAATCGCCCATAAAGTTTCCTTTTGTCTTCACTTTTTAAAAGTGAAAATAAAAGCCATTCTTATGGAAGGAATGGTGGAGCTATGCGGGATCGAACCGCAGACCTCCTGCGTGCAAGGCAGAACATTGAGAACTTTTAAATTTGATTGAATTACTCGTAAGTAATCAATCAGTCAGCTTTCCAAATTGTTAAAGAGCTTGATTCAATAAATGAACCATTTTTAAAGACACTTAAATAAATGCGCTTAAAGATGGTATCCCGTAGGGGAGTCGAACCCCTGTTACCGCCGTGAAAGGGCGGTGTCCTAGGCCTCTAGACGAACGGGACATAGGTTACTCTTAACTGTTTAAACATATCAATCTGTGTGGACACTTATCGTGAATATCTTCGTATAAGGAGGTGATCCAGCCCCAGGTTCCCCTAGGGCTACCTTGTTACGACTTCACCCCAGTCATGAACCACAAAGTGGTGAGCGTCCTCCCCGAAAGGTTAAACTACCCACTTCTTTTGCAGCCCACTCCCATGGTGTGACGGGCGGTGTGTACAAGGCCCGGGAACGTATTCACCGTAGCATTCTGATCTACGATTACTAGCGATTCCGACTTCATGGAGTCGAGTTGCAGACTCCAATCCGGACTACGACGCACTTTTTGGGATTCGCTCACTATCGCTAGCTTGCTGCCCTCTGTATGCGCCATTGTAGCACGTGTGTAGCCCTACTCGTAAGGGCCATGATGACTTGACGTCGTCCCCACCTTCCTCCGGTTTATCACCGGCAGTCTCCCTGGAGTTCCCGACATTACTCGCTGGCAAACAAGGATAAGGGTTGCGCTCGTTGCGGGACTTAACCCAACATTTCACAACACGAGCTGACGACAGCCATGCAGCACCTGTCTCAGAGCTCCCGAAGGCACACCTGCGTCTCCGCTGGCTTCTCTGGATGTCAAGAGTAGGTAAGGTTCTTCGCGTTGCATCGAATTAAACCACATGCTCCACCGCTTGTGCGGGCCCCCGTCAATTCATTTGAGTTTTAATCTTGCGACCGTACTCCCCAGGCGGTCTACTTAACGCGTTAGCTCCGAAAGCCACGGCTCA
>NZ_PIGB01000003.1:0-488942 GCF_003050585.1 Vibrio sp. ZF 223
GTAGCAGCATGCTTAGTTGGTAAAAATGAATCAGTGCCATGGATGGCAAAAACTTGAGCCCAATACCGTATCTGTCTTGAAGAAATTGAATATTGTTTTGCTAAGTAGAGAGATGACGTGCCATCTAAGTATTGCTTAGCAATGATACATTTTAGCTCTCGGCTATATTTGGACATAAAAAGACCCCCAATAATTGGTGTCCAACTATTGGGGGTCAGTTCATTGTGCAGGCTTTTTAGTATGTAACGTATGATTCAGTCAAACTAAGCGTTAAGTACGTTCAGCAAGATACGCTTCGTAATCTGGGATTTCGATGATCACTTCTTCTTCAAGCAGTGAAGAGTTAAATAGGAAGTTAGCGGTAGCGCGGTTGGTTGCTACAGGAATGTTCCAAACACTTGCGATACGAAGCAGTGCTTTTACATCTGGGTCGTGTGGTACAGCATTAAGTGGATCCCAGAAGAAAATCAGCATATCGATTTTGCCTTCAGAGATAAGCGCGCCAAGTTGTTGGTCACCGCCCATAGGGCCGCTGATCATGCTCTTGATTGCTAAGCCTGTCTCTTTACTCAGCAGAGAACCAGTCGTGCCCGTTGCGTAAAGGAAGTGCTTTTGTAGTTTTTCTTTGTTCTCTTTGACCCATCTTAGTAGCTCAGGTTTGAAGTGGTCATGAGCGACCAAAGCGATATGCTTGTGCGTTGGCATAGTGCGCGTCGTTTTTTGCATGAATGTTCCCTAAATTGTTGTTTCGTTTTTATTGTTTTGAGTTCTTCAGCCAATATAGCACTAAGGATTCACACTGAATACCGGACGAAACTCAGAAGGTGACAATGAGTCGGCGATAATTTGATCTTTGAGTGTTGCTGGTGTCAGCGCCTCGATAATCGGTGCGCTGTGTTGCTCGTAAGGTTGACCGCGTAAGTAACTCGTGGCTTGTTTTACCGACAAGCGACCTTGCTCAACCATTTTATCTGTTGGTGCAAAAAGTACCTTGTTACGAAGTAAACCACGGTAGGTTCCGTGACTTAAGTAACTCGAAATTAACCCAATCTCTTCTGTTTTATCGGCCGCTCGTAGCTCACTGATCGCTGCTTCAATCGCGACGGCACTTCCCACAATATATTTAATATCCGGCTGCTCAATGACTTGCTGTACTAGGTTTCTCTGTAGTTCTTTATCGTTATCTGCCCAATAGCTGATCGCAATTTTGATATCGCTCGACTTGATCGCATCATAAAAGCCAAGTGCAACAGGCTTTGTACCGCCACTTGCTTGAGGGCCAAGTAGCAGGGCGATAGGCGTTTCGCCGGATCCCTTTGGGTGTCTCTTTGACAAAAACTCGCCGACTTGAAACCCCATTTGATACCAGTCGACACCGACGGTGCCTTTCAATACCTTTTGTTGCTCTTCATTGACGGTTAACTCATTGACTGTCGCAAACACAGGCGTTGAGCCAACCCAATCAGTAAGGTTGTCATGGTAAGCATCAGGTGAAACTGTGCCAAGAATAATGGCATCGGCTCCCCATTGTGTGCAAAGCACCAGTTGCGAGGCTTGTTTGGCCACGTTGGGGTAACCGCCAGCTTCCAAAACTCTTAGTTCCACTTGCTGCTTTTCTGCTTCAGAGATCATTCCATAGTTTACCGACAACCAATAAGAGTCTTTGAGGTGCGGATAAATGGCACAAATTTTCTCTTTGTGTGATGTGGCTTCGGCGGGTTTTATTGGGCTCAAAGGCTCGCTAGCACTTGCGACAGTAGTCACTGAGGCCAATAGTGAGAAAAGAATTTTTGAAGCGAAAGATCTAGATAGCATGAATTGCCGTTTTATTGGTTTTAGATAAGAAACACTGCAAAATATAGCGTATTCTGCATGGGTAAAGAAGAACGTTTTAAGGTTTAGAGTTTATGTTGTTAGCTTCAGCGAGTATTGGACGCAAGCTGCTGGCCTCATTCTTAGTGATGGCACTGTTGGTTCTATTGTCTGCATTGATTGGTGTTTCTGGTTTTAGCTTTGTAGCAAAAACCGAAAGAAACGTCGTTGATTCGGCGCTTCCTGCCATGATCGAAGCTCGTCAGGTTTCTGAGTTGAGTAACCGTATTATTTCGTCAGTACAAACGCTTTCTAATGCGAGAAATGAAGCACAAAGAAAAAAGGCTGGCACAGTACTATTCGACCAACTTGAGTCGCTTCTTCAGCATATCAAAGATCTTGGTGTCGATAGTTTCGATTCTCAACTTCTTAACAAACTCGAAAATAATGTTCAAAGCGTTATTAACACTCTGGCTGAGTTGGGTGTGTCGGTTGAGCGTAAGCTTTGGTTAAACAAAGAGCTGTCGTCTCGTGTCGAAGAGATGCGCTTACTTGCCGAAGAGCTAGAGCAGTTGACGCGAACCCAAGTTTTGAACACGGCTACCATCGCGGTTGCTAACGTAACGCACATCTATGACCTGCTAGAAACCAAAGAAACGGATAAAGCCTACCAAGCCTTAGATGCGCTTGTAGAGGTTGACCTTGATTTGTCAGAGCGTCTGCATGAATTGCATTTGCTGGCGTTCAAAATGCTTAACCAAATTGAAGAAACGCAAACCGTTACCAACGTTGAGCGTATTCATCAAATCCAATCTGAGTTTGAATCCAATCTAAGGATCATGGCACGCCGTGTTAAAGCGGTCGAAGATCCTACTCGTTCAGCGCAGATGTCTCAGCTACTTGAAGAGCTCAGAAAACGCCAAGTCGTGTTCGATATTTCATTAGAACAATATGAGAACACCAAAAAGTCAGAGTTTCTGATGCAAAATACGCTGGAGTTGTTCTCTCAATTGAATACAACAGTTAACCAACTGGTTGATGATTCGAACCGAAGCACCAAAAAAGCGGTTGATGAGCTGACCAGCACGTTGAATCTTGCTCAATGGTCACTGTCTGTGATTTCGGTTATTGGTTTGGTTATCGTCGCATTTATCGTGTGGCGAGTGGTGTATATCTCAGTCGTGAAACGCCTTACTGAATACTCATCGGCCTTGATGTCTATCGCACAAGGTCGCCTGAATATTGATATCTCGGTTAAGGGTAATGATGAGTTGGCTCATATGGGCGAGGCGATCATCACTGCTAGAAATACCGCGCAGGCGCTGCAAGTGGTTGCGGTGGGTGAAGCAAAGGCGAAACGCGAACTTGAAGAGCACAAAGAACACTTAGAAGAGTTGGTCACAGACCGAACCTATCAGCTGCAGAAGACCAATGAGAAGCTAAATATCGAGGTGGGCAATCACGCTAAGGCTCGCAACGCCGCAGAACAAGCAAGCCGAGCAAAGTCCGCTTTCCTTGCGACGATGAGTCATGAAATACGAACGCCGATGAACGGTGTATTAGGTACTGCAAGATTGCTCAAAGATACAGGGCTAGACCCGTTGCAATCCGGCTATGCTGACATCATTAACCGCAGCGGTAAGAACCTACTCGCGATTTTGAATGACGTGTTGGATTATTCCAAGATAGAAGCGGGGCATCTGGAAATCCGCACGGCGTCGTTTGACCTTCATCAGATGGTTCAAGATACCTACCAATTGATGGAAGGGCGTGCCGCTGAGAAGAAGCTGAATTTTGATTTCCATATTGAAAGTGACGTGCAACGCTATTGGCGTGGTGACGTAACTCGAATCAGCCAAATCTTGAATAATTTGGTCGGTAACGCGATTAAGTTTACAGAAAGTGGCTCGGTCGATATCTTTATCAGCTTAGATATCGAAGATGAAAATCGAGTGATGTTTGAAGTGTCAGATACTGGTGTCGGAATTGACACAAGCGAGCAAGCTTGTCTGTTTGATGCCTTTACCCAAACCGACAGCGGTCGCAACAAAACGGGTGGCACAGGGCTTGGGTTAGCGATCAGTAAAAGCATCATGTTGGCAATGAACGGGGATATTGGCGTTCATTCTGAAGAAGGCGAGGGCAGCCAGTTCTGGTTCTCACTGCCACTTGAAGCCGGTGAGAAAATTGAAACGAAAGTACCGGTCATTGAAGCTTGTATTCGAGCTAAAGTACTTCTGATTGAAGACAACCCTGTAAACTGCATCGTTGCTGAAGGCTTTTTGCATAATCTAGGCCACGAGGTCGTGATTGCGACAACTGGACAAGAAGGGAGAGCCATATTCAGTGAGCAAGAGTTTGATATTGCGCTGGTGGACATTAACTTACCGGACTGTGATGGCGTCGAGCTAATTCAACAGCTCAAAGACGATGCGAACCAGCAGAAAAATGAAGAAGGCGTGATACGCGAAGTACCACCAATGATCGCAGTATCGGCTCATGTGTTCAACGAGGAAGTCGAGAGTTATTTAGCCTCAGGGTTTGATGGTTTCTTGCCTAAACCGCTAGAAAAGGAAGCACTTTCTCAGCTCATCGTTGCTCAACTCGATGGTAAAACACTATTGTTGCCACAGCCCGATCCAAATGATGCTGTGTGTAAGCAAAATGGTAACCGTGTTATTAAGGGGAACAGTGATGAATTGTACTCGACACAGATGGTTGAACTTTTGGCTAAGCACACTACTATAACTGACTCTCAAGATGAAGGAGACGCTCCGGTGAAACTGATTGATTCCAAAGTGATAGAGGGTGACCTATCGATTCTTGGTTTAGAGAAAATGAAGCAAATCGTTGTGCTTTTCGAGGAGAGCAGCAACCTTACTTTGAATGAATTAGTCGAGGCGAGTGAAGCCGATAATGGACGAGAAGTGAAGTCTTTGGCGCACAAGCTTAAAGGATCTGCAGGTAGCTTGGGTTTATCAGCACTGTACAGTTTATGTCAGAGCATTGAAGCAAGTGAAGCCCCATTACTGCAGTACAGAGATAACGACCAAGCTTTATCTGAATTGGTTAAAGATTCGTTAGAGGCTCTCCTCCCTTATGTTTCTGCTTAATGGTGTAAGTTTGTTTTAAGCAATACCCAATCAGCAAGACCAACAAAAAATCCTCTGTACGAATATCGTCAGAGGATTTTTTATATCGAGCAAGTGAGCCTTCTTTCAGAACGACTAGCCTCTTAAAACTAATCTCTCCCAAGAGCTAGAACTAAAACCAAGGCTTATTACTTATTATCTATTTTCAAAGCGGTTGTAATCCAACAAACCAAACTCAATTGGTTGGTCTTGTTGATACCAACGATGCACTCGGTCACTGAATGGCCAGAACTCGCTAGAACTGCGTCGTACCGCAAACTTGTCTAGCAACGCCACGTAGTCTTCTTCTGTGTTTAAGTTTTGTAGCGCTTTAACCAGAGTCGGAATCTCGTTCTCAGTTAATGACAGGTAAGCCGCAGGGTAGCTACCGACAACGCCTCGTACGAGCGTAAGGTCATCATTGGCATAATCGCGGTTACCTTCTTCATTAAAAAGGCTAGAAATGTTGCTGTGAGCGTTATTGTGAATCATGGTGAACAGCTGCTCTTCGCCGTTTTCGCCTTCAATCATTATCATGACTAATTGAGGTACATGACGTAGGCCTTCTCCCTTAATCAAATTCACTTGATTAAGCAGTGCTTCATTCTTTTTACCAAAACCTGTTTCAACAATATCAAAGCGATTATCGAGGACAGGTGCGAGCTTATCTTTGATCATGTTAAGCAGTTCACGCTTAGGATCGGCCGTTTTGTAAACCACACTGGTTGGTTGTTCAAAAGGTGCAATATTACGCTGCAAGTAGTCGCTCAATTGTGTGCTTTGGTTTTTATACCAACTTGAGTGTTCAATATGTCGCACGTCTTTAGGAAGAAGGGTTAAGAAATTACTCTCACCTTCAAGGCGTAAGAAGTCCATGAACATGCGTGTAATCAGTTGGTGGCCAAAGTTACCGTAGACATCGAAGCCTGCGACGAGAAGATAATGAATGCGTTCTAAAAGAGCATAATCAAGAATCCATGCCGTCTTAGGTTGCGTGCCAACTAACCCTTGCACAACAGATGCGCTATCAAAATGTCTAAAGATGGTGAGGGCTGCATTTGGGTTGACGCCATCGCCATCCCAAATGATGTCAGTGTCCAGGTTTACGCCACTTTCAAACCATTGGTTGGTGAAGTCTGATTTGGCATTTAGGTATCGTGCTTGTTGCTTCGCGTATCTTACCCAATTAGTGACAGGAACCGTATTGCTGTCTAGCTCACTAGGTAGCTTTAAGTTTTTCTTTTGGCTCGCGTAGAAGGCGTTTATTTCTGGTAAGTCGGCTTTCTCAGGGTCAATGAAGAAAATCCAAAAACGATCGTTAATCACGTTTAGAGCAAGTTGACCTCGACACACTGGCCCTTTGATAAAGGCCATGATGGTGTTTTGAGCATTGTCCAACATGAAGTGGAAGCGCGAGTTTACTGGCAGCGCTTCAAACGAAGTCATTGGGTTAGCAGAAACATCAATGTTGTAACTAGGAAGTTGTTTTACTGAGTAATTCGCATCGACAAACCAGTTATTCCACTTTTGTAGACGTTCTTTATTAAGTGCGAAAGGCATGTGCGTTTTGTCGACGATGCTGCCTTGCTCTGGAATCAGGCGGTAGTAAACACGGTCTACTTTTGGATCGTCATAAGGGCGACGAGTCGTGATGCGTTTTACCGCTTCACCTGGTGGTGTTGCAGAGCGAACAACAGTGAAGAAACGTGTGGGTTGAGCTAAATCAGAAAAATAGACGTGAGATAAAAACAGGTGCTCATAGATGTAACGAGCTGAAAGTTGGCTCTTATTGTCACTTTTATTTAAAAAGCTTTCGTAGACATTAACGAGCTCTTGTTCCGTATCATTCAGCGGGATATGGTCGTTCATCAACGCGCCATTTTCTAACCAACTCATTAAAGTTGCGTATTCTGTTTTATCTAAATTTGGCATCCCATACGGCATTCCCCAAGTTGGGTAATCTCTCTCATATTGGGCATACTCTTCAATCGTTGGGCACTGTTGGTCTCGGTCGGTTGAAAAGTCGAAACCTTCTAGCTGGGTTTGATCGGGTAGAGGGTGATTCTCTTTCTGGATCAACATACGAGAAACAAGACCTGCATCGAGGTTAGCGGTTGAGTTCTGCATACGCTCATTGAGGACAGGATGAAAATCCGCATCACGCCACTCTTGTGTGGTTATAGCATCTTCAAACAAGCGAGTAGGGGCAGAAGCAGTTAAACGGGTACCTTGATAAACGAGTGCTTTGCTTGCACCTCGGTCTATACCTTCTACTGAAGACATCTTTAACTGGCAGGGCGCATCATAACAAGCGTGACAAACCACGCATCGGTTATCAATGATGGGTTTTACTTCGTTAATGAAGTGCTGTGCTTGAGCCGAAAGAATAGGGGCTTGGCGATCGCGTACTTGTTGCTCACCAAACAACTCGTCGAAGTTTAAACCCGCGTAGACGGCACAACCTGAGAAGACGCTAACAAAAGCTAAAATGAAGAGTTTTTTCAAATTCATACGTATTTATATATTAAGCATTTTCTCTAATTATATCGAAAATGATTGAAAATGCTCATGTTCTAACAATCTTATAGATAAGATCTTGATGGAACCGAGTAACTTGTCGATACAAGTCACTCGCTTTTGCTCATAAATTAGGGCTTAGACCTAGCCAGATTAAGCACTAAGAGCTAACAGCCATGAGCTAAGAGTAAGACTCATTGATTGACGTAACAAACAGAGAAAGGGACAGACAATCGCTCAAACTCTTTGATCCAGCGCCACTGGTTGTCTTGCAGCTTATCTCCTGGGCCTTTGACTTCAATCCAATGAAACCGTTCGTCTTTGAACGCAATCAAATCGGGCATCCCGGTTCTAAATAGCTTTAAGTCACTCAATAACACTTTGAACAGGTCGATAATCAAGGCGTTAGGAATAGCTTCCATGCTGTGTTCGATGAGTGCTTTAGGGAAATGATTCCAATGAACAAAGGGATTAGCCATGCCTTGCTTTTCATCGTAGTTCTCAAGTAAGTGGTTCAGCCCGTGTTCGGATAGGGTTTGGAACACAGCTTCAATTTGCTCGGCTCGTTTGTCTATAAAGTCTGAGTGATACAAGTCCAGTGGCCGATGTTGGTAACGATTGATAAAAGCACCTTCGACATCAGAGAAAATGACATCCCAAAAAGCCAAACCGAACAAACCACACAGAAAACTGTTTTCAGAAAAGTAGACATCCCAGCCTTGGCTTTCAAAATGTTGCTTTACCGCAAGCTCGACTCGCGTTTGGCTGAGGTCTAATTCCAGTTTTATCTGCGCGCAACTTGGCTTTGAAGGGCGAGGGACCTTGTGGCCCTGCTTCCGTAATAACCTCTGTTCAAGCTTAACCGCGACCTCTAGCTCTGACACATCCGATGGAGTAGCTTGTATTTGCGTGACAATGTCACACATTAAGTCTAACTCGCCTTGTTTGTCATAGATGCGCGCAAGTCGCTCTCTGTTCGGAGGAAGTTCCGATTGTTTGAACCAAAAGATAGCTTGGTCATTTTGGTTAAGCCTTTCTAGGTCACGTGCGAGGTCATTGATCAATCGCGATCGTTTTCTAGCAATGCTTTTGTGTTCTGACTCTTCAGAAATCGAGTTTAAAAGCAGCTCCAGAAACTCACCGTCTTTGCGTTCACCTTCTGAATACAAGCGTTGAATATCGCGTATCTGGAGCAATTGATTGAGTTGATCTCTAGAAGTGAAGAAGCGGCGCTGTTTGCTTAATGGATAGTTCTCAAAGGTATTGAACCCAAGGTCGCTTAACACGAATTGGCTTAAGTCTTGATAGGTGTTGGCAAAGAATAGCAACAGTAATACATCAATCACTTGAGATTGGACGACATAAATACAGTCGAAGGTTAGGTTTCGAAATTGGTCGAAAGGCTGCTGATCAAGCAGTAACAACAGCTTATCTTTCTTGGCAGATCTGTTGCTCTTAAGGGCGGGGAATACATTCAACAGCTCTGGTTTAGTGAGTAAGTGCAATCCGAGTTCGACCTCATTAATTACGAGGTTATGTTGCTTTGTGGGATGACTTAACATAATAAAGCCTGAGTCGCTCAGCTCTTGTAGTGTGCTATTTAAGTCAGGAATTTCTAGATAGTTGAGTTTATCGCTGCGAAACCAACAGCCTTTACGAGAAAGTAAACGAACCATTAAACATTGGCTTGAAACAGAAAGACGTTTGTATTCAGACAACCAACGGCACTCATCGTCACTCAGAAGATCAGGGTAGAGCGTTTGCGCGTGTTCAACCAATCGATTGAAGTTGTCGAGATAATAAGTAGGGGAGAGTTGGGGAGTAGTTTCGGTCGTCAATGGAGAAGTCGCTTGATACAAAAAGAGCCTAACCCTAAGGTTAAGCTCTTCAGTAACAAATTCAATCTTTTCTGTTGATTAAGCTTGTGATGCTTTTAGTTCAGCAACTTTAGCTTCAGAGATTGGCTTAGTGATGATTGCTAGAACAATACACACTGCCATCATAACTGCAGAGATTGTGTAAGCTAGGCCGTAACCTTCGCCGTTTGACATTGAGAAACCAACAACTGCTGCACCGATAGCGCCGCCGATACCCCATGCCGTGTAAAGCACGCCGTAGTTAGTACCGTAGTTTTTCAGGCCGTAGAACTCAGCAGTTAGTGTTGGGAATACTGCTAGAAGCGTACCGTAACCAACAGCTGCGATTGCTGTACCAATGATTAGCGTGAATTCAGAGTTGAACGTAGCGAATAGAGCCATGTTCGCGCCTTGAAGGATGAACGCTAGAAGTAGAGTACGTACGCCACCGATTTTATCTGCAAGCATACCCGCAGCAACACGGCCGCCTGAGTTGAATACAGCAAGGATAGACGCTAGGTAAACCGCGTTTGGTAGGTTCGCTTGAACGCTAGCAATCGTAGTGATGTTACCGATGATCATAAGACCAACAGAAGCAGCAAATGCGTACATGATCCATAGAGAGTAGAACTGAGGAGTCTTCAGCATTACTTTCCACGTTAGGTCTTCAGTCTTCTTAACCGCTTTAGGTGCTTGGCCTTCTTTTACTTTAGGCTCAGCTGGCGTGTAATCCGCTGGTGGGTTGTTGATCGTTGCCGCTAGAGGTACTGCGATTGCAAGTACACCAACACCAAGAATCATAAAGCTTGTTTGGATACCCATGCTATCGATTAGCGCAGAAGTTAGTGGTGCTAGGTAAATAGCAGCAAGACCGAAGCCAGCAGCGATTAGACCGTTAACCATACCTTTCTTAGAAGAATGGAACCACTTCATTGCTGATGGAGAAAGACATGCGTAACCGAAGCCGATACCAGCACCTGTCATCACGCCAAACGTTAGGTTTAGCATCATAGGTGTTGTTGCGAAACCAGAAGCAATCATACCTAGGCCAGTAAGCGCTGTACCTAGGATAAGGATCTTACGTGGACCCATACGGTCTTGTAGGATGCCCGCAACAAGAAGACAAACAGAGAATGTGATAGTTGCAATAGCGTAAGGTGAAGATGCTTCAGCAGCACTCCAACCAGCTTCAGTTACTAGCGCTTTGTTAAATACACTCCAAGCATACAGGATGCCAAGACAAAGGTTGATACAGAAGCCTGCTAGCAGGATACGTGTTGCTTTATCAATCTTGCTCATTTTTATTCTCAGTTTTGTCATCGGTTAGTGGAGAGCCACTTAACTAAAGACGGGTTATTGTGATTGTTTCTTCAAAATTAGTTTGCGTTTATCAACAGATAGCGCAAAAGAGCGCGGATTATAACCAATAAAAATGTGATTGGAATCTCTTTTTCCATTTTTGGTAAATTAAATTCAGTTTGTTAATGGGTTGTTTTTCATTGGTTTTCAAAATGTTTTTAACACCTTTCTATTTTGTTCTTTTTCGCCCTGTTACCCAATTATTCCTGGGATTTCGAGGTGATAAATTTTTAGTAGACTCGTATTCCGTGCGGATATCACAGAGTTGCAAAAAATTTTAATTAATTTCCAAGGTTAAATTTGTGTAACAAAATAAATCGAAGTAGTGCTTTTTTCATATGAGACAAGGAGTAACGGAGTTCTATTAGAAACAATATGTTAACCAATTGTTAATGGTGGTTTTTGAAGGTGCTTTTGCTTACATTTTGTTCGATCTGAGGGGTTGTGTTGTTGGGAAAAAGTGGGAAAATAGTACGCAAACTGAGATTCCAAAAATGAAAGGATGCGTTTCTAGTCTATTACGAGGCGAGTATTATGAAACTATTTTTAATTCTATTGATGTCGATTACTGGTGGTGTAGCAGCGGCTGATCATATTCATTCTTTCTTGTTCGGCTTCTACATCGCGGCATTGGCTGTAGGCAGTTGTTACTGGCTTGCATTCCGCAGCACGCGCTTCCCACAGTTGGCATTAGTGCTATTGATGTGTGGCTTTTTTGCAAAAATTGCAGTGACGGTTATCGGTGTTTCTTGGGGTATCTCGAACGATATCATTCAATCGCCGTTCATTTTCTCGTTGTCATACCTGTTCTTCTTAGTGGTTGTGTCTTACGTTTGGTTTGCATACCGCGATAAACTGACGATGAAAAAGCGCGCTAAACAGGTAGAAGAGTCTCGCAAACAAGCGGCAGCATAATTCGATTTGATTCTTATAAAGCCTTCTTCGGAAGGCTTTTTTGATCCTGCTTACCTGAACTCTATTATTTGGTTGTGACGGCAGATAAAAGAAACCCCAGTATGGTGACATACTGGGGTTTCTTGTTATTTATCTATTATCTAACAGTTACCATCTACCGAAGACAACTCTGAAGGCGTGTTACTTCTTCATCATCTTAGCGAGATCGGCGAACGGGTTGTGTGTCGCTGACTGATGATCATCTAAACTCGCTTTTGCATCCACACCATAACGTTCATGGTCAGTGTATTTTGAATGCTCATGATCGTGACAGTACAGGCACAATAGCTCCCAGTTACTGCCATCTTCAGGGTTGTTTGTATGGTCGTGATCCACGTGGTGAACGGTAAGCTCTCGGAGGTTTGAGTAAACAAATTCACGCGCACATTTACCACATACCCAAGGGTACAGTTTTAGTGCTTTTTCGCGGTAGCCTTTCTCTTGGCGAGCATACGCTGCACTCGAGCCTGTGAAATCAGAAGACATTGCCAAATCCTTATCAATTGTAATCTCCCGATTTTATCACAGCTTTCTTTAACCTGTAGGCATGTCGTGACCAAATCATATTTCGTACTAACCGTTATGTGGCTTAGGTTTGATTGGGCACTTATCTTTTACGTGTGCTACGTCATAAAGCAGGTTATGCCTTTCTGGAATAAGCCATGCTTAACAGTTTGAAAATAAATCGTATTCAGGGGTTTTAACCACAGGCATGTGACCTAATATCAGTTTGTGAGACCCTATATTAATAAGGAAATATCATGTCAGAACAATACACTCCGCCAAAAGTTTGGGTTAACGATACTGCTGGTGGTAACAAGTGGGCAAACATCAATAGTCCTGAATCTGGAGCTCGCTTTGATAAAGAGCTGCCTGTTGGTGACCATGCCTTTCAATTGTATTCTCTTGGCACACCTAACGGTCAAAAAGTCACTATCTTGCTGGAAGAGTTGTTAGCGGCGGGTGTTAAAGAAGCTGAATATGATGCGTACTTGATCAACATCGGTGAGGCCGATCAGTTCTCCTCTGGCTTTGTTGGAGTGAATCCAAATTCCAAAATACCAGCACTTGTCGATAAGTCTGGTGATGAAGACGTCAATGTTTTCGAATCGGCATCTATCTTGATGCACTTAGCTGAAAAATTTGGTCACTTCTTACCAAAAGAAGGGGCTTCAAGAACACAAACTATTAACTGGTTGTTTTGGGCACAAGGTTCTGCCCCATTCCTAGGCGGAGGCTTTGGCCATTTCTATGCTTACGCTGATGAAAAGCAAGAGTACCCAATTAACCGCTTTGCGATGGAAGCTAAGCGTCAACTAGACGTGTTAGACAAACAACTCGCAAATAACACATTTGTGGCGGGTGAGGAGCTAAGCATCGCTGATATAGCGATTTGGCCTTGGTATGGCAACCTTGTGCTGGGCAAAATATACGATGCTGCTGAGTTCCTACAGGTTGAGTCTTACACCAATGTTGTGCGCTGGGCGAAGCAACTAGAAGCGCGCGAAGGTTTCCAACGAGGCCGAGTGGTTAACCGTTCATTTGGCGAAGAGTGGGAGCAAGTACCAGAGCGCCATTCTGCGGAAGACATTGACCGAGTTTTGAAGCTTAAGCCTTAGTCGCTTCAAAATTAACTCGCTGTACATCACTAGAGTTTGTTGTTGATTACTTCGAATAACAGACTCTAGTTTTCTCATTTCAAATTGATCCTTCCGAAAGCAAGCTCACCTATTTAGATTTAGCTATTAAAGGCGGTTTAGGTATAAACTTGCGACATCATAATTCTAAAGGATGGTGCCATGTACCACGGTCATATCTATTTCCCTTTGCGATTTGCAGAGCATGCAGAAACACTGCGTCAGAAAATCCTCTCAGAACGTAAAGATGTGTTAGAAACTTTCCCATTAATCCAGCGTTTGGTTGGCCCGCATAAGATGCCGATGTTTGAAATTCACTTTGCTAACAAAGAGTCGGGTATTGTCGAGTGGCTTGAGCAAGAACGCGGTGATATGTCGGTGCTTATTCACCCGGTAACTGGCGGTGAAGAAACTTTGGATCACACAGTACGCGCGATTTGGCTTGGTCGTGAGCTGGGTGTCTTTGAAGAAACGCTAAGTAGCTAATCAAATATACCAATATTGTACTTAACTCATTCCGACCGGAAAATGCACGAATAATAAAAAGGCTCCTCAAATGAGGAGCCTTTGTTCTGTTTCAAGGAACCGTTTACCAAGAAACCGGTTATCAAGAGCCTCTGTTCGACGGGTTTAGCCGTTAAACAGAGTAGGGGGATTAAGCCTCTGCTGTCACTTTATCGCTGCTCATCTTTTTAAGAGCTGCGTAACCGAAGCCTGTTACTGCCGTACCTGCTGCAATCGCCACTAGGTACATAAGAACTGGAGAGATAGCACCAGGAATCAGTAGTACGAATAAGCCGCCGTGTGGAGCCATTAGCTGAGCACCAAACATCATTGATAGAGCACCAGTTAGTGCGCCACCTGCCATACAAGCTGGGATAACACGCATTGGATCTTTCGCTGCGAATGGGATTGCACCTTCAGAGATGAAACATAGACCAAGAACGAATGATGCTTTACCTGCTTCACGCTCGCCTGCTTCAAACTTGTCTTTCACTAGGAAAGTCGCAAGCCCCATACCTAGAGCTGGAACCATACCTGCTGCCATGATTGCTGCCATTGGTGCGTAAGTTTGCGAAGCCAGTAGACCAACACCGAATGTGTAAGCTGCTTTGTTTACAGGGCCACCAAGGTCGAAACACATCATAGCGCCTAGAATCACACCCAGAAGAATCGCATTAGACGTTCCCATGTTGTTTAGGAAAGTCGTCATTGCGCTCATCACGCCAGATACAGGGCCACCCACGATGTAAACCATCACAAGGCCAGTGAACAAACTCGCAATAAACGGAATGATCAGAATCGGCTTGAGGGCTTCCATGGATTGTGGAAGTTGAACCTTGTCGGCAATGAGTTTCGCTGCGTAACCGGCAATGAAACCTGCTGCGATACCACCTAGGAAACCTGCGCCCGTTGAGCTAGCCAACATACCGCCGATTAGACCTGGAGCCAGACCCGGACGGTCAGCAATTGAGAATGCAATGAAACCAGCAAGAACAGGAATCATTAGAGCGAATGCAGAACCACCACCGATAGTCATCAGTGCTGCTGCTAGTGTGCCTTCTTCTTTAAACGCTTCGATACCGAATACGAAAGATAGTGCAATGATCAAACCACCCGCAACCACCACAGGAAGCATGTGTGAAACACCTGTCATTAGGTGCTTGTACACGCCTTTCTTCTCGTCAGCAGGCGCTGAATTTGAAGAAGCTGTGTGCTGGTATGGCTTAGCTTCAGCAAAGGCTTTTTCAACTTCTTGCTTCGTCTTCTTAAGTGCAGGACCCGTTGTCGTTTTGTATAGCGCTTTGCCGTTAAAACGATCCAGTGGAACGTCGATGTCGGCTGCGATGATAACAAGATCAGCGTCTGCGATTTCTTGGTCTGTCAGTTGGTTCTTAGCACCTACAGAGCCGCGAGTTTCCACTTTGATTTGGTGACCTAGGCGTTTGCCTTCTGCTTCAAGCGCTTCAGCTGCCATAAAGGTGTGTGCAACACCCGTTGGGCAAGCCGTAATCGCTACGATCTTTTTGCTGCCTGTCGCTGGAGAAGTACCAGTAACTTCCACTGTAGTCTCAACTTGAGAAGCGTCTAGTACCGTTGCTTCTGCTACCGCTTTCTCTAGAAATGCTTTTGCATCTGCAGTGCATTCAGAGATAGCCGCTTGGTACACTTTCTTGCCAACAAAGCGCGCTTTATCAACGTTTGTGTTAGCTGCGATAACAACAACGTCGCTGCTGTCGATAGCGTCTTGCGATACTGGAGATTCAGGTAGTACGCTTGATTGACATTCAATAGCAGCGTTCCAACCCAGTGCTTTTGTCGCTTGCTCTAACAAGCCTGCGGCGATGATGCTGTTTGCTACGCCACTTGGGCAAGCTGTGATAATGGTAATATTCATAATAAACCTTTTGTCCTATTTGCTTGTGTCTAACTGGCAAGTTGGAGCACTAAGCGCCTGTAATTGGATATTTTGTAGTACTGAATCCAGCTCTTGTTGGCTGGTGATGCCCACGCCTACCTGTGAAACTGCTAGAGCAGATAGGGCGGTTGCGAATTTAATAAGTTCTGGTTTTGGCATCTGTTGCATGTGACCCCAACATAGGCCAGCAACTAAGGTGTCGCCTGCGCCTACCGTGCTCACCACTTGCATACGTGGCGGTTGAGCATGTAGCCATTCACCTTGGTTAAGCCACATCACGCCTTCAGCGCCAAGTGATACCACGATGTTATCGATGCCTTTTTCACTTAGGGCTTGGCCTGCGTGTTGGCATTGGTCACGTGTTGTCAGTTCTGCGTTGAACAGCTGAGACAGCTCTTCATCGTTTGGCTTAATTAACCAAGGTTGTGCATTGATACCGGCTTTAAGTGCGTCACGGCTGCTATCAAATAGCACCTTCTTACCTAAATCGCGTAAACGTTGAACCCAAGAAGCGCAAAGCTCTGGTGATACGCCTTGTGGCAAGCTGCCTGCAATCACGAAGTATTCGTGGTCTTCAGCCAGCTCTAGCAAGGTTTCTTCAAACGCTTTAATCGCTTCAGCGTCAACAGGAACACCTGGGAAGTTGATGTCGCTAACTTGGCCTGAGTTTTCTACCAATTTCACGTTGATACGAGTTGCGCCATCAACACGGATAAAGCGGTCAGTTGCGCCCATCTGTTCGAACAGTTGGCAGAACGCTTCTTCGTTATTGCGACCAAGGAAACCTGTTACGGTCACTTTAGCGCCAAGCTCTGAAAGCACTTTTGCTACGTTTACGCCTTTGCCTGCTGCATGCAGAGAGCCTTTGTTTACTAGGCTAACCGAGCCAACATTCAGTGCGTCGATAGCACCTGTTAGATCCAAAGCAGGGTTTAGCGTTACGGTAACGGCTTTGATTTGTTTATCAGACATATCGATTCCTTAACCTTCGCCAAGGCCTGAAGCGATAGCTTTGCCGATCGATTCAAGTGCTTGTGCTGCGTCATCACCTTCAGCAACAAACTGAAGCTGGTGGCCGTGTTTAACGCCAAGAGCGATCACTTTCATCAAGCTCTTCGCGTTCACTTCTTTTCCGTCACCATCTAGGTTTGAAACGCGGATTGTTGATTCGAATTTCTTCGCTTCAGCAACCAGCATTGCGCCCGGACGAGCGTGTAGGCCGTGTGCGTTTTTGATTTTGAATACTGCGCAGTTGTCATCGTCCTGAGAAGCTGTAGAAACCGCTTCACCTTTCAAAAGGCCAATCACTTGCGCTGCATCCGCGGTTAACAGTTGTTGCTGTTTACCTTCGAAAACCATCTTGCTTAGGTTTGCCAAAATAGATTGGTGCGCGCTGTTACAAGCCGCGAATGCCACTAGGGCTTTCACTGGTGTGCCTTCAAACTCACAATGGTTGGCCGTTGAAACAAACGATACGCCAGTGCGAGTTACGCCCTTGTCGCTGCCCAACAACCATAAGCCTTGGCCTAGGTGAGTCGGTGTCTTCGTTACTAGGTCAGCAACGAATGCGTTGTCTGTGCAACCTGTGTTCTTAAGCAGGCCGCCCGCAACTGCAGACATTTGAATCATGTCGCTTGCAGGGAATAGGAGCTGAACTAAAGAAGCGTCTAGGTCGGCTTCTAGCTGAACTTCGCCATTAAGTAGGGCGATGATTTCGTCTTCTGATTTCGCTTGTTTTAATTTCTCTTCAACACCGTCAGCTGCTAGAACCTTGGTTAGCTGCTTAAGGATGCCTAAGTGCTCGTCAGATTTCGCTGCAATACCAATTGCGACGTAAACACGGTTGCCGTCTGCCCAATCAATACCTTCAGGGAAGTGGTGTACTGCAACGCCTGTCTCTTTTACTAGGCTACGCGTGTCAGTGGTGCCGTGAGGAATCGCGATGCCGTTGCCTAAGAACGTAGAGTTCTGGTTTTCACGGTTCAGCATTCCTTCAACGTAGCCAGAGTCAACTAGGCCTTTCGCAGTTAGGTCGCCAGCAATGTTCTGGATAGCTTTGAATTTGTCATCTGCCGTTTGACCAAGAGTGATGTCAGATTTTGATAATTTAAGCATGGTGCCTCTTTAGCGTATCGCTTGAGAATTTGTGTATCGCTACGATTCAGTCTAGAGCAAGATTCATGGAGCTTAATTCTTTGCTTGCTCTTTGCTTTATGCTTGCTGAATCGGTTCAGCATTCAGTGTAAAAAAATTCAGCAAAGCCAATTCTGTCAACGAAAATAGTTTTGCTGCGTGTCGTAATTTCAGTTTCGTTAATAACGAGAAGTTGAATCACGACAAATGACGTTCAATCCATTCAAAAGGATGATTGAAGTCACTTTTCAGATTTTGCTGAATCCTTTCAGCTTTTATACTGAATCGATTCAGCATATAATTCAACTAATCCAAGGATCAGAAGATTGGTTATATGATCCTACGCACAAAATACAGGTCACCCATATGACACTAGATGAAATTGCCAAACTAGCCGGTGTGTCGAAAACGACAGCCAGTTATGTGATTAACGGCAAGGCGCAGAAATACAGAATCAGTGAGAAGACTCAGCAGAAAGTAATGGCGGTGGTAGACGAGTATAACTACCGTCCAGACCATGCTGCTTCATCGCTGCGTGCTGGTAATAGCCGTTCATTTGGTTTGATTATTCCTGACCTGGAAAACAGCAGTTACGCGCGTTTAGCAAAACTGATAGAGCAGAACTCACGTAAAGTGGGTTATCAAATCCTGATTGGCTGTTCTGATGATGATGCTGAAACCGAACGCAAAGTAGCGGAAGCGTTGGTGAGTCGTCGTATCGATGCCTTGCTGGTGGCGAGCTCTATGCCAGACGCTAACGAGTTTTACTTGAAGCTGCAAAACTCAGGTACACCCGTAATCGCGATTGACCGTCCGTTAGACGATGAACATTTTGCTTGCGTGATCAGTGAGGACTTTGAAGCCGCGTTTGAACTGACGCATTCAATCCTTGATGACAGTATTCACAGTGTCGGCTTGATAGGCGCATTGCCAGACCTGAACATTTCACGTGAACGTCAGTTGGGTTTTGAAGCGGCGAATAAGGCTCATACACAGCAAACAGGGCTCGATGAAAATAAGCCAACCGTTGTTGGTTACGGTGAGCACTTTGACCGTGAATCTGGACGAGAAGTGTTTGAAGAGTGGATTGCTAGAGGTACAGTCCCTGATGCGATCGTCACTATGTCTTACACCTTACTGGAAGGTGTGCTTGATGTGATGGTCGAAAAGCCAGAGTTAGTGAATCAGGTGAAGCTGGCGACATTTGGTGATAACCGTTTATTGGATTTCTTGCCTTTCAAAGTTCATTCACTGCCGCAGCAATTTGAAGTTATTGCAGACAGCGCGTTTGCTTTGGCATTGAACGCTTCAGCAAAACGTTACCAGTCGGGCATCGAACTGGTGCCGAGAAGCTTAGTGAAGCGAGGTTAGCTTGAGCTCAGCGGTTAGCTAGGACTAAGCAGCTAACTAGAACTAAAGCGGTTAACTAGGACTAAGTTTTTAACTAGGACTAAGCTTTTAACTAGGACTAAGCTTTTAACTAGGACTAAGTAATAAGCCTAACTCTACAATAGCGACCACGCCGAGTAACAGGGCCAACACCTTCCAAAACTGGATTGGATTTCGGTTTATCAATGGCTGCTTGGCTTTGTGTTTCATTAGGTTTTGATTGGGGGTGTAGAGATCGGCGACAAAATCACCCAAAATCGGGTATCGCTCGTTAGGTGATTCAGCACACGCCTTTTGTAACACCAAATCAATCCAAGCTGGTAAATCTGTTCGCTTTTGTGTCAGCGGCTGGTATTCCCATTGATGGTGGCGAGTTTGTTTTAGAGATTGAGCGCTCATCTCAGAGTAGGGCAACTCGCCTGTTAGCATCTCATAACCAATCACAGCGATAGAGAACAAGTCTGAGCTTGTCGTGGCCGTGTTGTATTTAATACTTTCTGGAGCGATGTAATTCACTGCGCCGAGTGGCGTGGGATCTTTGTCTGCTTGTTCTCCCTCCTCAATTCCCCTGACTAACACCGCACCAAGGTCGATGATTTTGATGTTGCCATCGCGTTGGATCATGATGTTCTCGGGCTTTAAGTCTCTGTGAACCATGTCGGCACGTTGTAATACACGAATACCTTGTGTGATTTTTTCTAGGATCTCGCGAACCTGTTCGAGCGAAGGCTTAGGGTTGTCGTACATCCATTGCCTTAGCGTCACTCCTTCAACCCATTCACAAATTTGATATAGGAATTGAGAGTGTTCAGGCGTTGGGTAAACCTTCATTACTTTCTTGTTATTCAACAAGATACCTGCCCATTGCTCGTTAAAGAAAGCTCTCAGCTGTGCTGGGTCGTCATGATATTGAACTGAAGGCACTTTGAGCACGAACTCGGTTTGCGTTTCTTTTTGCATGACTCGGTATACGTGACTTCTAGATCCAGCATACAACACCTCAAGCACCATAAAGTTGTCGATACTTTGCCCAAGCTTTAAAGCGGGTGGGATGGCACGTTTAGCCAGCTTCTCATGGAATTCAATGAGCGAAGGTTTAGGTAGATGACTTACTTGAACAATCAAGCAGCTTACGTTGTCCGAACTGTTGTGGCTTAACGCTGTGTTACATATGGTTTGAGCGGCGTATTCGAAATCCACTCCGGGCTTATCGATGTGTTCTTTAAAGGTATTTGGAGACACAAACTCGTGTACGCCATCAGATGTCAGGATAAAACAGTCGTTTTTTTTAATAGGAAGCGTTTGATAGTCAACGTTGAGTTGGTTATCCATGCCTAAGGCGCGTGTTAGATAATGCTTCTGTCCCATATTTTTACGGGTGTGGTCACGGGTCAGTTGGCGTAGTTCTCCATCTCTTAATAGGTAAACTCGACTGTCACCGACATGGAAGATATGTGCGGTGTTCGATTTTAATATCACGCTGCTGAACGTCGAAACGAGGGCATTGTGGTTCACTTGTTGTGCGGGATGAATATTTGAAACAGACGTGTTGAACAGCCAAGAATTGAGGGACGTTAAGACCTTTTGCGCCGAACGTTGGATGCTCCAGCTTTTGGGAGTGGCGTAATAGTCGTCGATAAACTGCATCACGCTGGTGTGACTGGCTTTCTGGCCATGTTCACTGCAACTTGCGCCGTCTGCTATGCAGGCAACACTACCTTTCAACTCTTGCTCTACGCGAGTTTTGGGGTGTTTTACGATGATGGCGTCTTGGTTTTCATCACGTATGCCTTTATTCGAATAACCACCAAACTTGAGTGTGAGTTGGTTGTTTGATTCCGGCGTGACGACTTGCCCTTGGCTGAATGAAATTGTCATAACTGTTCTTCTTCTTAACTGTTCTTCTTGCGTCCTTGAGAGAACATCCTAGGAAGAACAAAAGCCCTAGTGAACCTAGAGCCTTTGAACGCAGTACCAAAGTGGTGAAACACACCTTGGTACCACTCCCGATTCAATAATATCAATGCTTCATAGTACTGAGGCTAGTTCGATACGTTAATCAAGGTCACACTACCGTCGTCGTTTACTTCAGCGATTTGACCGTTAGGCTCTTCCATGAACAGTAGAGTCACAAAGCCAAGTACCGCTGTTGCAGCAATCACTAAGAAGAAGGTTTGGTAGCTCACGAATGACAACACAGTTAGGTAAACTACCGCACCCACGTTACCGTAAGCACCTGTCATACCTGCAATTTGACCTGTCATACGTCGTTTAATTAGAGGAACCGTCGCAAATACCGCACCTTCACCCGCTTGCACGAAGAAAGAACACGCCATCGCCGCGACAACCGCTAGCCATACAGGCCATGTGCTATCTACTTGACCCATTGCGAAGTAACCCACAGCAAGACCAATCGTTAGAATAAGCAGTGTTGGTTTACGACCAAATTTATCTGAAATCCAACCGCCACCTGGGCGAGACATTAGGTTCATAAAGGCATAAGCCGATGCAACCATACCTGCAAGAACCGGTGTTAATTCAAAGGTTTCAGAGAAGAACAGTGGCAGCATAGAAACCACAGCCAGTTCAGAACCAAATGTCGCGAAGTACAATACGTTCAGTACCGCAACTTGTTTGAATTTGTACTGGTGAATCTCTGGTACTTCTTCTTTGAATACGTTCTTGTTTACTTTCCAAACTTGCGACACTTCGTACACGTAAAGTGCTGCTAAACCTGCATACACAGAGTAAACCGCCATGTCAGACAACATGTTGATGTTGCTTGGTGATAGTTTCCAAGTCAGTAGCGCTAAAGCGGCATACATAGGGATCTTCATAATAAGTAGGAAGAAAAAGTCACCCTTTGATGTCACTTCCATTGCTGTTACTTGAGCAGGCTTGAAGTAAGTAGAACCTTTTGGTGTATCTGACACGTTTTTGTAGAAGATAAACGAGAACGCTAAGCTCATTACGCCAGTAATACCAACCGCATAACGCCAACCGTCTTCACCACCAAACGCTAGAGCGAGAGTTGGAAGTGTGAACGCTGCTGCTGCTGAACCGAAGTTACCCCAGCCGCCGTAAATACCTTCTGCTGTACCCAGTTCGTTGTGTGGGAACCACTCAGACACAAGACGAATACCGACAACGAAACCTGCACCAATGAAACCGAGTAGGAAACGAGCGATTGCCGCTTGAATGAAAGAGTCTGCCATAGCAAACATGAAACAAGGGATAGAACAGACCGCGAGTAGCGAAGAGTAGACCAACCTTGGGCCGTATCTATCGGTTAGCATGCCTATTGCGACACGCGCTGGAATGGTCAATGCAACGTTGAGGATCAGGAGTGTTTTGATCTCTTCAGTAGAAAGACCAAGTGTGGTTTTCACCATTTGCAGTAGTGGGGCAAAGTTGAACCACACAACAAAGGTAATGAAAAAGGCCATCCAACTTAGGTGTAAGACCTTCATCTTACCCGTAAATGAAAGCAGCGAAAATTTTGTGTTATCCATGGTTTAAATCCTTTAAATCTGGAAAATTACCCGGTTTTAGCATCTGCGTTACTTCCGAACTTCGAACGCTTTTTATGTGCATAAACCCTGTGCCGAAATTGCGCACGCCGATAAGCGTTTGCATGATGGTGTCGGCGTTTGAGTTAACTGGCGATAGCAAGCGGTGCGAGAACTTGAACTTGTTCTCCTTGCTTGCGAACTTCAAATTTCACGAGCTTGAGATCAGGCTGTTCAAGACATTCGCCAGTTTCTAAGTGGTAATGCTGCTTGTATAAAGGTGAGGCCACGTAAGGCTCACCGCTTAATGAACCAATTATACCACGTGACATCACATTCGCCTTGCCGATGGGGTCGTAATTAGAGAGCCCATAAAGTGTGTCGCTGCGCTTGCAGTAAAAAATAGCCACTTGGTTATCGTCTACTTTGGCGCAAATTCCCCCGTTTGGGGTTAGGTCGCGGGTGCTGCATACGGTTGTCCAATTTTTCATGACTTTCTCCTAGTCTAAACATAAAGCTAATAATCAATTTAATTAGGGTGATAGCCGACAGCAGTTTTCTTGGGCTGCGCCACTGTCGACTATCGATATTGGTTTAGTTGTTACTGATTCACTCACCATTCATTCGGTTTACGAAACTTCCGTAACTTCGATTTGGTCGGCTTTAGTAAGCTTTTCATCGCGTTGTGAATTCGAAGAATCACTCAAGCTCGGCTTAGGAAAGCGTTGCTCTCGCTCTTTGATGAAGGAGAGGCTAGTGTCCATTTCTTCACTGTTGATGTAGTGCTGGAAGCGCTTCATCTTCTCAGGGCTTTCAATGGTGGTTTTCCATTCACACTGGTACTTCTCGATGTTGAGTGCGATGTCCGCTTCGAGTTCTTCAGCAACGTTGAGCTTGTCTTCAATCACGACTTGCTTGAGGTATTCAATGCCGCCTTCAAGGTTCTCCATCCATACCGATGTGCGTTGTAGGCGGTCTGCGGTACGTGTGTAGAACATCAAAACGCGGTCGATGTATTTAAGGAGTGTGGTTTCGTCCAAATCAGTGGCGAATAGGTCTGCATGGCGAGGGCGCATGCCGCCGTTACCACAGATGTAGAGGTTCCAACCTTTGTCTGTTGCGATAACACCAATGTCTTTCGATTGTGCTTCTGCACATTCACGAGTACAGCCAGAAACCGCAAACTTGATCTTGTGTGGCGAGCGCAAACCTTTGTAGCGGTTCTCTAGTCGAATCGCTAAGCCAACACTGTCGTCGACACCGTATCGACACCAAGTGCTACCCACACACGATTTCACGGTACGAACCGATTTTCCGTAGGCGTGACCCGTTTCGAAACCTGCATCAATCAGCTTTTTCCAGATGATAGGCAGTTCGTTAAGTTGTGCGCCAAACAAGTCGACACGCTGACCACCGGTGATTTTGGTGTACAGGTCGAACTCTTTAGCGACTTCACCAAGTACGATCAATTTATCCGGTGTGATTTCACCGCCAGCAATACGCGGAACCACTGAGTAGGTACCGTCTTTTTGCATGTTGCCAAGGTAGATGTCGTTGGTGTCTTGCAGTTCGATGTGTTGATCTTCAAGGATGTAATCGTTCCAGTACGAAGCCAGAATCGAACCGACTGCCGGTTTACACACAGTACAACCCAATCCGTTGCCGTGAGAATCTAACAGCTCATCGAAGGTCTTGATTTTGTTGACGCGGATGATGTCAGTCAGCTCTTGGCGAGAGTAAGCAAAGTGCTCACAGATATCGTTAGAGACTTCAACACCCAAGTTACTCAGTTCGCTATCGAGAACTTGTTTCGCAAGAGCAGAACAACCGCCACAACCTGTTGAAGCATTGGTGGTTTCTTTCAGTGCAGCCATAGTGGTGCAGCCAGCAGATACCGCGTCTTTAATGTCGCCTTTAGTCACATCAAAACATGAACAAATCACAGCGCTATCAGGCAGAGCTTCAACACCCATTGCAGAGCCTGAATCATCGGCCACATTAGGCAAAATCAACACTGATGGGTTTTCAGGAAGGGGCATATCGTTTTGCTTGATTTGCAGTAGCGAGCCATAAGCTTCTGCATCACCGACCAATACCGCACCGACAATCTTTGTGCCGTCAGCTGAGATGATTAGGCGCTTATACACTTGTTCGATTTCATCGTTATAGGTATACGATTGAGCGCCTTCCGTCTTGCCGTGTACTTCACCAATACTGGCAACATCGACGCCAAGCAGTTTGAGCTTAGTGCTCATGTCTGCGCCAGTGAATGCAGCGTCGTCAGTACCGCCAGAGACAATATGCGAAGCCGCGATTTTTGCCATCGAATAACCGGGCGCGACTAAGCCGAAGATCTTGTTATCCCAAAGGGCACATTCACCAATGGCGTAGACGTTGTCGATATTGGTTTGGCAGTGGTTGTTGATGACAATACCGCCACGTTCGCCAATTTCGACATCAGAGCTTCTTGCTAACTCATCTTGAGGGCGAATACCCGCAGAGAATACGATCATATCGGTTTCTAAATGGGTGCCATCGGCGAAGTTCATGCGGTAGCGAGCATTTTCGCCATCGACTATTTCAGAGGTCGCTTTCTCGGTATGAACTTGCACACCAAGGTCTTCAATTTTTCTGCGTAATAGGGCACCGCCACCGTCATCTAATTGAACCGCCATCAGGCGAGGCGCAAATTCAACCACATGGGTTTCTAAGCCAAGGTTTTTGACTGCGTTTGCGGCCTCTAAGCCAAGCAGACCACCACCAATCACCACGCCAGACTTGCTACCTTTGCTTGATAGTTCAATTGCGTCTAAGTCTTCAATAGTACGATAAACGTGACAGTGTTCTTGGTCGTTACCGGGAATAGGGGGAACAAAAGGGAAAGAGCCCGTCGCCAAGATTAGCTTGTCGTAACTTTCAACGTGGCCACTTTCAGTGATGACTTGTTGATTGGCAGTGTCTAGCTTGGCAACCTTCTGGTTCAACAAGTAGTTCACGCCGTTACTTTGGTAATACTCTTCACTGGTCAATGACAGGTCATCAGCACTTTTACCATTAAAGTAAGCCGTCAGTTGAACACGGTCGTACGCTAACCTTGGCTCTTCACTAAAAGTAATTACATCAAACTCATCACTGTCTGACTGCAGGATGTTGTCGATAAATTTGTGTCCAACCATGCCGTTACCAACAACGACGATTTTCTTCTTGCTCATAATCCATTCCTTATTCTCGGCGTTATCATCACTAGCATCTAATTTCTAGTAGTTAGTAAATGAATACCGGGTTGAGATTCCACTCAATTCATAATCATCAAGAAAAACAAAAAATGTTTTTTCTAACTCTTGGTTTTTAGTTGAGCAAGGAGGGTGCCAGATTACGGTTTGTTCATTTAAATAAAAATTAATTCATGTTTTTCAATGTCTTAGAAAATGCGAGTGGCACGCAATTACCCCTAAAGTGGTATGTAAAATTTTTGTTAGATTTATATAAATGAGCATTTGTGGTGCAACTTTCTGCAAGATGGTGCAAAAATTAAGTTTCTGTCTTGGTTAATTTCTATTTTGATCATTTTTGATAGGCTTGCCTTTGTTAAATTTTTGTTTTTATTGATGAATATTTCTTGTTTGTTGATTGCTATGAAGTGGCGTGTTATTTGCTTGGTTTGAATTATTACAATTATGGATAATTGAGCGAGAAACGGATGACCAATTCAAACAGCGGCTGGATAAAATCAACCTGTGCTTATTGTGGTGTAGGATGTGGAATAGAAGCGAGACCGACATCGCTAGGAAAACTAGAAGTACGTGGTGATAAAGATCATCCATCTAATTACGGAAAGCTGTGTACTAAAGGGATTGCGCTCGGTGACACCGTCACGCCTTTAGGTCGTCTTACACAACCTGCTCATATTCAGAATGAGCAAAAACAATCACTGGATTGGAACAGTGCCACGCAGTTAGTCGCAGATAAATTCAATCAAACGATCGAAGAATTTGGGGCCGATTCGGTTGCTTTCTATGTATCTGGTCAGCTGCTTACCGAAGACTATTACGTTGCCAATAAACTGATGAAAGGCTTCATCGGCAGTGGCAATATCGACAGTAACTCTCGCCTTTGCATGGCATCGAGTGTGGTTGGGCATAAACGCGCGTTCGGCACCGATACCGTTCCTGTCTGTTATGAAGATTTAGAACAAGCAGAAGTCGTCGTTATCACTGGCTCAAACCTCGCTTGGTGTCACCCGGTACTTTTCCAAAGATTAAGATCCGCGAAACAAACCAACCCTGCATTGAAAGTTATTGTCATAGATCCGCGTTATACCGACACATGTGAAATTGCAGACATTCACTTGGCATTGGAATCCGGCTCAGATGTGGCGCTGTTCAATGGTTTATTAGGCTACCTCGATGATAACGATAAGCTTGATTCCGACTACATAGAAAATCACACCCAAGGCTTTACCGAATCGATTCGATCTGCAACTCAATATCGCTATACCGAATCTGGCTGGGGCAACAAAAGCGTTCCTGAGCTCACAGGGTTAACAGAGCAGCAGCTAAAACAGTTCTACAGTTTGTTTGCATCGAACGAAAAGGTGCTGACCATTTACTCCCAAGGCGTGAACCAATCGACACAAGGGTGTGACAAGGTGAATGCCATTATTAACTGCCATTTAGCCACCGGAAAAATCGGTAAGCCGGGTATGGGGCCATTCTCTGTAACGGGTCAGCCGAACGCAATGGGCGGGCGAGAGGTGGGCGGTTTAGCCAATACTTTAGCAGCGCACTTTGAATTTGGTGATCCGCAATCACACCAAACGGTGAGCGAGTTCTGGCAAACCGACAGCTTAGCCACACATGCGGGTTTAAAAGCGATTGACCTGTTTGATGCCATGAATGAAGGAAAAATCAAAGCGGTGTGGATCATGGCAACTAACCCAGTCGTGAGCCTGCCTGATAGCGAAAAGATCAAAGCGGCATTAGAGAAGTGCCCATTTGTGGTAGTGTCGGATTGTATTGCCGATACTGAAACCACTCGCTTGGCTGATGTGGTGTTACCTGCGCAAGGGTGGAGCGAGAAGTCGGGCACCGTGACTAACTCTGAGCGTCGAATCTCACGCCAACGCCGTATATTACCAAGCCCAGGGGAAGCCAAACCTGATTGGTGGATATTAAAAGAAGTCGCGCAAAAAATGGGATTCAAAGAGCAGTTTGATTACCGTCACGAAGGCGAGATCTTCAAAGAGTATTGCGAGATGACAGCGCTCGGCAATGAAACAGGTAAAGCGCGTGACTTGTGCTTAATTGGACTCACGCAACTGGATGAGAAAGGTTATGGCGAACTCACTCCACAGCAATGGCCAGTATTAGAGTATCAACCAGAGATCATTGAGCAGCGCATGTTTACCAATGGTGAGTTCTTTACTGAATCTGGCAAAGCGCAGTTTCTTGCAGTCGAGCACGACAAACCGATTGCCGATACCAGTCTTGAATTCCCGCTTATCATGAACACAGGTCGAATCCGAGACCAATGGCACACCATGAGCCGCACAGGCTTGGCTGCGGGTTTAGGTGAACACACCCCAGAGCCGTTTGTTGCCATGCACCCAGATACGGTTGCAGAGCTTGGTTTAGATGAATTTGGGCTAGATGCCTTCAACCACGCGACTATAAACCCAGTGGTGAAAGTGCGCAGCGCACAAGGCGAGTGCCAAGCGCGCTTAGTGGTAACCAAAGAGATGCGCCGTGAACAAGTTTTCATGCCTATCCACTGGAACGCACCGACCGCCAAAGACAGCAAACCGTGTGACTTGATCTTGCCTCATACCGATGCAGCCTCTGGTCAGCCAGAATTCAAACACACACCTGTTGTGGTAGAGCCGTGTGGTTATCGCAGTGAAGCCGCACTGGTCAGCGACAAGGTGATGGATTGCAGCGGCTTTGATTATTGGGTTCGCCAAAGAGTGGAGGGCGGTTTTCTGTATCGCATCTCATCATCTAAGAACCCAATGGAGCTGGTGATTCAGCTTGCCAACACACTCGATGCTTTACCAGAACCCAACGCGGAGGCGATCAAATCACTCCATTACCACGGCAACAAATCATTCAAGAACTATGGTTCTGCAAAGCTGGGTCAGTCTGGTGTAAAGCAAGCCTTTGTGGTGAACAGTAAGCTAGACCATGAAAGCATAGATTGGCTGGTAGAATGTCTAACCCGAGAAGCCGATGAAGAGTTCGAAGCCGAGTTTTTGAGTACTATGGCAAAGTAGCTGACTACCTCTAACCTATTAATACATAGAGTTAAGCGCCGACAATTACGTCGGCGTTTTTGTTTTCTGATGAACATTTCTGAACATATTTACCAATCATCGTGCCAAATGAAAAACTGAACGAATACCTCGGTTCGCCAGAAGAGTCATATAAAAAATGACAAGTAACACACATATTCATGCTGTTTCTTTATTTTTTCGTGAATATATACAATATTTCTATTTATTAGTGGTGTATGATGTCAGGGTTTTCGTAAGGTACTGTTATTAAATGATTTATTTGTCAATTTAATCGGTGGTGAGATTGCTTTGCGAAGTGCCTCGGAACTACCCAATGCTTATTGGGTGATGAATCCTGTTCAAAATACATTAAATAAAGACCAGTTTATGAGAACTCTTCTATCTGAATGCTTACATTTCACTTGCTCAAATTTTAAAAGCATATTTAAAATTTTCGGCGGTTTCATCATCACGATGTCATGTTTAGGCGTGTGGCTTGAACATTCATTTTATGTATCAGAAAACCTCTGGGCCTACGCGGTGTATCTATGTGTATATTCTTCTATTTACACTTATCTAATCGCTATTTTTATCAATTTTATGGCTTCGTCTACTAATGGGTTTGATATTGAACGCTCCGTATCTTGGAGAGTTTGGTCCAGATTAATGATCGTTTATATTATTTATTCTTTAATTGTTTTAGTTGGAACGATAGCACTGGTTATCCCGGGGTTGTATCTAGCTGCGCGATACAGTTTCGTAGAGTTCGAAGCTGTACTAAATAATAAATCTCCACTGTTTGCGTTGGAAAAAAGTTGGCGAGATACCAAAGGTATCACTATGAAGTTGATTAAAATATCGATGTTGTTGGGGGGGCTTAATTTTATCCTTAATTTCGTGATTGGGTATATTGGAGAGGTTTACCCGACGTTACAAGTAGCTACAGGGATACTCACATCAATCTTGTCCCCTCTTTTATTGATATTTGGCTCTATTGTCTACTTTAGAGTCTACATTACGAATGTTGATACGACTGAAATGCCACTAGGACATGAGGCATAACAAGGGTGGTAAACAGCCTAAATAATTAGGTTTTGATAGGGTCTAAAACCTAAATTTAAAAATAAACCAAGAAAGGTGGGGTTAACTTCCCGTATTAACTAAATATCTTCGAACTATCATCTAGAAAAATAATATCAAATTTAAATTTGGTGAGCCGGTTATATTCGGGTTCTTGTATCAGAGAACCTAAGTTTTCCGTCATGCCTTAGCTGCCTATTCTCTATAAACACTTAATTGAGTTAGAAGTAAATTCTGACGAAGATTCCCCCTGTGTGACGTAAAAGATGGGTATTTATCTACGACTTATTAATAATTAAAAAGTCATCATTAAAACAATAATATAAAGGACAAATCCATGTTCAAAAGAGCAATTGTTGCTTCAGCCTTACTTTTAAGTTCTTCTGCATTCGCTAATATTGCCGTTGAGGTTAAGAATGAATCTAGAATCTATGATGTAGAATTAACCAGTAAAGATTATCAAACATCTAGATACTCACCAAACCCTCAAGACACCATTATCGCTAAATCAATTGACCGTTTTAATGTCTCTAGTAATTATCCCAATGTAGTTCGTTTGGTTGATTTTGAATATCAGTATAGTGATAGTTCAGTCTATGACGCACCGCGCTGTCATTTCCGTTTTGTTGCTTTAATCGATCCGCGAACAGGCACTATGTTGCCTCAAAAAGTAATCGCAGAGAATGAGAGCAGAAGTTACCGAGATCGTGCGATTTGTACCGGAAAACTTGATTATTTCAATGTTGTAACCGGAGACGCAAAAGTTACCTTCACTATTAATCGTAGAAAATACTAGTTTTGTAAATAGTAGTAATTTAGCTAGATAAACAACCAAACGCCGACAACCATATCGGCGTTCTTTGACAACTTGTCAGCGACTAGCTTAGCCGCCATTTCAGCGCCACTTACTAACTATCACTCCATATGGAAAACCTAGATCTCAATATCCGTGCTAGGTGAAATTGGAGGCATGTTTGATGGGTGAAAAGCTAGTTATAAACATAAGTTCAAATAACAAAAATGATTCGTTATGCATGGCATTTATACTTTTTGTACTCAATGAGTAAAGAGCATGCGTCAGAATTAGCAGTCAGTTAAGAAAGCAGATTTATATGAAAATAAGGTTTTTAATTGTCCCATTAGTTTCCATGTTTGTGGGATGTCATGATTTAAGAAAAACGGAGGAGGTACCTAATGATGAGTTGTCTCCTGCTGCACCAGTATCAGAAGAACAACCGATCAATACGTTGCCTCCTGTTGCACCAGTATCAGAAGAAGAACCGAGCAATACGTTGCCTCCTGCTGCGTCAGGATCAGAAGAAGAACTGGAGTTACCAGAAACCCTCCCTAATTTGGAAAGAGAGCCGACACTTGTTGGTGTGGATAATGACGATAATGGCATTAGGGATGATATTGAAAGATATATCGATAATAACTACATCGAACTGAACCAGAAACAGGCAGTTGAGCAGTATGTTAAAGCACTACAGCAAACTTTGATCACTGATCTAACAGATATCAACGCGGTCAAAAGTGCCAATAGAAAACTTTCAGAAGCTGATCATTGTATTTATAGCCGCTTTGATGGAAGTAATAATAGTAAGCAACCGGCGCAAGTATCCCAAGAGCTTGAGTCCATAACAACGAATACAAAAGAAAGACTATTAGCGTATCTCGCCTTTGCCAGAGCCTTGAATGGTACTTCCTGGTCGATTCCAAAAGGAGATACCTGTGAATAAAATTATTCAATACATCTCATCTTTTAGTATTGGTCTATTCCTCTCATCTGTATTGACTTTTACAGCGTCTGCACAGGTAACCACTGAAGGAGATATTTGTAGAAACACAGATGTGGTCGTCGCTTTTTTTAATGGTGTTAACACTACGCCAAGTGGAGCAAACAGAGCAAAAGAAGAGTTAAAAAGAATCCATGGCGAAAAGTCGGTTACAGGAGACTCCATCCAGTATGAGGTTTTTTACAACTACACCGATGGTTTTGAAGACTTTGTTGAAACCTTCGAACAACGTCTTTTGGAGCAAGACCAAATATTGGAAGGGCGTTATGAGCTCTTTTTTGAAATTATGAGAGGCGATGGCCCTTGGTGGTCGAGTATTATTGAAGCTGCCTCTTCGACTGCTGCTCTATATGAAGCTATTGGTGATAAATTTCGGGCTGATACTATTCAAAGTCTTACTTCATTGATGGGAAATCCACCTACTACCACTAACTATTCAGAACATCAAGCCAAGATCGATAACTGGGTCCTTAAAGGCTTTAAGCTACTTTTTGTAGCCCATTCTCAGGGTAACCTTTTTGCGAATGCGGCCTACGAATATACAACAACAAAGGTAAATGAAGACTCCGTTAAAGTTGTTCACGTAGCTCCGGCATCACCGTCTCTTAATGGTGAGCATACATTGGCTGATCTGGATTTGGTGATAAATGGGTTAAGACTTGTGGGCAGTGTACCGAACATTACAGACAATATTCCAGGCTACTTGTTCAGGCCGAGTGGTGTTAATGGTAGTAAGGATATTCTCGGTCATGGTTTTATTGAAATATATATCAACCAAAAGCTAGATATATCGAACAGAGTGAGAACGCAGATCAATGATGCATTGAATACACTGACCGCTCCTCCTGCGGAAGCGTCTCAAGGTTTCTTTACCGCACAATTAACATGGGACGGCAAAGGAGATGCGGATCTTCATGTGACAGAGCCTAGTGGGGATCATGTTTATTACAGAAACAAGCAAGGTTCATCAGGGTATTTAGATGTAGACAATACTAGGGAGTACGGTCCTGAGCATTATTTTAGTTCGTGTGATCCAGCTAGTCTTAAAACAGGACTTTATTCAGTGTCTGTCGCGAACTATTCTGGTGCCAATGACCGGTTAGCAACCGTACAGATTGATTCGACGACTAATGGAGCACTTGGCACAAAAAGTGTGAGATTAGGTGGAGCGACAAATTCTAAGCCTGAGTACCACTTGTTTAATGTGCTAGTTACTAAAAACGAAGAAACGGGAAAATATACCGCAAGTATTGAGTAAGGTGTGCACTCGTTAAATAAACACAACACGCTGAAAAACAAACGCCGACAGCTCTGTTGGCGTTTTTCCATTCGTCACGGCAACGCTAGCTTTCATCTATCGAACCTCACGTCGTCTATCCATCATCGCGTCACAAACAAACTTAAAATCAACTATCCCGTCTGAACAAGGAGGTGTATGGATAAAATGATAAGTAATACACACATTCACATAATTTCTGCATTCAATTTTAGCTATACGGAATACTTCTGCTTTTCGTCATGTATGATGCGATTATCTTGGTAAGATACTGTTATTAAATGAGTTATTTAACTAAGTATGAGATGGTTTAATTACTAGACAGAAATGCTCTAGTGATAAAACTCATAATTATTCAGTTTATTAACTGCTGTGTTTGGAGAGGAAATGGTCAGGGAAGCGACAAAAGACGATTGTGTAAAATTAGCGGCATTGTCCATTAAAGTCTGGCTAGACACATATGCGAGAGAAGGGGTCAAAACTGAATACGCTGAGTATGTCTTGTCTACTTTCACGGCAGCCTACTTCTTTGAAATATTGAATACTACTAAATATCGTGTGTTTGTAAGTGAAGAAAATGAGGTTATTCAAGGCTACGTAATGGTTAACCTTGAATCGCACTACCAAACGCCTGGCAATGGCTTTGAAGTAGAAAAACTTTATGTAGATAACATTTTCAAAGGTAAAGGGATAGGCCGAAAGCTTTTGAATGGAATCGAGAATCAGTTTGGTAATAAATACTGGCTGTACACGTGGGTAGAAAATGAATCGAATGGCTTTTATGAACATTTAGGTTTTAGTCGAATAGGTTTACTGACTTTTGAGTTTTCTGGAGCGTTAATAGAAAACAATGTGTATCAATCAGCCCACACACATTGAACCAGGTTAGTCCTTTAGTGGGTAACACTTCTCGATAAATCGTCGCATAGTCATAGAATTCAAGTGACATAGGCATAGTGAGGTAAAGATGGACAAGGCGAAATTCATTCAGCAGCACCTTATTGAAAAGGGCGTCCCTGCAGACTTAACGAGGCCAAATGCCTTTATTTGGTCAAAATACACTAACGTGTCTCAAACGCCTATGGTGTTTCAATCGCTTCAAAAAGTATTCTTGATTTATGGATTATCGATGGCCGTAATTTGGGGGTCTTTGATGTGGATGTTTACTTGGCACTCAGAGCCCGAACATTGGAAAACTTACCTTATTTCATCTGCTATTTTCGGTTTCTTTATGGGACTTGTTAATGTATTCAGAATCGTCAAGGCACGAAAAAAATTGGGTGAAAAGAGTTGGGAAAATTGGTGTAAGAAAAACTACGGATAAGCGCAATAACAAGCAATTAAAATGATTCGTAATACTTGGCATTTAGGAGTTTGAATTAGATGTATAAACTAGAGATTTTCTGTACGCCTGAGCAACAAGATCTAGTTTTGAGCACCTTACATGAGTCGGGTGTCGACAGGATTGGAAACTATGATCACTGTTGGGCTATTGGTTCTGTTATCGGTTCTCACCGAGCGCTTGATGGATCTACGCCTGTGTTTGGGAGCAAAGGAAAAGTCGAAAATTACCCGCTATTAAAAATTGAAATCAACGTGGCAAAGAGCCAAGTGAAACCAATTGTTGATCAGCTTAGAGAGTCCCTCGGCTGGGAGGAACCTTTAGTCAATGTTTTCAAAATCTATAACTCTGAGTTCGATCTTTGAAGGTACTTTGGTGGCCGCTAAACGGCTTAAGTAGACTCAAAGTCTTAGCAAGTAGGATAAATAAAAATGCTATACCACTTACTGACCGAAAGTGATTACAAAGAATACCAAAGTACAGAAACCTATGAACCCGCATCCTTGAAGGACGAAGGCTTTATCCACTTCGCTTATGAAGAGCAACTGCAAAAAATTGTAGATTGTTTCTTTGTGGGAGTGGCGCAAGCATATCTTCTAGAAATCGACAAAAGCGCGATTGCTAAAGACTTAAGAGATGAGCCGCCAGTAGGGGGGGAAGATGATGGGGCGCTTTACCCACATTTATACAGTCCACTTTCTAAGCAAGCCGTGATTAGAATAATAAAGTTAGTCGCGGATTCATCAGGTGCACTAAAAGTAAACCTGTAACAATCGCAGTATTCCTATCGGCTCTGTACCATTCAAAACACGCAGCACTTAATCGTGTGTTGTTTTGGCTCTACAGAGCTTTTTGTTTCCATCAAGTTAAGGAAAACAATGCAAGTTAAAGCAGTTAAAGCAGTTAAAGACGCATATAACGCATACTTTTATTTTAATAACGAGCGAACCCTTTCAACCGATTTAGCCAGTGAACTGATTTTAATTGAAGATGATGGCTTCACTGTTTTTATCGATAAAACACGTAAGTACGACAACCAGATCCTCATTGATGGTGTTTGCAATTCCGCGAGCTTAGAGGCAGACCTCAAACTATTTAAAGATGGTATCTCACCTGAGATTTCTATTGCGCCTAACGCTTTGACTACAGAGCTGAGATCATGGTTATCGAAACATCAGTTTGTGCCTGCTTTTGAGCATGAGTTTCTTGAGTTACCCGCAGAAGGCTATGTAGAAAAGCCGAGTTCTGAAAAATCAAGCGCAGAACCATTGATTGCAGAAACATCCAGCGTAGAACCATTGAGCGATGTAGGTAAAGTCACGATTGAGCGATGGACACAAGATAATGCCGATGAGTTTTTGGCTTTGCTCAAAACATCCGGTTTAGAGTGTTCAGACCAAATTTGGCAGCAGAAACGCGCGCTCTATTGCACGGATACTTTCCGCTGTTACGTTGCGAAAATAGAGGGTAAACCGTGCGCTTGGGCGACGAGTTTCATCAACAACGAACACGCAATACTTGCCAATGCGTATACACAAGAGAGCTATCGTTCAAAGGGGGGCCAAACGGCGCTGTTAAGATCTCGAATCGAAGATGCCATCGCCTTAGGGGCAAAAGTACTTTTAACCGACGTAATGCCAAACAGCACCAGTTGCAAAAATTGTAAATCGATCGGTTTTCGCTCGGTTGGCGTACGAAGTGTATGGTGTAAAGATTAGAGATAGGGCTATCTACTAAGAGAAAATTATGAATACAACGGATGTAATGCAAGAGTACAACGAGTTCGAGCGGAAACGTTTTAACTCATTCAATGGTATTAAGGTAACAGAGAACAACCTGACTAAGTTCGTATCTAACGATCGTCATGGTAGCTATATCTCCTTTTTCGACTTCGATGAAAGCCTCACAGACTCTATCGTCAAAGAGCAACTCGCGTACTTTAAGCAGCGTAACCTATGTTTTGAATGGAAGATGTACAGTACCGACACACCAACAAACATCAGTGCTGTATTGCTCGAGAATGGTTTTGAGCAGGACGAGCGCGAGTCATTCATGGTGTTGGACTTGTCTAAGGCCACCTGCAAGCCCTTTGATGAAGGTAAGATCACCGAGGTGACGAGCAGCAAAGGCATTCGCGATGCAATCAAAGTCCAAGAGCAAGTTTGGGGTGGCGATTTCGAATGGCATTACAACCATTTAGTCAGCCTTAAACAGCACGCTCCCGATTCAGTGTCTATCTATGTCGTGTATGTCGACGACCAGCCTGTGACCTCAGCGTGGATCATATTTAATGGTAATAGCCCGTTTGCAGGTATTTGGGGCGGAAGCACCATCGAAGCATTTCGAGGTAATGGCTATTACAGTTTGCTACTGAACAAGCGTATTGAGGAAGCCAAGTCGAGAGGGGTTAAATACCTTACTATCGATGCTTCTGATATGAGTAAACCCATTGTTTCCAAACGTGGTTTTGAAGTGATCGCGACAACCACAGGGTATACCTCACCAAGTAGCGAGTAATGTGTTTTAAAGGAGTAAAGAGTGAATAATCAAGTACGTGTAGGTGTGGCAGCGGTCATTTTCCGGGAAGGACGCATTCTACTTGGAGAGCGCATAGGCTCACATGGTGCGAATACGTGGGCGACGCCTGGCGGGCACCTTGAACTGGGTGAAAGCATTGAAGAGTGCGCGCAGCGAGAAACCCTTGAAGAGACAGGGTTAGAGGTCGGCGCTTTTAAGAAGCTCGGCTTTACCAATGATATCTTCGAAAAAGAAGGCAAGCACTACGTCACCTTGTACGTTGTCGCGACCAGTTCTCGTGGTGAGCCTCAAGTCATGGAGCCTCATCAGTGCAAGCAGTGGCAATGGTTCGACTTAGATGAACTGCCAGAACCTCTGTTCTTGCCTTTGGTGAACTTGTTGAAGGAACCGGTAAACTTCAAGAATTTTGACTAGTCAGAACGCCCATACTTGGTACTGAAAGAACATTGGGTTATCTTGTTCTCTCTGTTATAACGTAATGATTCAATTGAAAATTCAAAGGAAAGCATGGCAGTTTTAGACATTCTTACCGCACCAGATCCAAGGCTTAAAGTGAAAGCGGAAGAGGTGCAAGATGTATCGACGGTACAAACACTCATCGACGATATGTTAGAAACACTCTATGCCACGGATAATGGTATCGGTTTGGCATCCACTCAAATCGGTCGTAAAGAGGCCGTGGTAGTTATCGATATTTCAGAGAGCCGAGACCAACCGTTAGTCTTGGTGAACCCGGTAGTTGCTAGTGGTTCCAACAAAGCTTTGGGACAAGAAGGCTGCTTATCAGTGCCTGACTATTACGCGGATGTCGAGCGTTTTACGTCTGTGGTTGTTTCTGCTCTCGACCGAGAGGGGAAGCCAATCACCATTGAAAGCGATGACTTTCTCGCTATCGTAATGCAGCATGAAATTGACCATTTATCGGGTAACCTATTTATTGATTACCTGTCGCCACTAAAGCGTCAAATGGCGATGAAAAAAGTTAAAAAGTACCTCAAAGCGCACGCTTAATCCGGCTTATAAACCATTATCTCTTCAAACCCAACGCGTGAATTTCAACACATCAGCGTTGGGTTTTGTCGCTATCCTTCTCAATTTTGTGTGCTACTCCTTTCATGTTACACGGCTTTTCAATAGGTTGATCCGTTCCCTTAGTTATGTTGCATATGCAAGCGAGTGCTTTTAGTTTGGTTTTCGTGTTTCATTCAGTTTTAACGTTCACAAAAGGTAAATGATGATCCAAGTAAAAAATGTAGCTTTTGATAGTGAAAATGAACAATCAATTCGTTCTATTCGCGAGAACGTTTTTATTAACGAGCAATCTATCGCACCTGAAATAGAGTTCGATGGGTTAGACAGTTCGGCCATCCATGCCGTGGTGACTGTTGATGGAAAGCCTGTCGGCACAGGTCGTATTTTAAGCGACGGTCACATTGGCCGTATTGCCATCATGAGAGATTTTAGAGGACAGGGGCTTGGCTCGAAGATTGTTTTATCGCTCATCGATGAAGCGAAGAAGAGCGGTTACAAGCGCGTGTATCTTGGCTCACAAAAGCAAGCCATCGACTTCTATACCAAGCTGGGCTTCACGCCATTTGGAGAAGAGTTCATGGAAGCAGGTATTGTGCACTTGTCTATGGAAAAAGCGTTAGCTTAATGGGTTCATGTAACTAGCATCATCAAGACACTGATGGCAGCAGTGTAACGCTCTTGCCCTCATCGAAACATGGTTTGATAAGCACTAAGCACACAAGCAATAAATAGTAAGCACCGAAGCTATAAAAAGTAAGTAATAAAGCGATAAGGCAATAAAGGAATATAATGAAGAAAAACCTCGTGGTTGGCGGCACTTTGCTGGGTGTTGTGGCACTCTTTTTCGTTGGTAAACACAGAGGCGAAGAACTGACCCTTGCCCCTTGTGAAATGGGTGAAAAAGTCGAAACTCCCGTTCACTTCTTTACTGACGTATCGATGAGCGAGTCAAAAATTCAGAAGATGATAGGCTACTCTAATCTTGTTCTTCAAAACTCGTGCATACCAATGGAGAGAACATTATCAGGCATCACGAGAATCGACCTTTCCGGTTTCCAAGATGCGGAAAGTAGCAAGCTGCACAAACAGTTAGTCAAGTTGGTTGGTGACGAGGTGTTGGAACCCATGCAGCGAGAGGGAAGCTATTATGCACTGATTCTTCCTGAAGACCACGAGTTCTCAGACGAAGGAGCCGTGGGTTCGGTTGATCTGAATTTAAGCCGCAGCTTTTTGGTGCTGTCATCTGCTGCAGAGGTAGAGGTACTTGAGCATGAACTGGGTCACTTGGCTTAGGCGTGGCACAACGACACCCCAGACTACTGGCTCAAAGGTATGTTGCTACAAGAAAGCCATGATTATATAAAACCTTACTCTTTCGGCGCTTTGTGCCGGGAAGCGGGCACCGTGATGACCTATGCTGAAAAAGTATTGCCCGTGTATTCCTCGCCAAACATTCAATACTACGGTAAAGCATGTGGTGATGCAGAAAAAGCAGACAACGCAAGGCACATGCGAGAGTTTGCTCAGTCACTCGCTTTACATGCCGCAACATAGGCATCTAAGACAATAATTGAATAAATACCGACCCCAGAGGTCGGTATTTTTATTCGTCAGCTCTAATTAGAGCCACACTCCAACATAAAGCCACCTTCAGTGCGGCGTAAAGTGATCGTCGTGCTGGCCTCTAATTCCCCCTCCGGTAAATAAACCGCGCAGTTTTCGAACCCAGCAGAGTTAGTTGAATTGATCGTTTCATATACCTCTTCTGAGCTGTCTACATTTTCACCTGCGTAAACAATAACGTTATCGATTTGGGCAAGCATCTGGTCTGAATTTTGTGTTGCTTTAGCGTGAGCGAAAACAGAAAGAGAACCAAGAGCAAGAAACAGTAAAGCCTTTTTCATTGTATACCTCGTAAGAGTTTAGGGTTGGTGTTGAGGGGGTAATATACATCGGAATATTTGTAGATCAGCAAAAAATTATTGAATAACAATAAATTTTTGTTGTTTTGTGTTTGTTTTACCATGCGCAAAATGGTGAAAGCCTTCGGTTTTATTGGGCTGTTCGCTCTTAACTAACCCTTTGCTCGGTTGTGAAATTTTTTAGCGCCTGCGTTCTCGCTCCGTCATTTTTTGACGCAGCAAAACCGCTTGATGACTTTTAATGTATCCGTTCTGTGGGGCGATTCGCTGGTGGTGGGGGCTATTGGCTAAACGTGTGGAGTCGTCGATCAAGATTGATTCACAACACATGGTATTTAGTGCTGAATCTGTGCGGCTCAGAACGTGAGTAGTTGAGTGGATAGTTCACCTCAACACGCGTTGCACCTTTCTAGCATTAATCGTGATGACAAAAATTATCAGTGCACAAAAGGCTTCATGGCTACGGAGTTTTAGGTATAGAATTCAGGAAGATAAAGACCATTAAATTTACAAGGATAAATACTAAGCTCTGCCAGCGTGTTGAAAGCTGCGATGTAACGCCATAGAAAACCTAAGCCAAGTGGACGAGTAACAAGACTTTGTGAGCCACCAAAAATGAACCGTTACACGCGGCGTTAAAGTGTTAGAAATATCAATAAGGTAATTCGGTTTTGAGTATGAAATACTGATTGATTAAACGATCAGTTTTACATACCATCTCTCGAAAAATGAATGTCGTTCTGTAAATTTATCAGCAAGAGACTCGCCGAGACTGCGGCTTAATCATCATGCTACCAACAGTTCTGGAACCAAAATGCTAAGACGGCGGGGAAGAAATCAACCTGCAAGATGACGACTCACTCACACATTGCGCCATTTTCTGTATTTTGCCGAAACTATGTCGAAAATGTCTGTGTTTCATCATGTTCGCTTTAGAAGCAAACAGGTAAGTTGTTGTTATTAAATTAGTTATTAGACAGAGCCTGAGCAGTTCAATTTACTAGACAGAACAGTCTCGGGGACAAAATGTAGAATTATTATGTCTAATATAGCTGTTAGCCGCCAAAATTTGAATTAAGAGAAATATGACATTACTAGAAACGTTATTGGCTAGGGGATACTTCCCAAAGGAAGCATTACCTGCGTTTACAACGGAGCATTATGCTAAAGCTATTGCCGACAATTACGATACGTTACCTAACTTGTTTAGGAATAATAAGTATATCTCAACGTGTGGGATTCACAATGTATCGAGAAAGGGGACTTTAAGAAGAAAGTTAGGGATACCAAACCCTGTGAGCTACTTTCGATTAGCAGATGTAATCACAGAAAATTGGTATGACATAGATGAATGTGTTCGAAAGTCTCACCTTTCTCTCACAACACCAACTTCATCTGCTTCTGGAGAGCGGGCTTTTGATCGTAAATATCCCTTAAGTGAGTTACCTGAGTTACATGCACATCTAAGAAGTCGCTATAAATATATTTTAAAAACTGATATTAGCCGTTTCTACCATTCTATTTATACTCATAGTGTTGCATGGACCTATCACACTAAAGCTACAGCTAAGAGAAATCGAAGTTACTCACTGTTTGGTAATTTGGTTGACAAGTGCTTACAGGACTCTCAAGACGGGCAAACTATTGGGATACCAATCGGTCCAGATTCGTCGTTACTTATAGCAGAATCAATTCTAGCCAGAATTGACGAGCAGTTGAAAGATAAAGGAATTGATTCTGGTTTGAGGTATATAGATGATTATTACCTCGGTTTTCACTCGTTGGGTGAAGCAGAGTCAGCATTGACTGTAATGCAGGAGTTGTTGAATGAGTATGAGCTTGCCCTGAACCCCCTGAAAACAGAAATAATACAGTTACCTGACGAGTTTGAGCCTTTACCGATTTCAGAAATGCGTTCATTCTCTTTTCGCTCTACAGAGGGAGGTCAAAAATCCGATCTCATCCATTACTTTAATTTAGCGTTTCGAGCGGCACGAGAAATGCCAACGGAATCTATTTTGAAGTATGCAGTATCAAGAGTCTATGAGATTGATGTAACGGAAAATAACTACCCTATATTCGAGAGCTTTATCCTACAGTGCGCAACCGCAGATAGTAGTACACTCCGATTTGTTGCTAATCAACTGATTAAGTATAAACGCAAGGGGTATGAACTTAGTGTAGCGAAAGTATCTCAGGTTCTCCGTCAGCTTTCTTTAGCCGAAAGCTCTTTGGGTCATGGAAATGAGGTGGCTTATTGTTTGTGGCTTCATTTGGTATTAAATATTGATGTACCAGAGGATGTAACCAAAAGTATCGTTACGATGAGAGATTCCTTTGTAGCCATCTTACTTTGTGATTGCTTTGACAAAGGACTAATGCCTTACACACCAGACTTTGCGAAGTATGAAAACTTAATGACAAAGGATGAGCTTTTAGGTGATATGTGGCTTTTTGTATACGAGGCTTTATCTAGGAAATGGTTTAAACCTGTAGCTAGGCAAAACCCGGTAAAGCAGAATGAATGCTTTAACTTTTTACTACGCACCGATGTCCTCTTCTATGATGATTCGATCTCATCGACAGTAATGGCTGAAAGTCCATTTGAAATCGAGCTGGTAAATGGCGGGTTTAGCGGCTAACAAAGCATTTAAGAATGATTCCCAACGCTTGGCACTTTTCATTCCATCGTTGGGTTTTGTGTTTACGGTGGTGTGGTTAGGTTTCGTGGTAGCGTTGCTCACACCTTAATGCGGCGTTAAATGCTAATAGAAACTAAGGAAGCAGAAAACATAATGAAGAATGGATTTATTTATCCACTTTTTGATTCGTTGGTTAGATTTGCATACTACTGTAATCTTGTTGAACTGTTCAAATTTCTAGCAAAAATCTGTCTCGGCGTGTGTAAAAAGAGCGAGGTTTCAGTTGGTGACAAAATTCAGGCGTGCAATATTGCAATTGATACATATCAGATTTTTAAGTGGTTAATCCTACTTGTATTCTGGAAACTTGGTATTGATCATCAAGCTTCGTTATTAGCTACTTACTATTTGCTAGTAAGCAATCTATTCACATATTTCTATTATCACGTTTGGGGCAGTCAGTATAGGCAGCGAGTTGATCGTGAAGCTCTTAATCGCAAGTTTTTAAATGCGATGTTGGCAATTAGTTACTATCTAGCTTGTTACGCATACTTGTATAACGTTCACTTCAGTTCGGAAATATCGTGGCCAGACAATCTAGTTGATAGCACTAATGCGTTCTATCTGAGTGTTGCCAATGCATTCACTTTAACTTATGGAGGGTTCAGCCCCCTAACGCAAGAAATTAGGGTGGTATTTATGAGCCAACTAATAAATACATTTTTGTTTTTTACAATCATCATTTCCAACTCAATTCCAAATCATGCAGGCAAGGAGTAGTAATGAGTTATAGAAATAAAACTTATGTAATGTTTGACGCAGATACTGACATCAGTAAATATCGCCTAATGACCGCTTGGAATGCGAACTCTAGGTTCGATTTTAACTTCCATGACGCTCATGATTTAAACAACTTGCGAGCTACGGCCTCTGAAGAAACCATTAAGAGGCGTCTACGAGAAAGACTTAACAACACTAAACAAGCAATTCTACTCGTGGGTGAGAACACCAAAAACTTGTATAAATTTGTTCGTTGGGAAATTGAAGTTGCAATGAGTCTTGATATACCAGTTATTGCGGTGAACCTATGCAACTCAAATCGAGAAACGACCCGAACGCCCCCAATATTGATAAATAATGGATACTTTGTATCAGTGCCTTTTGAAGTAAAGAAAATCAAGTATGCGTTAGATAACTTCCCTAATGAATATCATCGAGAAAAATCTAATGCTCCAAGCCCAAGGCATTATGATTGGGCGAAAATTAGCATTTAAAAATTTTCTTAAGATTGATTTGTTACGCGTGGCATTTTAACTATGTGTTGCGTACCTCTTCACAGCGTTTTATAAGTTTTGGGTAAAATGCGTTTAGTTTAGTTGTGGCTTGAAGCCTAAGTAAAAAGAAAATTCACAAAAAGGAAGTTAAAATAAATGATGAGAATAGTCATGTTAATTGTGGCTTTGCTAGTTGGTCTATTCGCTGGTTTTCTTGTGGCGTCCATGATTTCAAGCTCAAGCGAGTATTCCAATTTAATTTCAGCAATTGTTGGTGCAGTAGTAGCGTTGTTGATACCTATCTGGCAAACCTATTTCGTCCAAAAATCTAAGCTAACCCTTGAGGTTAATGGTATTAATAGAAAAGTATCAGATAAAGCTAAGTTATCCTTAGATGAATATTCGGAATTATCATATTTGAAAAAAGTAAGACAAAATGATTTCCCTTCACTCATATTTTCTAACGGATTTCCGAAGCGACCACATCAAGATAAATCGATAAGTCTAGATGAGTTGCTTGAATTACTTGAGCGAGCCAAGCAAGAGTTAAAAGAGTTTCCTGATAAACTATCAGAGAGAAAAAATGATTTGGAGAAAATTAGTAGCTACGCTCCAGAAACGTTCACTAAGCATGAGTGCAACAAACTAAATCGCCGTCTTGATCCTGAAGTGGATTACGATGGTTCAAATGTTTCTGCAACTTTGGATGATTTCAAGAAAATATACGAAGAAAGATATGCTTCGGTTAAAGAAAAATATGAGGAGTTACAGTCATCTTTACCAGAAATAGAAAGGAAAGTTGCACAAATTAAAAGTGATCTTATTGAAAATAATTCTTTTTTTGAAATGTCAGTTACTTTAATTAATTCGGGAAGACTTAACACCTCGATTAAGAAGCCAGCTCTTTTCCGCGTTTATATTGGTAAAGAGAATTATATTGACTTGAAGCTCACATTGAATGACTTTGAAAATAAATCGGAGATCTCTCCTAATTCTACGGTAGTTGGGACGTTTTCATCGACAGATATATCCCAGTTACCTGAAGAAGATAGAAAACTTATTAATACATACTGGGGTCAAAGTGTCCAATGTAGGCTTTTTGTTGAGGATGTTCATGGTGTTGCTGCATCTTCAAATTCCATTGCTTTTTCAGAGGGGTTGTATCAAAAAATAATATTTGATCGTTTAGCCATCGTAGCTACAAATCAAAATAAATAACGATTGTTTTAAAACTGACTCTTGATGCGTGGAATTTTACCATCCCTTAAGTGTAGTGATTTAGGTGGTATACGGAAACATAGTGTTGCATTGCTCACAACTTGAGCGTGCGTTATGTTTTATTAAATGGAGTAAAAATGGTGAAACGAACAAGTAAAGCAGAGACACAAGGCATCTTATTGCTTGTAGTAATTGGGCTCCCTATCTACTGGGTATCTCAAGTTGGAGAGTTTGTCGGGTGGCTGCCTCTTATTTTATTAGTGTTGGCTGTTATTGGGGGGATCTTTTGGTACCAATATGCTCAAAAGAAACAACGCAGAGAAGCCCTTATGGCTAAGTATCAGGATGAGCAGCTAGTAAGTGATCTAATGAATGAAAGCTTTTGGCAGGGACAAACAGCCGAACAACTGATGGATTCATTGGGTAGACCCCATGATATTGATCAGAAGTTACTCAAAACGAAGAAGAAAGAAGTTTGGAAATATAATCATCGGGGTGGCAATAGATATGGAATTCGCATCACCCTCGATAATGATCTGGTCGTCGGTTGGGACCAAAAGACTTCTTAATATCGAAGCATTCAAGAGTGATCACCAACGTATGGTATTTTTAATACAGTCGTTGGGCTATCTAAATTTATCGCATAAGTGACGTAAACTAGTTACCATACAGTTCACTGTTCTATAAATATTCAAAAGGCAAATATATGCGTAAATACCTATTGGTCTTAGCTAGTTTTAGTATTTTATCTGGTTGTACATCGCTTAAGCATAATGGTGGTGGTGTTGAGGAAACATTAATTGACCATCCGCCTATAGGCGTTGAAACTGTTGCTTATGTAGGTGATGAAATGCTCGCCAAAGGAAAGCAAACCACAGTAAACGCAATCTCGCTAAAGCATAGTGTTTCTGTGGGTGTTTTAGGTGGTTATACTTTCGCACCTGGTCTCTATACTCAAATAGGGCATAGCAAAAACAAAATCTTCTACACACCAACTCAGCACGGTATGGTACAAGCTAGCGCATTAGCTGATCCTTATGGTGGCATGTACGTTGATCAAAAAAATCATGAAATTTGTGGTGTTTCAACTTTAGGTGGTACGGTTTGTACATCTGCCGACTTTAAAGAAGTGAAGCATACTACGAATGATATGTTATCTTTTCAGCAGACATTACTTTATTCAGGAAAAGTCGGAAATAAAGTTAACATTAGCTATCGTGAATTTAGTAATGGTCAAGCACGAGCAGCGTTTACAAATGATGTTGAGTATGATCTAAATTCTTCAAAAGTTGTTGGCTATAAAGGCGCGCAGTTGGAGATTATCGAGGCGAATAACCACAGTGTTAAGTACAAAGTACTGAGAAACTTTCGATAACTTACTTGCCTAGCAAATTGTTCAAGAGTGATTCCCAACACATGGCATTTTAAATGCACTATTTTAGTGTTTAAGGTAGTTTGCTCTGGCTTCGATATTGCGTTACTCAAATCTTAATTGGACGTGAGTAACGCAATTTGTGGATTGTGTCATAGGTTGCATAGTCTGGCTAAGTATATGTTTATCATCATGATAAGGTAACTCGTATACATCAAACTACGGGCAACCTTATTATGAAAAAAGTTCTATTAGCACTTACCTTTGCTTTGTCAGCTACATCATTCAATTCTTCGGCTGCATTTGGGCTAAGTGATTTAAAGCAAGACAAGATCTGTCATTTTGCCAATGGTGATGAAGCGAATGCTAAATGTAAAGATGGTGATGTAGCCATGTGGACACCAAATTCATTTGGTAACGAACAGCTACCAATTTTGTATATCTCACTGTTTTGCGATTTTGAAGCTCCAATTACTCATACCGTGGGCGGTGTTTCTTGTATTTTTACCACCAAGCGTAAAGCTCAATGGAGCGATTTTGGTATCACAGTTAAGTAACAAAGCGTTATAACCCGCATTTAAGAGTAGAGCCCAACGGCAGCAAGCTATCGTTGGGTTTTTGTGTTTTTAGCGTAACGCGTTCTTGGATGATAGTTTCTGGCTTGGTGGGTTTGTCGGCTCATACGCTTAGGTACTATGAAAAAATCGGTTTGCTTAAAAATGTTCAGTGTAATAGCAGTGGGCACCGAGTGTATACCGCGAAAGACGTAAAGTGGCTTGAGTTTGTCATTCGCCTAAAAGAAACGGCCATGCCACTCGAAGAGATATTGGAATACGCTCGATTAAGGGAGCAGGGCAGCAGTACGATACTTGAACGTCAAGCTTTGCTAGAAAAGCACCAACAGAGTTTAGAGTTACTCTTTTTATGTTCAGAGGTGTCGCCTTCGTATTTTCCCCTCAAGGATTTTATCGAAGTGATAAGGGAACTTATAAGAATTAGGCGTCGTAAGCTATAGAGGGAGGCAAGCTTAAAAGGTATGAAAAAATATATTTTTAGTTCGTTATTTTTACTGATCGTTGTTGTTGGTGCCTACTTATCGTTTGGCGTTTATCGGAACTCTGCTTTCTCAACCAATATTGAAAATGGCAGCTATGGTGAGTGTCTGAATGACTCTGCGATAAAGAAATACAGTATTGAACTGTGGAATCGAGAGGATGCTTTTGATGTTCGTTTTGTCGAATCAGGTAATTCTCATTGCTTTGCGCCAAAGTTTCCAGCAATTGAGGTTTCGTCCTCAAAAGTGACACACTGGCTACATATTGTGGAAACATCGAGCGGCGCGCAGTTTTCAGGTAAACATTCGTCCTTGGGAAATTTTGGTCCCAATTGGGTTTTTGTTGATGTTGGTAGCCAAGAGAAGCGTGATAGTAGTTACCCATTTTATAGTTTGGGAAAGGTTTTTCGAGATAATCCTGGTTGGACTTCGGCTCCCCATATCACTTTAACTTGGAATGGAAAGTTGTTTGGGCTATCTGAAGTAGAAGGGGTATTCTATCCAGTTGGCGCGGTGTCTTGGGGTTTTAATCTAAAAAGTTGGTCTTTAGCTCCAGAAGCTCTTTCCCCTAAATTACTCGATAAAAGTGCGTGGTTGGAAGTGGTGGAAACACTTAATGATGAGTATCCGGGCTATGTATTCAGTGCTGAATAGGCCATGCATATAACAAACGACTAAGGCTCAAGATACTTTTACTAATGTTCACGGTATGAGTTAGAGCTTCGCCCCTAACTCACTTTTGCCCCAAAGCTTGTTAGAGCAAATACTCATTCACATCGAATTAATGTGATTTTAGATTAGTTTACCTAATCATTAGATCTGACTCAGGCTTGCTCATAGTGTGGACTTTTATGTCCCCAATTCTGTCAGCAATTCAATCACTTTACTTTTTGATATAGAGTGTAAGCTGTTGTTTTAATTCGTCATACAATTGTTCCTGTACTTTTTCTAACTTATATTGATTACGATCGAGGCACAACCTAAGTTTTCCAAGGACCGGCAAACCATCCAACTTACTAATAGTATCCGGGTGACTGAAAGAAGAGCGAACCGTAACTCCTAAGCCAGCATCAACAGCGCTCCATAAGTTACTCAGACTTCGGCCAACAAAGGTAATTTTCCATGGAATCCCCTCGCGATCTAATGCTGCTATGGCTTGTTGTCTGATAATGCAAGAACCATCAAGCATGACTAGTGGTACAGGTTTAGAAATATTAATGGATTCTTTAAGATATTTATTTGATGGCCCATACCAGTACAGTGGTAATTCTGCCAGAAGTTCACTATATGGCGCCGATTTTTCACCTCTCCAGCCCAATGAAAAGTCTAACTCACCAGATTGAATGCCATCCATCAACTCCTGATGGCGCCCAACAATGGATTGCAATTGTAAATTTGGATGTGAGCGAGAGAATACACCTAGCAACTGAGGCAATAGTACGTCACTAAAATCTTCTTGTAAGCCAAAAACCACTTTCCCCGTCAATGAATTTTCCACTAACTGGTTTAAAGCTTCGTCATTTAACTGAAGCATGCGACGGGCATAAGCCAGAATAATTTCACCTGCTTCAGTCGGCTCTAGATGGCGGCCGATTTTGGTCACTAATGACGTGTGGCACTGCTGTTCGAGCTTTTTTAACTGGGCACTGGCCGCAGAGGGTGAACGATTAAGTCGTTCAGCTGCAGCTGCAAAGCTGCCTAACTCAATTCCTAAGACAAAACATCGTAAGGCATCTAAATCCAGACTCCGCATGTTCAACTATCCTGAAAATCGAAACTGTATATCAAAATAGTTTTGATTTTTTATATTAAAAAATCAACTTATTCTTTTCCAGTAGACGAAAAAACAGGGGAAATATATGGATACAAAAGAACAATACTTAATGAAACTGTTTGCTGAAATTGCTCCACAATTTCATAAAGTTACGGAAGATATCTTATTTGGACAGATATGGCGTGATGAGAGTCTGAGCACTCGTGATAGAAGTCTGATAACCATCACCGCGTTAGTGGTCTTAAATCGTGTGGAACAACTACCGGGTCATTTAGCTCGGGCATTCAGCAACGGGCTGACAGTAAAAGAACTGAGTGCAACAATGACTCATCTTGCTTTTTATGCAGGTTGGCCTGTAACGGCTTCTGCACTTGAGCGGTTAGATGAGATGGACCACAAGAGGAATGACAAATGCCAATGACACGAATTTCTATAGGTAATGAGTTATTTGAAAAATATAAGCATCAAATATCATACATTCTCCAGCAATGTTTAGAAGCTTATTTTGCAGTACCGAATGGAGACTGTTTTCAAATATTCGACATTCATGCCCCACAGCAAAAGGTTTTTAATTCGAATTATCCAAATCTGGCTCAAAGTCGTAGTGAATCTGGAATTTTGTTTCACATATTCGCTGGAAAATCACGTGACCATGAACAAAAGCGAGCCTTGTACAAAGCGTTGTGTGAGCAACTTCAGGCCCAACCCCCCATTCGTAAAGAAGATATCATGGTCATTGTTCAATTCAATGGCCCAGAAGACTGGTCTTTTTCCTCTGGTCAGTCATGGAAAGATGAAATGGAGATAATACAATGATAGCAATGCAATATAAAATCGTTCTCCCGTCTGATTATCCTATGGAAAAAATAGAAGCTCGTATCAAGGAAAAAGGTCACTTATTAGATGGGTTCCCAGGGTTAATTTTTAAAGCCTATCTTTATTCGCGTAAAGACGCGAAAAGTTATGAAAATCAGATGAATAGCTACGCCCCGTTTTATGTTTGGAGAGATCATCACGCAATGGTCTTATTTCTCCAAAGTGATGGATTCAAAGCTCTTTGCGAACAATTCGGTCGCCCAAAGGTTGATATTTGGTTCGTTGACGACGAGCCAAACGTTCCTGATTCGCACCATTCTCTTGCGTGTATTCATAATAAAGTCAACCAACATACAGATGTACACGGCTTAGATTATATCTCGTGGGAAACGCTCGGTTTAACGTGGTTGAGTAGCTCAGAAGGTATTGATGATAGTAGCGGTGAAGTTTACTCTGTGGGGTATGTTGCTCATGGTCAAAATAATATTGAGTAATGAGATGCATTAGGTTCACTAACATAATTAAGTGTGTTTTGACCTAAGCCAAAACACACTTTTGTCCAAAAGCTTCTCAGGTTGAATTTTTACCCGTGGCACTTTCTAGCTCGAAAGTATCCCATTACTAGTTTCGCCAAAACACTTACGCTCTATGTTGGCGGAATTTTGATCAAATATAACGGCTCTTCTCCGCTTAGATGAGCTTGACAGAAGGGTATAACATTGAATTCACCTCAGGTACTGAAAGCTGTTTAATCTTCAGTTTGAAGTATTCGGTATCTCTTATCCCGCGAGCTCTTCTGCGCAACAATCCTATTGATACATTGCCTGCCTCGATTACAGAGCTGGTTAATCGGTCATACTTTGCAAAGTTACAGATGCCTTCTTTGTGGTCTTGCAGCATGGATACAAAACCTTGCACGCTCATTATTCTTGTCGCTTTGGCTAACTGACACCAAACGTCTAAACGGTAAGCCATTTGCTGATAGGTTTCCGCTCGCCAGATACTTTTTAGCTGCTCTTTAAGAACGTAGATTTCACTCAGGCGGCGATTAGCTTTGAGTAACATTTTCAGTTTGTCCGTTTGGTTTTTGACAGCCTTTCTGGATTCTTTAATAGAAGGTAAAGCGAGCCTTTAATCAGCATTTTATCTTCTCTACAGACCGCTTTTTTGAACTCATACGAACGCTCTCGTCGAATGAGTTGGCTATATTGTTGGACGACATGGAATCGGTCAAAAACGATGTCAGCATTCGGCAGGTTTTCTCTGACGGCTTTTTGGTAAGCCTTCCCCATATCCATTGCAACGGCCTGAACCCCTTGGGCAGTTTGTTCGGTAAGTTGTGTGAGAAAGGCTTCGAGGACGCGGTGTGTACGACCATGCTCGACCCAAATCAATTGGCCGTTATCCATGTTATACACCACAGTCATATAGTCGTGCCCTTTGGCTTTTGCGACTTCATCAACGCCAATCCGTTTTAATCCACGGAGTTTTGACGGCTCAGAGGGTGGCAACGTTCGACGCAGCGCCGCTTTGTCAATATTCTTAATCGTTTCCCAGCGAAGTCCATAGTGTCTCGCAATCACACTGATGGGCATGTGACGGCACAAACCACTAATTTGTTCACAGAATCGTTTGGAATAACGTACACCTTTTTCTACAAAGTCACACTCTTCAATACGTCGCTCACCTTCGGTTGTACGGATTTGCGCAAGCTCAATATGAATTCGACAACACCGGCCACTTATCGGCAAGTCATAAATGGTTCGAGAAACGTAAGTATTGACGGTGCAAGCTTGGTTAGACTTTGGGTCGGTCACTTTAAATCGTCGGTCTCGACGACAGTAAACGTCAACAGTTTGAGTGGATTCATCGACCTTAATCGACTGGATTGCCTGCCCCTGAATATGTAAAAGCTGAGAAAGTAACTGGGTCAAAATAGGATTCATCCATACTGACTAAAAAAGGGTTATTAGTCAGTATGGTAGAAGTCATAAGTATTGCGTTATGACTCAACAAAGCGGAGAAGAGCCAATATAACTAATCTGACGTCCAACACTTACAAAGTTTAAACTTACCTATAAGCCAATACTTCTCAGCTAGCGGCAATATTGCGGACTACGTTGCGCAATACACGTAACAAATCCATCAAACATCTCCCCCCTTCGGGGGTTAGACTCGTAAAATGCTCGATTTTTCATCTTGTTAATGTTTCAAAAGTCAGCTACCTAGCCGAGCATAAACCAAGCTTTCATGGCTTGGTTCGTGTGTCAAATCGCTCTTTCTCTTGAACTCCTTCTTTCTTCTTCCCCCATTAAAGTCAAATGAGTCCTAAAAACACAATATTGCAACCTTAAGACCTATTTCTCACCACCATAGTCTCTACACTCAAGTCTCCAGGCTAGAAAGCACATTAAATGAGGAGAGGGAAGTATGAATTGGAATGTGGCACCAATAATGGCTTTGGTCATTTTTCTGCAAGGATGTGGCGCACAAAATAGCTCGCAAGCCATTGAACAGAAATACACAAATCACGCTTCTAAATTTGCCACTGTTGAAGGCAAACGAGTGCATTATCGAGATGAAGGACAGGGTGAGGTGGTGATTTTATTGCATGGCACTTCGTCATCACTTCACGCGTGGGAGCAATGGACTCAAATCCTCAAACAAGACTATCGCGTCGTACGTATGGACTTACCGGGTTTTGGCTTAACTGGGCATCTGCCTCAAAACCAGTACGAAATCGCTGACGATATTGCCTTTTTAAGTGCCTTTATGAGAGAGATCGACATCGAACAAGCACATTTTGTCGGTAGCTCTTTAGGAGGACGCATAGTTTGGGAATACGGTTTACAACATCCAGAGCAGGTTATAACCCTTACGTTGATAAATTCCTTAGGGTATCCACAAAAATCGTGGCCACCAGGCATTGCGATGGCCCAGTGGCCAGTCATCGACAAAATAATGGAACATGTCACTCCAAGGTTTATGTTCGAAGATGGGCTTAAAGAAGTTTACTTCGACCCGCTACTTGTGGATGCGGCGTTGATTGATCGATACTACGAACTGACTACCTACCAACAAAATCGACAGGGATTCACACGTCGCGTCAAGGCATCGCTGGATCAGGACTCGGATAAGATAACACAAATTGCCAAGCCGACTCTTATTCTGTGGGGGAAGGAAGACCGTTATTTTCCAGCTGAAAATGCGAGAAAGTTTGAGCGTGATATTCGAGGCTCTTATGCTGTAGTGTATGACGACGTTGGACACTTACCGATGGAAGAGGTCCCTGAGCGATCCGCAGAGGCGTTTAAACAGTTTATCTCGAAAGGTAAGCCTTAGGACTAACCTGGTGCCAGCGCTTGAACGCTTTGTAGAAGCTGCTGGTATCTTTAAAACCAAGACGATAGCTCAACTCGGTAACGCTTGGAGGCGGGGTTTGAGTCAGCCAACGGACTGCTAACTGCTTTCTTGTATCATCAAGAATACTCTGGAAAGAGGTATGCTCTCTTTCCAGTTTCCGGTAGAGCGTTTGTCGGCTGAAGTGTAATTGCTGTGCAACCTTGTCTATGCTAAGTAGTTCTCCATTTTCTAGTCCGTTTACTACTATGGTCCTGACTTGCTGCTGGAGAGGCTGGGTTTGCGTTAATGTCTCAAGGTGGCTTTGTGCGGTTTTTGCCATCATCGTTTTCAGATACTCACTACTTGTCGCAATGGGAAGGTTAAGCCATTTCGATTCAAATATCAGCTGGTGATAAGCACTGTTAAATTCAATGGTTTCTCCAAAAACTGGTTGATATTTATCCACATAGTGCGGAGCTAAATACCCAAACTTAGCTATGGTTAGCGGGAAGGAATGGGCACTCAGCATTCTTGCCCACATCACCACTGCACTCATGCTGCGTTCAATGGCGGCTCTAGGGTAATCATGGCGTGATTCAATGGAGAGGGTTAAGCGGCACTGCTGTCCATCGTCATCCACTTGCCAACATTCCGAAGAATTCATCAGAAAAATATTACTTTGGAACGTGTTGAATGCGTCCCTTAACGTCGCGCATTGGCTCACCCAACTCGCGAGCACACCTTTTGATTCATGGGATATAGTTCGCCCAATGATGAGTCCAATTTCGGGCGACGGATGGTGCTGTTCGAGCAGTGACCATAAGGCAACCATTTGGCTTTCTGGAAGCCGATTCGATAGCGATAGCTTAGCGCTATTTTTAATGGCCTCAAGGATTATACCGTTAAGGTGATTAGATGCTTCGACCTGTTTACGCAAAGCGGCAGGCAACAGTGAATAGGCATTTACTAAATCAATGACAGAGGCGAATGAAACGGATTTTTCGATAGTGTTATCTGCCATGAGTGTTACCAAAATCTTAAGTCATAGCTAACTAATATCGCAATTTTCATCGTCTATCAATCTAGAGTGCTTCTAAAAAGTGGTCAGTTCACAACATGTTAGCTGATTGAGGTTATCAACCATTCTCTCAAAGATCGAACTATGTCCGATATTCAAGTTGGGCTAGGGGCGCATTTGCCCCACAAAAGGTTAGGTAAGAGTCACATCATCACAGGTGTCATTTGGGTTTGTAAAACAACGAATCAGAATACGTGCTAAAGGTTTGCTGTTCGGTATTTTTTTGTGTCTGATTAAACAATTTCTTAAATGCCTGTACATAAGCGGAATCAGAAGAATATCCCGATTTGATAGCAATTTCTTGAATGCTCATTTTCGAGCTTAACAACTGCAAAGATAAAACTAGCCTAATGTTTTGTCGCCATTGTGAAAAAGATTGAGAAAACTCTTTCGAGCATAATCGAGACAGCGTGCGTTCATATGCACCGACTGTTGTCGCCCATTCTTTTAATGTAAACGGTAAATCAGGCTGTTTTTGAAGTTGTGAGAGGCGGGTTTCGGCTTGCCTTTTTAATCGTCGGGTAAAATAAATACAGAACAAGCATAAAACACAGGCGTGACGTTCGGTTTTTAATGGAAGACATTGAAGTCATAGAGAGATAATTAAATTTCTAATTGAATAATTCAGTTGGAAATAGAACTAATACTCTAAATAATACCGTTTTATACATGACTCTTTCTCATGAATAAGTTGTGACTTTAATTCAAAATAAAAATAAAACCCAACTTGGAGTTGTTACTGTTATTTTAATTTAAACGTCATATTAAAATTTGGTATTTAGATGGGAGTTAGTGTTCGATGAACCTTTTTTAGCGAAATAGACTTCATGGTTAGTATGAGAATTGTTCTTTTTATAGATGCTTTTAGATGAGTGTTTTTATTTAAGTTATTGTAATGTTTGGGTTTGTTCGTGGTTTTCTTTGTCTGCTAGTTATGCTGACAAGACCTTTTCTTATCCAGCTTAATTTAATCACTCCTCCCTTTTATAAATTAGTTTAACCTAATTTAGTTCATTCTAAGTGCATGGTTTAAAGGGGCCTTACATAATTGTATTTTCAGAAATTTTGGGCTTTATCTCATAATTAAATAAACTTTGATATTTATTCAATAAGTAAAAGTTAAATTCCTTGCTGGTTAATTTCTTGTATAAATTAAGTGTGCTTGCAAGGGTGGGATTAATTTCAAATTGAAGGTTTATTGCAGAAATAAAATAATTAATATAAAACTAAGGAATCAAGTATGTATCTAAGAAAGAGCAGTGCTAAACAGATTCACTCTATTGGATATCGCGCGTTAGGGCTAACAATGCTTTGCTCTGGCTTATTGTTGAATCCAATTTCACAAGCCATGGCTAGTGAGTTCAGTACTGATGCAGTAGCTCAGTCAGAAAGTGAATACTGGAGCACCTATAAGCTAGATATCACAAATACAGGCTCAGATAGCGCAGATATGCGTGAAGCCGTGATCGAATTTTTATTGCCAGTAGCGATTAACGAGATCAACTGGGCGTCGAACCATCTTTCTTACCCATCATGGGAAATCTCTCATACGACGCAAGTGGATGGGGTATTGAACGCCGTGACGTTGACGTTCCCAGAAGGCTCTTGGGTTGATAGTGAGCTGGCCTCAGGTGAATCTGCGGCATTGACTATCTCTTTCGGTGGCGAACTGACAGATCTGAACGCATTTGAGAATTCTGTTGTGGTGAAAGTGGATGGCGAAGTGGTTCCTCCACCAGAATTTTCACTGGATATTTTAGCGCCTGCTCAAAACTCAGTGGTTTACACAGGTACGAATGTTGACATCATTACGGGTGTCGAAGGTGAGGGTGCAAGCAAACTCGAGTTCTGGGCAAACAGTACCAAATTAGGTGAGCAAAACGTTGTAGAAGGTACAACAGAATACCAACAAGCTTGGCTTCCAAGCGAAGTTGGTGCAGCATCGATCACTGTGATGGCTTTCAATGACAGTGGCGATAAACTCACAGAAAAAGCAGTTCAAGTGACGGTAGAGTCAGAATCGACGGCGCCAAATCCACCTGTGATTGAGTTTATCTCGCCAGACGCAGGCTCTTCTCACCAAAAAGGTGACAGCATCACAATTTCAGCGCATGTAACAGATGCAGATGATGACTTAGCGACGGTTAAGTTCTTCGCTAACGATTCAGAAGTGTGTTCTCTTGATGCGAAAACGACCCAAGATTTCTCTTGTGACTGGACAACGCAAACGGCAGGCTCTACTACGCTTCGTGCGGAAGCAAAAGATGACGAGCAACATGTCTCTAGTAAGAACTTAACCATCACGGTGACAGATACAAGCACCAGCTGTGGTGACATACCTCAGTACAAAGATGGTCTGGCCTATAAAGTCGGTGATGAAGTCACTAACATTGGCAATATCTACTCATGTACGGTAGCGGGTTGGTGTGGTAACCCGGTATGGACACCAGGAACCGGTCATCCAAGTTATCCTGATGCGTGGAAAGATGCATGGGATGAAGCGGGTGAGTGTGATCCGAACCCTATGCCAGTGGTGGACGTTCAATCACCGCAAGATGGACAGAAAATCGCACCTAACCAAGCATTCGAAGTTGTAGTCGATGCATCGGATGATACTGAAGTTGCTCGCGTTGATGTTCAATTGAATGGTCAAGTGGTTGCGACATCAAACACGCCTTCACAAGGAGATACTTACACCATCACGGTGCCTGCCCAAGTTGAAGGCCAATACACATTGACGGTTGTTGCCTACGATGACCAAGGTGCGAGTGCGGAGGCGGCGCCAATTTCTTTAGCGATTACCGATAAAGACTTGGTTGTTTCTTTGGCATCTCCTGTTGACGGCTCAAGCTACTTCGAAGGTCGTGCGATTTCGATCAAAGCAGACGCGAAGAGTTACGAAGGGGATATTTCCTCGGTTAGCTTCATCGCGAACGGTAACGAGCTGTTTAAAGACTCGGAAGCACCTTATGAATATGAATGGCTAGGTGCTCAGCAGGGTACATATGCTGTAACGGCAAAAGCGGTGAATACGTCCAACCAAGAGCAAACCTCTGCAACGTCTAACATTACGGTCAAAGAAAGCACAGGCGGTGGCGGCTTAGTCGATAACCCTGATCGCTCTATCAGTTATCTAACGTCTTGGGGTTTGAATGACTACCAAGAGCTGTTCACCTCAGAAGGTGATGGCTATCTATTGTCATTTGGTAAGTGGGACGCAAGCGGTAACATCACGATCTCTGATGGCATGCTAACACCACCGAATTATAGCCCGGACTGGATGACAACACAGTATCTAGCGTGGTCAACACTCAAGCATGATAATGAAAATGTGACCATGATGGTCGCGTTCGGTGGTCAAACTTACGAAAGCATTTGGTCGGCGATCGGTACGCCTGAAAGCCGTGAAGCAGTAGCTAATGGGTTGGTTGATTTGGTGCATACGCCATTCCCTGTCTACAAAAAGAACCTCAAACCTGAAGAAATGGAAGGCGAGTGTCTTGCAACACATTCAGACGGCAGCTGTGATTACAGCAAGTACCAGTTAGCGGGTTATGTGCACATTGATGGCCTGGACTTCGACTTTGAGAAAGCGGCGCGAATCACAGACAAAGAGAACCAAGACTTGACGGCTTTGATCAAGCTTATCCGTGAGAAGGTGGGCAATACGAAGGTTCTTTCTCTGACGACTTACCACGTAGGCGCGGATCCTGTTGAATGTATGGATGCAAGCGTGTTTGAAAACTGCTCTTACATTGAAGAGTCTGGCCGTTCATCTCACCACGGTGAAGTGATTGATCTGTTGAAAGCAACCAAGAACGACTTCGATTTCTTTAACGTGATGACATACGACGCGGGTCGAAACTTCTTATATGAAGTCGCGATGGCAAACTACGCTGAGTACATTGGAGACAAGTCGAAGATTGTTTTAGGTAATACGATAAACAGTCAGTGGTCACCAGAGCCAGGTGGTAACTTTGTCGAAACGCGCCAGAACAACCTAGACCGTGCTAAATGGCAGAAAGATAACGGCTACGGTGGCTTTTTTATGTGGGCGCTAGGCTATAACAACCAAAGTGTGAGCATGGCAGAGCAAGTGGATTACTTTAACGACATGATCAGCGTAAGTAAGTAGTACTTACCTTATCACCTACTTGAACGACGGAAGGCGCTTATGCCTTCCGTTATTTGTTCCCCAATCATTCAGAGCCCCAGATTCCCCTTGTGATAAAGGGGTTTAGCCAAAAGCGGTGAATAGTGCTTCATAACACTTCACATCGCATGCCCCCAAAGTGCGTCAGCACGATTTTCCTCGTTGATTTGGATACATGGTTTTCATTACTTGAACTCATGGCCGGAAAAAGTAAAGGGCGTGGACAAATTTAAAAATAAATTAATATAGTTGAAAATCATTGCTTTACATCGCATTTAATCTGAAAAATATATATTCAGGTTTGACCATTATTAGGTTCTATACTTATATAATAATTTCAGTTCTAACTCTAAAGGAGTATTGATGGATATGTTGGGTAAAGATTGCTTATTGCAATTAGTACTTGAACACTTTCAAGAAGATATAGCAAAGTCCGTTAACTTTGTGACTGGTGAAGTTGGAGTGGCATATTCAGACTTACCACATAATCTTGTTTTTTGTGTGAATTTATCGCTTGTCGAAAAAATTTATCCCACTAGCTAACTCGCCTCTGTTTTAAATCGAGTAAAACAAAACCTCAAGGTTTAAATATGGTAACTGACAACTTTTTCTATAACGCTGAATTATATAGAGACTACAGTGAGCTTGTGATCGAAAGGCAGATACGGGGGAGTGATTTACTTATTTGTTGTTTAGATACAGGTCAATATTACGATAGTTTTTCATTGGCAATGTTACATTCTTATTACGAACAAAAGACAGAGATGATCTCATCTGGTTTTTGTCGGATTATGTCTTTGGTTGACAACAGTAGTTTTAGAAAAATCAACTGTAAAGGGAACTTCAAAGAAAGGTTATTTAGTAACACCCGAGGTGAATTAGCTGAATATCTAGAGTCTAACAAAGTTAAAATGAAGAATAGTCATTTTTCCATCAATCGAAAAATAGAAAATAAAATCACATTTAATAACTTCGACCACGTTAATTTTAATCAGTACAATAGTAGGTTAGATGCGATTGTTATCGCATCATTAACCAATGAGTATCACGATATTGTCCGTAAGTATGCTCAAGACATCCTCATACCCGGAGGGCATGTTTTTATCTGTGATAACTCCCATGCACTAGAACTTAAAGGGATGCGGTGTTTGAAAAAAGGGGTTTATGTTCGTGTTTAGACTGATTCTCCTGTGGAAGCTGTCTTTGCAATCAATGGAAGAAATCAGTTCTAGCAGTAGCTGCGTGAGCTACTGCTATTCGTTTTTACGCGTAGGAAACTTCCGCTTTTCAAAGCAAATTCTTGCATCATGCAAGTTTGAATCGGTTAATTGTACACATGAGATTTTCCGAGATACCTCTGAGTTCCCGGCTCGAATTAGCCATTTCGGTAGATTCACTCGACACTAAAGTCGCCATATCACTCAAGCTGGCTACGTTACGGTTTATTTCGTTCACGGTGAGTGTTTGCTCTTCAGCAGCAGTTGCAATGTGTTGCGCCATACCTTCGATCTTATTAACTTGCTTGTTACTCTCGTCAATCTTGCATCCTGCCTGCGCTGATAGCTCTGAGGCTTTATTCGCTTTATCAACCCCTTGATGCATTACTGTAACGACATTTTCAGCGCCAACTTGCAACTTTTCTATAATATTTTGAATCTCAAGTGTGGACTCCTGAGTACGTTGAGACAGGGTTCTTACTTCATCAGCTACCACAGCAAAGCCCCGACCATGATCACCAGCCCTAGCGGCTTCAATAGCAGCGTTAAGTGCTAAGAGGTTTGTCTGTTCTGCGACTCCTCGAATAACTTCTAGAACCGTATCAACATTTTTTGCATCAAGCGCCAACTTCTGGACTGCTTGTCCTGCTGAGGTAATGACTTCCGCCATTTCGTTAGCTTCTATCACATTATTTTGAATAATTGAGGAACTCTTCTGTGTCTCCTGCGCTGCAAACCGACTTGCTTCATTTGCTTCAACGGTTCGCCCAGCAACTTCCTCAACGGTAGCAAGCATTTCTGTCATGGCTGTCGCAAGCATATCCACGTCGTTTCTTTGCTGGTTAAGGCTATTATCTATTTGGTGTACCGAATCAGTGAGTTGCGTTGCCGACGCTGATACTTGAGTCCCAATTCCCTGAATCCCGAGCATCATTGATTGAATAGACTCTACAAACTGATTGAAATAACGAGCCAAGAAAATCAGTTCTTTGCTCCCTTCTTCGGGAATACGTTGCGTTAGATCGCCTTCACCTTTTGATAATGCTTTCATCGCAGCCAAAGTACGATTTATTGGGAGAGTGATGGTTTTGATGAAGTAACCAACGATCAGTGAGAGAACCGTTAAAATGCCTATTGCATAACCTATCGATGTCATCTCAGCTCGGTGAGTCGTCGCTTGTAAGGCCACCATATTTACACCAGAACCAACCATCCATCCCCAAGGCTCCAACATTATTGCATAACTGGTTTTTGGCTCTAGCGTTTGTTTGTTCGGGTTTTTCCAATGATAATCAATGAATCCACCACCATTTTTCGAAATGCTGTACATCTCTCTGACAAAATATTTACCCTTACTATCTTGAAGGTCAATAATATTTTTTCCTAAAAGAGAGGGGACGCCTGTAGCTATTTGCTTTCCTTCTCGATCACCTACGAAGATATAATTCCCACCATCAAATCGCATATTTGAGATGGTTTCCAATGCGCGTGCACGTGCTTCCTCTTCACTTAATTTCCCTATTGCACTTTGATTTTCATAATGCTTAATAACGCTAACGGCGCTTTGAACTAGAATTTTTACCCCTTTTTGATAACTCTCACGTACATGTTGGCGTGAGCCGTCTATATTTAAAATTGTATTTGTAAGTAAAGCGATTGCAAACAAAGCGAGAATCGCCCAAACTCTAATAGCAATCGATACGTTTTTAACTTCTTTAATTATCATGGATTTATCCCCTAACCAAAAATTCACCAACGCAAGACAAAGGTTTTATGTTAAATTAGAACCAGAATATCTTAATTTTTATATTGTAAAATTAGCACATAAAAATCATTTAGTTTTGGGTAGGATGTAAATTAAAGAGTTTTTTTGATTGATGATAGATTGAATAATTAAACTGGCTGATTATTAAGTTAATAAAATATATTTAAAAATAGAAGTTATTTAAATTGAAATATATGATTATTAGCTTCATCATAGCCGAATGTGCTTTGGTAGGTTGATATAAATCCCCTATATTTTCAGTGATTTAAATTTGTTTTACTTAATCAAACTAGATTTTTAAGCCCATGCGTCACACAAATGGCTACGGCGCTATTTCTCCTTACAAAATCTCTCTTAGCATCCAATTCAACAAACACCTTTCTCATACATGTAATTGTCACCTTCAAGATGGCCCTGAGCTGTCGCAGTTTTAGAGTGGGCCAATCAATGCATTTTTAATATGTGTAATGTTTCATTTCTCGCATGTAACTCACAGACAAATCTCAAAGAAAAGGTACTCTAGTAAGTCCATGTGTTCGGCGAGTATTTTTGCATGCGTAAGCTCAAAATGGACACTTATTGCTTTGAAACTAGTGAGCTAAAGGACAGCTTGGTGGTTCCTTTAGGCTTGGCAAAGTTGGTTGTGACACTCTTACCCAAGAACATATCGTCTAAATTTGACGAAAACGGGGAGCAATTAGAAGCATTAGTTAACGCATTAAAAGACGCGAAGGCCGAAGGCATTTTACTTGAGTTGAAAGATGATGAAAGCCAAGAGCGCATTGTGTTTTCAGTGGCTTGATTGGCTAATCAATAACAAGCAATTCGACACGCTTGGTATGTGAAGTATGTATATGTTAAGTGTTGTGTTCAGTTGGTTTCAGAGGAATAAATGAAAGAGTTTAAGGTTAAGGGGGAGCAACGCGATACTCAGGTATCATGATCTTCCCGGTTCGGAAGTGCCTATTATTTTTATACATGGTATTGGCTGTGCTTCCTCGTTTGATTATCCGGCCGTTGCGGCTAGTGATTGGTTGCTTCCTCATCGGCGCATTCTTGTTGATTTGTTAGGTTCTGGGTTTAGTGATAAACCTGAGGACTTCGATTATTCCATCTGTAGCCACGCGGCTTATCTTGAGGCGTTTATTCAATCTTTGTGTTAGTTGGAAACGCTGTAAGTGTCGTAGTCGCGCAGTAAGAATAGTGCGATACAGGCTGCGAGCATTGGCCAAGAGGCAAAGAACAGTAGGTTGTTGAACGGGTCCATGTATTTTCCAAAAGAGGCGAAAGTTGAGCCTGCGTGCAGGACCAAAACCGCACCGTAGGTGTACTTTTTCCACATGCCGACGACGAATGCGCCTAAAAATCCAAGCTGAGCGACACCCAGCGCCATCATCGCATTGTTCGACACGTCGATGCCGTAAAAGCCGAACAGTACTTTTGTCGCGTGTTCAGGCACAAGGATCTTATCCAAGCCCCAGAACAAGAAGACTATAAAAATGCCGATTCTCAGCAGTAGTAGGCTGGTCGCCAGTTTGGTTTGAAGTGTCTTTTCCATGGTATTCCTTTTAATGTACTCAAGATGCGATGAAGTTAAATGTCCATCAAAGGAGACCCATGGTCGTTGGTTTTTCTTTCGCTATTTTTCAATGCTTTATGTAACAAGGAATGTCTTGTTGACTCCTTAGTATATGACATGCTGTTTTTATTTTATGGTACTATTCACCCAAATAATCATTAATGGATATGTAACGTGAAAAAATACCTACTATTATCGCTTTCGGTTTTAATTTTGGCTGGTTGTGGAGCCCCTCGTTACACAGGGAGCGCGATTCCAGAACCTACGACTGAAGTGGATGTTGTGATTGTTAAAGACGCTGAAACACGTGAAGGGTTCTTAAATACCATGGAAACGTGGCTGCAAGATAACGATTATACTTACACCGTCGTACCAGATAAGTCGCAGCACGATCTTGATAAGCTAACATTGGAGTATGAAGGCCATTGGGGCTGGGACTTAGCCTTGTTCTTAAAGCAAGCGGAGATCAATGCTTATCAGAACGGGCAAAGAGTAGGTGAAGTAGAGTTTAAAGTTCCATATACGGCTAACCCGAATAAGTTCGGTAATGCATCTAAGCGTATTGGTTTTATGATGGATACGGTGTTTGGTAAGAAAACCGCTGAAGAAGCGACGAAAGCGGCCAATTCATCAGATTCAAAAGCGACGAACTAGCCTAATTAGCTGACTAACTCACCCCTTTGTTCGCTTTCTATTTCTCTTTAAGCTCTGTTCGAACAGACGAAGCCGTTGCTTTTACAGTTACGGCTTCACATTGTTCGTATTAATTAAAGCTTTTGTCTGAAGTGATATCTTACTCATTTCGCTTGGTATTCAGGGCCTGGTATCAATAAACTTTGTTAGCTTTGCTTCTTCTCATTTCGAGCCAGCCAGATGAGTGGCAGTATGATCATCGCTGTGCCAATCGCCATTGCAATATCAGGCATTTCACCAAACCAGACCAACCCAACTCCCACCGCTCCGAGTAAGCCGCTGTATTCAGCACTGGCGATTTTATTGCTTTCTGCCGACCGGTAAGTGACGACACATATCGCCGCGTAGATGAGGATAAAACCGCTTGAACCTGCGGCAGTGATAAGTGGTGACCAATTCCATTCACGGCCTTCCCAAATGGCGAGCCCAAGTGATGCCGGAACGCCCGCTAAGTTGGTTAACAGCAACGTTTGTGCGACGGTTTGGTGCTTGGGAAGTTTGCGGATTAATAAGTTATTGCTGGCAATGGTTAACGCCACGATAAGCGCAGCAATGGCCGCCCAATCGATCTCTGTCGGGCGAATGATGACCAGAACGCCCATAAAGCCGAATATTCCAGCAGCAACAGAGTAGCGGTTGAGTTGTTCTTTGAAAAAGACCAAGGCTAACGGAAGCATCATCAAAGGTGCGGCGTAGAAAATCGCGTTAGCGGTAGCCAATGGCATGGCATTGATGGCAAACACCATAAAGATTGCACCCAGTAACCAGATGTGCGCGCGCAAGGCATGCCATTTTAGCCCGTCGGTGAAGCTCTTTTTACTCACGCCAAAACAAAAAGGCAGAAGGATTAACACGGCAGTTAGTTGTCTGAAGAAGACAAATTGAAAAACAGCAGTGTCTTCGCCTAAGGTTTTAATTAAGGCATCAGAGAAAACCGCAATTAGATTGCCGACAATGAGTAAACTCATTGCCATTCCAACAGACATTGTAGGCATGAAGAAGCTCCTATCATTGACTGACGCGTGTTCAGTGTGAGTTAAAAAGAAAGTGAAGAAGTGTGATGGCGTAATCTTAATGCATAAAATGGTTTCATATATAATGATAAAAATTCACTTAGTATGAGCTGAACTAATAATGAAATTACCACCATTGAGAGCAGTACAATGTTTCGAGTCAGTCGCTCGTTTTAATAGCTTTTCTCAGGCGGCTATAGCGCTTCATGTTACTCAAAGTGCGGTGAGTCATCAGGTTCGCTTGCTGGAGGAATACTTAGGTGAAACCTTGTTTGTGCGTCAGGGAAGGCGTTTATCGCTCACCCCGATAGGAGAGCGTTACTACGAAGATGTGTCTCATTCATTACAGAATATCGCGCAAGCCAGCTACCAAATCCGCGAAGGTGACAGTGGCAAAATTCGGATTGCAATGTACAGTTCTCTGGCCGTGAAATGGTTGGTACCTAGGCTCGAAAACTTACGCCAACAGCATCCAGAAATCGACTTAACGTTAAGTATGGTAGCCGATGAGCCTGAGTTTTCAGATCAAGTTGCCGACTGCTTTATCACTGCCTACCCGCCTAAGAAAAACTACGTTAGTGACTTCCTATACAAAGAGCAGTTATATCCGTTCTGTAGCCAAAAGGTGTGGCAGAGGATCGAAGATAAACCTTTGCCAGAGGCTCTGTGGGATCAGCAATTACTTTCAGTAAGTTCAATCTTCAAGGATGGCGGTGAAGCGAAAGACTGGATTCAGTGGTGTGAACGCGGTGGCTTCAGCTTGCCAAAGGATGTGAAAATTAGCCAGTTCAGCCACATGGTACTGGCCGCCGAGGCCGTGAAATACCATCAAGGTATTGCGTTCCTGAACGACTACTTTCTTAACGACCAAGATCTTCAACAAAACTTGGTTCGTATCCCAATGCACGATTTGCCGACTGGCGACAACATGTATTTTGTATACAAAAAGTCGAGAGCTAAGCAGTTTGAAATCAAAACGTTAGGCCATTGGCTTAAACAGCAATGTTTTGATTATGAGTAAGCCGTAAACAAGACCCTTATGCTCGCGGTAAGCGTAGACTCGTAGTAAAAAGAGTCTACGCAGGCTGCAATTATCAAACAGTTTAAATTTGCTCACACTCCGGCGTTGATGCCGAAGGCTTCTCAATGCTATCAGACTCAAAATGCTGTTGCTTAAGCAAGCTTATCGTCAGGTTTATCGGCATCGGCTTATAAAAATAAAAGCCTTGGATATAGTCGACACCTAGCTTAGACAAGATTTTTACTTGTGATTCGTACTCGACACCTTCGACGATGACTTGCATACCTAAGGTTCGTGATAGTTGAAGCATGGATTCGAGTAAAGGGAGACCAAAGCTGGATTCGTCGGATATGTTTTTCACGAACACGCGGTCGATTTTGAGAATGCTAAACGGGAACTGTCTTACAAAGTCTAATCCGGCGTAGCCTGTACCAAAATCATCAATCGCGACTCTCACGCCCATGTTCGATAGCTTGGTAAGGTTGTCTCTAATTTTGACCATATCGGCATCAGAACATTCACCATCTTCTGTTACTTCAAATACCACCTGCTTGAGGATCTCAGGGTGTCTTTTAAAGATACTGATTACCTTGTTAGAGAAGTTACTGTTGGACACAACGTTGCGACTGATGTTGACGCTGATGTACTTTGATTCGAACTCGTCTTGATTGCTTTTCAGCGTCATTAATACTTTGCGTAGCACGAAGTAAGTTAGCTCCTCAATCAGCCCTAAGCTTTCAGCTAGTGGGATGAAAATAGCAGGGGATACGTTACCTTCAATTGGGTCGTTCCATCGTAATAATGACTCACAGCCAACGATCTCGTTGGTGTTTTGGTTAACGATGGGCTGCATGTGAACATGTAGATGTTTGTTTTTTAGTGCACTTGAAAGCGAATACTCTAAGCTACGTTGGCTCTGTTTCTTATGTTTGACGGAAAGGAGAATAATGGTCGTAATTCCGGCCATCAAAAAGCCAAACCATAAATAGCTCAACATGAAGTGAAGATAATACTGATACCCAATGTATGAGGTGATGGTCAGCGGGTAAATGTTTGATTGTATACGCACCTTGGCTAATGATGAGTCAATGTTAGTAGGGTGGATGTCTCTTTTGATCACTTCAACTTTAGCCTGTATTCCATGGCTGTTAAGGTTTGTTTCGACAATGTCATAGATAAAGTGCGGCGGAATCATCAGGCTCACCCCGGCATCTTCCTTATTCGAGAAAATAAGCATGATGGATTGCACTTGGGTGATGGCCGAATTGGAATACGATAGGGTGGTTAAATTCGGATCGTCATTGAGCCTTTCTCTGATAGTGCTGTAAAGGTGAAACGAAACCTCACCATCGGTGGTCGAACAGTAAAAACGGTTCTGTTTGTTGAATACGGCTGCTTCTTTTACCCAATCGGCATCAAAAACGGTTTGTCGCATCTGTCTAACAATTACATCGCAAGATTGGTCAGGGGTGATGCCTGATAAAAAACGGTCGAACCTCGATTGGATACCTTCAAGTTGTGTTTCGACGAGCTTTGATGTGTCTTGGGTTAAATTCTGATAGTGAGTTGGTGTAAACGGGATAAGCAATGCCATAGAGAAGAAGAAAGAAATGGCAAAGTAGAGCGAAGTCTTGGCAAAATGTTGGTACTTGATATCCATAGTTGGAGAAGCGTTACCGATTGGGTGAGCATTCAATTTAATTTATAAATTTAACGATTGCGTAGCAATAGTAATAATAAATATTGTGAATGCGCGCATGAATTATTGATAAAGATAATATATTTTCCATTTTTACCAGCGAAATCTTGATGTTATCTCGTTTTTTTATTGGTGGGATTGGTGATATTTTGCATTATTCACACGTATAACAAACGCTTATATCCCGATAAATTTTGATGTTATTTGCTTAAAGATCGAAAGAGATTTAAATATAGAGCCATGTTTAATCTAATTAGCTGATATGGTCACAAGTTAAACAAGGTTATAAGGAAATATCATCGAACCGTTCAGGGGTGACAATATTTAGGATGTTTATGAAAAAACTTATATTAGCATTCATAGTCGTGTGCTTCTCATTCTCTGCGTTGGCTGATCAAAGTGCTATCGATTGTGAGAATGCGATGAATACCATCGAGATCAATCAGTGTGCCGCAATTGAGTTGGAATCTGCACAAGCGGAACTGGATAAATACCTTGCAGCCAGCTTTGAGCACAATGCTTATGATGCTGAGCTGGTGGCTTCAATGAAGGAGGCTCAGGAGAGCTGGCAGACGTACATGTTGGCTCATTGTGACTCTGTGTATACCCAATGGCGCGATGGTTCCATTCGAGGGGTTATGACGCTTTCTTGCAAAACCAAACTCACTAAGCAGAGAACACATGAGGTATGGGAAAACTTCTTAACCTATATGGATAGCACGCCCCCCGTTTTACCAGAGCCCAAGCTGATGAAGTAGTTGAGCTGAGATGCTTATGAGAGTGTGCGCTTGCTTCAACCGTTGGCGTTCGCGTAGGCAAGTGAGAGGGGATCAAACGAAATTCGACAAAGAGTACTTTTCTAGAGGAAGTGAATTACTGACATTTAATTTTAAAGGATTGAAGTTCGGTGTCGCGATTTGCTTTGATATTTGGTTCCCAGAAATCATGAGGGCATATCAGTCGGTAGACGTTATTCTCCATCCAGCGAATTTTGGTGGTCATCATAGCTTTGCCATTGCTCAAGCGAGAGCTTTAGAAGAGGGGTGTAATGTCGTGACGTGTAATCGCGTTGGGCAGGATGTGGTAGATGCGTTTTCCGCGACATATTGTGGTGGCAGTAGAGTTTATTCACCAAAAGGTGAGTTAGTGACTCAACTCAGCGACAAGCAATCTTTAGAAAGTGTGAGTATTCAGGATCTGTCTATTGCGCCTCAATACAATGGTGTTGATGTGTTCGATGAAATGCAAGAGATAGCTTCAGTGTTGAGTCGTTAGAATTTCTCGTCTAATGGCGTTTGATCGAAAAGGGCAAGGTTAGATAACCTTGCCCTTTGGTTTAGGAATGACATTTTCTTAAGTCTTATCGTTCATTTGATTAAGACGTTCTAATGAATTGCCGGTTTTCATCCGCTGAGCTTGATGGATATTGACCATGAGGCGATTGAGCAACTTTTGTAGCAGTTCAATATCAGGCAGCTGTTGATTTTTTGCTTGTACTTCTAGCTCCAGTGCTTGTTTAGAAAGCATCTTAAGACCTAAATTTAGAGACATACCTTTAATGGAGTGCAGGGTGCGGCACAATAGCTTCAACTCTTTCGCCAAATAATATTCGATGACTCGATCAACAGACTGTTCAAACTCAATAATGGTTGAATCGATAAGCAAGTTGAACCCTTCTGTGTCGTCTTTCAGTATGTGTATTACCCCTGAATGGCTTATTTCTTCTTCCGTTAATCTCAACGTTTCAATTGGTTTTCGGTGAAGCTCAACGATATTTTCATCATAATTTGAGTCTTTAGTTTCAGTTTGCTTAGGTAATCGATTTGAAAACTGTTGTAGGGCGTCAAAGAAACTCTCTTGCTGCAATGGCTTAGTAAGAATATGGTCAACACCGGCCTGAATAAAATTGTCATGAGCTTCACGAAACACATCTGCTGTGTAGGCGAAAATTAAGGTGTCGAGCTTTAGTTTCTCGCGGATGTATTGAGTTGTCTCGACCCCGTTCATCTCGGGCATGTGATTGTCCATCAAGATAAGGTCATATTGAGTGGTTTTGAGGCGCTCAATCGCAAGCTTACCATTTTTAGCAAGATCGACATGGTGACCTAAGTTTTCACAGAAGCCTTGCGCAACAATGGCATTGATACGGTTATCTTCGACCAATAGGATGTTCATTGAATTACAGGTGAGGTTTTCTGTATTCGTCATCTGTGTCGTACTCTCACCGGTTTTGCCTTCTTGCCACGCAATAGATATAGAGACTTGGAATTTTGTTCCAAGGCCAACTGCGCTGGTTAAGATGATTTCCCCATTCATTAGATTGACAAGGTTCTTAACGATCGCGAGGCCAAGCCCTGTGCCGCCAAACTGTCTAGTTGTTGATGTATCTGCTTGTTCAAATGAGTTAAAAACTTGTTCGTGCTTGTCTTTAGGAATACCAATACCCGTGTCTGTCACGCTGATAATGAGCTGGTTATTTGGTCTATTGAGGTCCGCTTGAATGGACACGTGACCTTCTTTGGTGAACTTAGTCGCGTTCCCCCCCAAGTTGTACATAATTTGGCGCAGCCGAGCACAGTCTCCGATAAGTTGAATATGGGTTGGGATGTTATTTTCGATTAACAAGCGAATGCCTTTCTCGTCTGCTAATGGCTTAAGTGCGCTACAGACGGGTTGCATAACTTGGGTAAAATGAAAGGGTGCAAAGTCTAACTCAAGCTTGTTTTCTTGTACTTTAGAGAAGTCGAGAATGTCGTTGAGTATGGTCATTAAGTGGTGGCCAGATTCAAGAATGATGTTGATGTTCTCTTTTGTTTCCGGCTCTTGGGTTTGGCTTGCAATGATCTGAGATATGCCAAGCACTCCATTCATGGGCGTTCGAATCTCGTGACTCATGGTCGACAGAAAATCGCCCTTAGCTTTTACTGCGGCTTCTGCTTTGGTTCGTTCGGCGATTAGCTCCTGATTTTTCGCTCGCATTTCACTGTTATTACTGATCAAATTGGCTGTCATTTTTTGAAAGCTTTGTTTGAGGTGAGCGATTTCGTCTTGGGTGTTTATATTTGAACCCAACTCCAGAGTCGCAGCGCCTTGATCCAAATGGCCAGCGGCAACTTGGTTAGTGGCTTCAAGTAGGGTGTGTAATCTTTGATTAATACGGTTTGACGCCCACGCAGCAACAATCAGAGAAATTAATGTCGAAAAGAGCGTTCCGACTAATAGAGCGTAATCGGTTTGCTTGGCGGAGTTATCAGATTTAACAACACGAACACTGATTAATTGTTCTTCTATTTCGATAAATCGAGCGATTTCACGTCGTATTTGGTCAATCAGTTGCTTTTCCGTTTGCTGCTTGGTGAGTTCTACGACACTCTGCATGTCTGCTTCACCTTTATTAACGAGGTTGCGCTGTAAGATTTCCTCCTCTCCGGATTCTTTGAGCCAAGTTTTATGGATATCGTCAATTCTGTTAAGGCGATCAACTTGAGGTGGATTATCGCTAACTTGAGTAGCAAGGGTTTGAATTTTTTGACGCCACACATCGAGTGCGAGGTGGTAGGGCTCTAAAAAGACAGGGTCTCCTGTGATTAGGTAACCACGTTGTCCTGTTTCCATATCTACGACTAGGTTTAGTAACTCCTGAGCTCGAGCAATGGCTTTGTGAGTATGGACAACCAAGTGGTTGTCTTCGACCATAGATTGGCTGTTTTCATGAACAGAAAAGGAAACAGCAACCATTAAGGTGATAGGAATCAAAAAGCTGACTAATAGCTTTTTCTGTAGGGATATCTTGTCAAACCAACCCGCAATCATAAAACGGCACTCTCCATGTCCATATCGATGTCATGTATTGATAGTGTAGATGACAATTAGTCGTAATGTGTGTAATTAGTAGCTTATTCCGTAATTGCATATTCTAGAGTGTAAGTTTTTGAATATTTAAGGCATTTTAGGGACGAGTAAGTGGCGTTATTATGTTCCAAAAAACAAATAAGCTAGCTTTCAACGGTGTAATGTGTATGGCGAGTACTAAATCGCTTTTACACTGCTTCGTTCAACAAGAGTCGGTTCCAGTTCAACGACTTGCGGGTAAGCGTCTGGAGTTTGTAATCTACTCAAAAGCGTATCCACAGCCGCTTTACCTAAACGATATTTTGGCTGGTGGACAGTGCTTAACGCGGGTGTCATGTACTTCGACAGGTGGATGTCATCGTAGCCAATGATAGATAGGTCATTTGGAATCGATGTACCATCTTGAGCCGCTGCGTGAATCACGCCCATGGCCATCATGTCGTTACTGACAAACAAGGCTGATGGCATTTCACCACGCGCTTTTAAAGTTTGGTAAGAGTCAAAACCGCCATCGCATTCGAAGTTTGATTCAACAATCCACTTAGGATTGATCTCTAGATTCGCTTCTTCCATCGCTTGCTTGAAGCCTTGATAACGAGAAGAGGCTTGATTGCGGTGAAGTGGGCCGGTGATACAACCAATCTGAGCATGACCGTTATCGATCAAGTGCTTGGTTGCCATGTAGCCACCTTGATGCGAGTTATCTTGGATCTTATCGCTGGCGAACAACATTGGGCCCCAGTCCATAACCACAACTGGTAGCTCTGGGTATCGTTCAAACACATCGATATGTTCACCTTCAAGGGTCGAACACATCAGCATTAAGCCATCGACACGCTTTTGCAGCAAGATATCGATAGATGACTTCATGCGTTCGCTGTCGCCTTCGGTATTACACAAGATAAGGTTGTAACCTTTCTCGTAGCAACGACGCTCAACACCTTTTACGACTTCACCAAAGAATGGGTTAGTAGAGGTAGTAACTAGCATGCCTAAGGTTTTGGTTTGCTTCATTTTCAAGCTACGAGCCAATGCAGACGGTGCGTAGTTGAGTTCTTTAGCCGCACTGTTAACACGCTCAGCAATCTCTTCACTGACAAAACGTGACTTGTTGATCACATGGCTGACGGTTGAAGTTGAAACCTTTGCTAGCCGAGCGACATCTTTCATTGTTGCCATAAAAAATCCTTGTGGGAGTAACTTGCCACGTTGCGCGATATTCTGCCCGAAAACAGGGGCTTATGCTTGTTATTTGTTGTTACCGAAATTGAAGGCTAACACGCGTTAACTACGGTTTAGCTCAGGAGTTAAGCCTTCAAATAGGTGTCAAGCTAAGCAGATAATTGCTCTGATAAAAACGCATCCGTTTCTGCTCTGCTTGGGATTGACGTCTGAGCGCCAAAGCGAGTCACTGAAATTGCAGCCGCAGCGTGAGCAAACTTAATTGCGCGTTCTAATGGCATGTCTTCAAGCAAGCCCGTCACTAATGCGCCATTGAAGGTATCACCAGCAGCCGTGGTATCTGTCGCTTCAACGCGGAAGCCTGCAATTAACTCACCTTCTCCGTTTTTACTCACCCAAACGCCTTTAGCGCCAAGTGTGATCATCACAGTCTTGATGCCTTTCGCATGCAGAGCCAAAGCCGCCTGATGAGCAGATGCGCTGTCGGTTACGGTAACGCCTGTCAATACTTCTGCTTCGGTTTCGTTTGGTGTAATCACATCAACACATGCTAGTAAGGTATCCGATAGTGGGCGAGCAGGGGCAGGGTTTAGAATCATGCGAGTTCCGCTCTCTTTCGCTACTTTTGCTGCGTATTCAATGCCTTCAATCGGTGTTTCAAGTTGAGTCAGCAGGTACTTGGCTCCGCGAATCTTCTTTAGATGTGGTTCGATTTGGTCGCAAGTCAGCTTGTCATTAGCTTCTGCAGAAAGACAAATGCTGTTTTCGCCCGTTGCAGATACTTGGATCATCGCAATGCCAGTTGGGGTGTTGTTTGCAACGATAACACCGTCGATGTTGATGCCGTCTTTAGCGAAATCTTGACGAATGTTGATGCCAAATGGGTCGTCACCGACACACGCAATAAAGCCGATATCTGCGTTTAATCGCGCAGCAGCGACCGCTTGGTTAGCACCTTTACCGCCAGGGATGACCTGATAGTTACCGCCAATCAAGGTTTCACCCGGACGAGGGAACGAAGGAACTTGCAGTACGTGGTCAGCGTTAACGCTACCTAAAACAATCAGTTGAGTCATGATACGAGCCTTATGATATATCGTATTTGAAAATGCATGGGTCTTTCTCATGGTGTTGAGTGCGCACTCGCTTGTGAGCGGCATGAGAAACAGCGATGCACTGTCGGTTTTTCGTTTTTTGTCTTGGTCTTGAGTCAGCGAGTTAATCAAAGCAGGGGATAGGGGACCCCTGCTTTATATCGCGTTACCTAGTAACGATTGCCTAGTAACTATTACTTAGCGATGATTTTTAGAGGTACTGGTACGTACTCGTCTACTGTTTCGCCTTTCAGTACTTTGTCTGCCATTTCGATACCTAGAGAACCGATTAGGTCAGGTTGTTGTGCAACTGTAGCGCCTAGTAGGCCACGGTTAACTGCTGCGATGCCGTCGTCTGTGCCATCAAAGCCAACAATCATTACTTCTTTACCTGAAGCTTGAACTGCGCGAAGAGCACCTAGTGCCATTTCATCGTTCTGCGCGAATACTGCTTGTACATCTGGGTTAGCTGCAAGTAAGTTTTCCATTACGTTCAGACCTTTAGTACGGTCGAAATCAGCAGGTTGGCTTGCAAGAAGTTCAAGGTCGCTGCCGTTTACTGCGTTCATGAAGCCTTCACCACGTTCACGAGCTGCAGAAGTACCAGCAATACCTTCAAGTTGGATTACTTTCGCTTTTTCACCCACTTTTTCCATGATGAAGTGACCTGCCATTTCACCACCAATTACGTTATCAGAAGCGATGTGGCTCACTACGTCACCACGGCTTGCGCCACGGTCTAGCGTTAGCACTGGGATGTTTGAACGGTTAGCCATGCGAATCGCGTTAGACACAGCATCTGAATCTGTTGGGTTGATCAGGATTGCCTTAACACCACGAATGGTTAGATCTTCAATGTTCGACAGCTCTTTGCTTGGGTCGTTTTGAGAATCCAGAACGATAAGCTTGTAGCCTAGCTCTTCAGCTTTCGCTTCTGCGCCATCTTTCATGGTTACAAAGAATGGGTTGTTCAATGTAGACAGAACGATTGCCATTGTATCTTGCGCCTGTGCAGACACAGATACCGTTGTAGAAAGAAGAGCAGCAGAAATAAGAGTCGCTAATTTTTTCATGGTGTAAGTCCTTTGTGTAGGGTGAGCTAGGAGGTGAGTTCTAGCTCGTAGTTACATTATTTATAGATTCTAATATTTAAAGGTAAAACAGGGTGTTACTTGTATTAACCTAGAGTGTGAATAGGTTTTATTTGTTTTTGTTGTCGACCAATACTGCCAGAAGAATAACCACTGCTTTTGCAATCATCTGGTAGTAAGAAGATACGTCTAGTAGGTTTAGGGCGTTGTTTAGGAAGCCGATGATCAGTGCACCAATCAATGTGCCCATGATGCGGCCACGACCGCCAGCTAAGCTTGTGCCGCCAAGAACCACGGCTGCGATAGCGTCTAATTCGTAACCCATACCTGCGGTTGGTTGAGCTGATGACAGTCGAGATGCCACGATGATGCCTGCAACGGCTGCTAACAGACCACAGATTGCGTAAACGCCGATTTTTACTTTGTCTACGTCGATGCCTGATAGGCGAGTTGCTGATTCGTTGCCACCCAGAGCGTAAACGTAGCGACCAAAGCGTGTGTGGTTAAGTAGGTACCATACCGCTGCGAATACCACGACCATGATCCATACTGGAACCGGGATGCCCATTGCGTAGCCTGTACCGAACCAAGCGAATGCGTCTGCTGTGTCTGTGAAGCCAGTTGAGATAGGGCGACCATCGGTATAAACCATGGTTACGCCGCGAAGTAGTGTCATGGTTACAAGCGTTGCGATGAAGGCTTGAACCTTACCCTTAGCGATAATCACACCACTGATAGCGCCCAATGCTGCACCAGCTACAAGAGCAGTTGGCACTGCTATCATCACAGGGATTTCCATGCCAATCATGCTGGCTGCGAATGCACCACAAAGTGCCAGTACAGAGCCGACACTTAAGTCGATACCCGCGGTTAGGATAACCAACGTCATACCCACAGCAATGATTGCGTTAACCGAGGTTTGGCGCAGAATGTTTAGGATGTTGTCGACAGTAAAGAAGTTCGGGTTTAAGAAAGAAACGACAACAATCAGGAAGATCAAAGCTATCAATGATTTTTGATCAATCAGCCACTCTTTGCTGATTAATGGCTTCTTCTTAGGCGCTTCGGTTTCAGTTGTTTTGCTCATGGTTTTAGTACTCATGCTGCATCCTCGTTGATCTTTTTACCGACCGCACACGCCAGTAATAATTCTTGGTTTGCTTCTTTAGCGTCAAATTCACCGCTTACACGGCCTTCATGCATCACCATGATGCGGTCACTCATTCCTAATACTTCTGGCATTTCAGAGGACACCAAAATGATGCTCATGCCGTCGGCTTTAAATTTATTAATGAGTTGGTAAATCTCTTTCTTAGCACCGACATCGACACCACGCGTTGGCTCATCGAGAATCAATACTTTTGGTTTGGTCATCAAGCCTTTAGCGATAGCCACTTTCTGTTGGTTACCACCAGAAAGGTTGCCAATGATTTGCTCGCGAGTAGGGGTCTTGATGTTGAATAGCTTGATGAAGTCATCAACCGCCATCACTTCGTCTTTGTGTTGGATTTGACCGCTTTTTGTAAGCAGATCCAGTGAACATAAAGACATGTTTTCTTTAACAGAAAGCCCTAGCACTAAGCCATCGCCTTTACGGTCTTCAGAGATGTAAGCAATGCCATTCGCCAAGCCATCTTTTGGACTTACCGGGTTAATGGTTTTGTTTTCTAGGTTGATGACGCCGCGTTCACTAGGAAGGGCACCGTAAATGACTTTCATCAGTTCGGTACGACCTGCGCCCATCAGCCCCGAGACACCAAGGATCTCGCCGCGCTTTAGAGTAAAGCTCACGTCGTGAACACCAGAACCGGTCAAGCCGATGACTTCAAGGCAGGTTTCACCGTGGCTCTGGCCGATACGTGGATATTGTTCGTCTAGCTTACGGCCAACCATCATTTCGATTAAGCCATCTTCGTCGGTGTCTTTTACTTCACACTGACCAATGAATTTACCGTCACGAAGCACCGTGATGTCATCACAAATCTCGAAGATCTCTTTCAGGCGGTGAGAGATATAAACAATGCCGCAGCCTTCAGAACGCAGCTCGTTAATCACCTTAAATAGCGACTCAGTTTCGGTATCGGTTAATGCATCCGTTGGCTCATCCATGATGATGACCTTAGATTCAAACGATAGGGCTTTCGCGATTTCTACCATTTGCTGCTCACCAAGGCTTAACTGACCTAAAAGTGTTTTCGAGCTGTGTTTTACATTAAGACGCTTAAGTAGCTTGTCCGCTTCTTGGTACATTTCGTTCCACAAGATGCGGCCCATAGTCCCTGTGATTTCACGACCTAAGAAGATGTTCTCGGCGATGGTTAGCTCTGGAATTAGGTTCAATTCTTGGTGAATGATACTAATGCCAGCTTGTTGTGAATCACGCGGTCCTTTAAATGCTGCTGGTTTACCTTGATAGGCGATAGTGCCGCCATCCAAGTGGTAAATGCCGGTGAGCACTTTCATGAGGGTTGATTTACCTGCACCGTTTTCTCCCATTAACGCCATTACGCGTCCTGGATAAACGTTGAGGCTTGCCTTATCCAGTGCTTTCACACCAGGGAAGGCTTTCTCAATTGAGCTAAGTTCTAAAATGGCTTGAGTCATGTCGGTTCCTTTACTCGGGGCCAGTTGTATTTGATTGTTTTGGTTCAGTGATGACACTGAGCTGTCGTTGCGTTTTGCTTGAGTTAAAAGGTTACGCCAGCTTGGAAAATAACATTCGCGTAAGGCGTGCATTCACCTGTGCGGATAACCGCGCGGCTTTCATGCGTGCGCTCTTTGAATTCTTCATGAGTGATGTAAGTAATCGAAAGCGGTTTACCGCAACGCGCTTCTTCTGTCTTGATTAAATCAATCAGTGCTGCGTGGTGTTCTGGGCTTACTTTTGCAAACTCTTCTGCAATCACAACGCCTTCGATTTGAGATTCATCCAGCATGGTTTTTACGGTTTGCTGAAAGCTTGGGACACCGTGAGTCAGTGCAAGGTCTATGCGTGTTACGTGGTCTGGAATCGGCAAGCCTGCGTCACAAATCGTGATTTCATCTGTGTGGCCAAGAGTCGCCACTAGGTAAGAGAGTTCAGAGTTTATTAGAGTACTTTTTTTCATATCACGACCTATCGAAAAATAACGTTTGATGGGTTGAGAACAACTCAAGAAAAGCCATCGAAACGTTTCGATAGTGATAATAGTGTTTGATTTATCATTTGCACTATTCACTTTCTTAGAGTGTGATAACGATCATCGAAACGTTTCGATGGGGTGTTTTTTGGTGATCTCAGTCACCGACATTGATTGCATAAATCCTTTTACGTGGCTTCAATTGATAGCGCATATCCAAACTTACTGATGGTAATGATCTGGACGTTTGGCGTTCTCAATCGCGCGAAGACATTGCGTAGGTTATAGACGACGTTTGCAAGGGCATGCGGTGACGAGAGTTGCCCGTCCCAGCACACATCAACAATATGTTCTCTCGAAATCGGCTTTCCCACATTTTCTATCAGTAAGCAGAGCACTGCTAATAGGTGAGGGCGCAAGGTGATTTTATTCCCTTGCTCGTTGGTAATAGTGCGAGCGTCGATATCAATGATTAAGCCGTTGAAGTCTATTGTGTGGTTCATCGTGTTTTTTGATCGTCTTATTCTGAATTGTGGAGATTGAGCGAAATTGGCTGCTTTTGGATCGGATAACTATTTAAGTGTGGTTATTTAAGTGTACGAATGGTCAAAGCGCGCGAATTATGCAGAATCGCATCACTCTTGAAAGTAAGCGTTCGTAAGTCTGCGTGAATAAAATCTAAAAATGGGATGGTTTGAAAATTGAGTGGAAGGTTTTATCTAGAAAAGATGTGTTTTTATTTCTTTATTATTCATGTGTTTATTTTGTTATTACTGATTATGTTGGCTGAAGTTACAAAGTGATTATATTTTTATTTATTTTTTTGTTACCTGTGAGCGTAATCTGCTTGCCAATTCGACGGGGTGTCGGATAAGTCTGACAAGATTGTGTAGCAGGGAAAGACGTAGCAATGTTGATTTGAAATAATTAAGGTCAAGCAGTAATGAACAACAAATATATTTTAAGCATCGCGATGATGTCTGCACTTGTGGCAAACAGTGTAATGGCAGAGGACAATGGTTTCTACTTAGGTGGTGCAATTGGTACTACTGGTATTGATGATGGTGGGCTTTATGAGGGCTCTTCAAGGCCAATTACTGTTGATGCAGAAGATCGGACGTACAAGATAATTGCTGGATACCAATTCAATCGCATCGTCGCACTAGAGGCGCAATATACGAATTATGGCGACGTTGTTGCAAAAGATGCATTAACCAAAGATTCTTACACTTGGTCTCCAACTGCATTTTCGATCGTTGCTAATCTAGGTTACACGTTTGACAACGGAATTCGCCCTTTTGGCATCGTAGGTTTGTCGACGATTGATTTAGACCAGTCGGCTCCGTTGCTTGATGACGATCGTGGTGACGCTATTCGCTATGGTTTCGGAGTTGAGTACACACCAAAACAGGCTGAAAACTTTAACTTTAGGTTAGGTTATGAAGCGGATGCATTTGCGATTGAGAGTGATTCAGGTTTTGAAAATGATAAAGATCTCGTGATTGATTCATTTTATCTAGGCGCAACTTACAACTTTTAAGTTTCACACTTTGCTAAACGGCAAATCGGTTTCTAAATGGGGCGTCGGTTGGCTCAACCCGTTTGTCTGAAGTGGAAAGGCCGCAGTGTTTGACTGCGGCTTTTTTATGTCTAACTCTAGGCTTCGCGGATATGAGCGGTGACGGAAACGACAGCGTGATCGGTACTGAATTGGTCGCGTTCGAAGATTGGGTTAATCAGATGATGGTCGAGCACAGTGTAGTTTGATATTTCCATCAAACTTGAGGAGTTCTGGCAGTCAAATTCGTTCGACATCAAAATGTAGTCCAGTACAGAACCTGATGCGCCGTAATAATGAGTTGGTTTACGTTGTGAGAGTAAGTCTTCTTCGTGTAATTTATGGTAGAGGTCCCAACTGTCTCTCAATCTAAAGTGTGAAAGCCAATGTTGGCTGGTTTCATCTCGCTTCAACGAATAGCTCAACAACCCTTTGAATTCATCGTTGAATAGGGGCTTGTTAAAATCGCCCATCAACACAACGGGTTGGTCGGTTAGATAGCGTTGATTGGTAATGTATTGGTGTAGCATTTGAGCTTCTAGTCCGCGCTGAACACTCGATAGCCAAGATCCAAGTTGTTCCTGGTGAAGTTTAATCAGTGTATCGCTTTGTGGCTTTTGCTCTGCTGAACTGTCACTCGGTTCTACCGTTTCAACTTTAGGCTCTGTTGCGCGTTGTGACTTAAAGTGCACGACATAACAATCGGTTGAGCCTAAGTGAGGCAGTTCAATAGTGGCGTGTACTGGTGTTCGGTTGAATGAAAAATTGTCACCAAGGCTAAAGGCGGCAAGTAAGCTCGAATCCGGCGTGACAGGCTGAACATTTTCAATCGGATAACGGGAAGCAATGCCCACAACAGGGGAGGTGTATAGGTAATCATCTTCAACGTGTGCGTTATCGACGACGGCAAAGTGCGGATAGCCCAACTCTGTCATGAGTTTCTTTAAAGATTCTGGGCTGAAAATTTCTTGAAAGCCAATCACATCGCAATCTAATGAACGAATCGCTTCCGCAATCCAATTTTGCTTCTTCTGCCATTCATCGAAGCTGTAGATGTTCTCAAAATCATAATAAGCGTTCGGTGGCTCAAGGTAGTTCAAAAGGTTGAACGTTGAGAAGGTTACTTGGTTTGGTTTGTTCAAAGTGTCATTCCATTTAGACCTAGGCTGCAAGGATACTCCAGTAAAGTATAGTTTGTTGATTATTTAGAACGTAAATTTCGCTTTAGAAGCGAATCAAAGGAAATCTAAGTCGTGGAGGCTTGTGTCATTCACGCTAGCGCAATCTTAGTGCTTCTGCCTTCCCCCGTACTTTTTTACGCCACCAAACTAATCAAAGCAATCAACTCAATCAAAGCTTACTGCATTCAATAACTTCGAGCTGTAACGAGTTAATTGTAAATAAACCGTCAGAGATGGAGTGCTGATGGTTTTATTAGTTATTACATGATGTTAGATTTGAACCTATACTTGTTTTAACGGTGTGCATTCAAAGCCGGTTAATCAAGTTGAATATCGAATTCATAACATTTGAAGGGAGAGTCAAATGGGAACAGATTTCCGAAGTAAAGCCTCGCAGCGCACTCAGTTTTTCAGGTCTAATTTGAAGTCATGTGCAGTCATGCTGCCGCTTATTGCTCTATATCCCTCCGTTACACACGCTTCTGATACCGAAACACCTGCCGCCACAGTAATTGAAACCACGCAACTGGTTGGTTTTGGTGAAGCGAAATATCCAGTCGATTTCACTCACTTTGATTACGTTAACCCTGATGCCCCAAAACTAGGTAAAGTAACCTATGGCAGCATTGGTACCTACGATAGCTTTAATCGATTCGGTTCTCGCGGCGTTGCGGCAAGTTACACGGGTGAGATTTACGATACCTTGATGTTCTCTCCGAGCGACGAGATTGATGCGTATTATCCATTGATCGCCTCAAAGGTTCGCTACGCCAGTGATTTCACTTGGATGGAAATCGATATCAATCCAAAAGCTAAGTTTAATGATGGTGAGCCAATTACCGCTCATGATGTGGCATTCACCTTTAATAAGTTTTCAACCGAGGGTGTGCCTCAATACCGTGTCTATTACAAAGAAATTAAGTCAGTCACCGCGGTTTCTGATTTAGTGGTACGTATTGAGATGGAGAAGCCAAACCGCGAGAAGTTGTTTAGCTTTGCCCAAAGCACTCGCGTATTGCCAGAGCATTATTGGAAAGACAAGAAGCTATCTGAACCTCTAAGTGAACCGCCGGTAGGAAGCGGCCCTTATAAGATCATCAGCTATAAATCGGGTCAAAGCGTGACTTACGGTTTAGATGAAAATTACTGGGCAGCCGACCTGCCTGTTAACGTCGGTCGTAATAACTTCAAAGAAGTACAATACGATTACTACCGTGACGACACAGTAATGCTAGAAGCCTTCAAAGCAGGGGAGTTCGATCTTCGAACCGAAAACTCAGCTAAGTTTTGGGCCAATTCATACACGGGCGCGAACTTCGATAAAGGCTACATCATCAAAGAAGAGATCAACCATGAGAAGCCAGAAACGACTCAAGGTTTTGTCTTCAACATTCAATCTCCTGTGTTCTCAGACCCAAAGGTTCGTGAAGCGTTAACCTACGCGATGGACTTTGAGTGGATGAACAAGAACATGTTCTACGGTCAGTACAAGCGCACTCGTAGTTATTTCCAAAACACCGACTATGAAGCGAAAGGCTTGCCAAGCGAAGCTGAAGTAGCGTTGCTGTCTCAGTACAAAGATCAGATTCCTCCGCGAGTGTTTACCGAAGAATTCCAGCCTCCAGTCACCGATGGTAGTGGCCGTATTCGTAGCCAGATGCGTACTGCTTTCAAGCTCATGAAAGAAGCGGGTTGGGTACTGAAAGACAAAGTGATGACCAACGAAAAGACTGGCAAGCCGATGTCATTTGAGTTGTTGATTTACAGCCCAACCACGGAGCGTATTGCAACGCCGGTTCAGAAGAACTTGAAGCGCATGGGTATCGAAATGAAGATCCGTACCATCGATACCACTCAGTACATCAAGCGCTTGCGTGATCGTGATTTCGATATGGTGTCTTCATCGTTTTCTGCAAACCCTTATCCGAGCCCGAACTTAATGATTGTTTGGAACTCTAACTACATTGATTCTACTTACAATACTGCAGGTGTGATGGATCCGGTGGTTGACGCGTTAACAGAAGAAATTGCGCGTAACCAACAGCATCCTGAAAAGCTGCTTACGTTAGGTCGTTCACTAGACCGAGTATTGCAATGGAATTTCTACAACATCCCTCAATGGCACGTTGGTGAATATCGAGTTGCAATGTGGGATAAGTTTGAGCGTCCAGATGTATTGCCTAAATACGATTTAGGTATCGATACATGGTGGATTTCAGAAGAGAAGGCGGCATTGCTTCCTGAAAAACGTCGTTAGGAGTTAGTTAGCATGGCCGCGTATATATTTCGACGTTTATTGTTGGTGATCCCCACGCTGTGGGCGATCATCACCATCAATTTTTTCATTATCCAGATTGCCCCAGGAGGTCCGGTAGAACAAGCCGTTGCTCAGTTAGAAGGGCATAACTCTGGGATCATGGAGCGCTTTTCTGGTGGTGGACAAGAAGTTGATTTAAGCGAAAGTGATCAAGCGTCTGCCAGTGGTTATAAAGGCTCGCGCGGGCTGGATCCGGAAGTGGTAGAAGAGATCAAAAAGCAGTTTGGTTTTGATAAGCCGATTCACGTTCGCTATTTTGATATGTTGAAAAATTACGCGACCTTTAACTTTGGTGAAAGCCTGTTTAAGGGCGGCAACGTGATTGATTTAATCATCGAGCGTTTACCTGTCTCCATTTCCTTGGGGTTGTGGAGTACGTTAATCATCTATGTGATTTCAATACCGCTAGGCATTATGAAGGCGATACATCACGGCTCTCGCTTTGATATTTGGTCTAGCGCGGTAGTGATTGTCGGTTACGCGGTGCCGGGCTTCTTGTTTGCGATTATCCTGATTATTTTGTTCGCGAGTGGTAACTACTTCAGCTGGTTCCCATTGCGTGGGTTAGTTTCGAGTAACTTCGACCAGCTCAACTGGTATCAGCAAATTGGCGACTATTTCTGGCACTTGGCGTTGCCTATTTTTGCGATGGTCATTGGCGGCTTTGCCACACTCAGCATGCTAACCAAAAACTCTTTCCTTGATGAAATCAATAAGCAATATGTGGTGACTGCGAGAGCGAAAGGCTTGGACGAGAGCAGTATTCTCTACAAGCACGTTTTCCGTAACGCCATGCTGATCATTATTGCGGGTTTCCCAAGCGCATTTATTAGTATTTTCTTCACGGGTTCTATGTTGATTGAAGTGATGTTTTCACTTGAAGGCATTGGTCTGCTTGGCTTTGAATCGACCATTCAACGTGACTATCCCGTGGTGTTCAGCTCTCTCTATATCATGACCTTGCTTGGCTTGGTGCTGAGCATTATCTCCGACCTGACTTATACCTGGGTTGATCCTCGAATTGATTTTGAAGCGCGTTAATGGCGAACGAATAACAAGGTATTGATAATAAATGTTTAACAACCCTTTAGCTGAAGCTCGTTGGTTACGTTTTAAAGCAAACAAGCGTGGTTTTATCTCCCTATGGATATTTACCATCTTGTTTGGCTTGAGCCTGTTCGCTGAAATCATTGCCAACGATAAGCCACTCTTGGTTTCTTATGATAATCAGTGGTTTGTGCCTGTTATCAATGAATACGCCGAGACAGAGTTTGGTGGCGAGTTTGAAACCGAAGCCGACTACAAAGACCCGTATGTTATCGAACTCATTGAAGACAGCGGTTATATCGTGTGGCCAATCATTCCGTTTAGTTACGACACGATAAACTTTGATATTTCAGGTGCGGTGCCATCGGAGCCAGATTCAGTCAACTGGCTAGGAACCGATGATAAAGGACGAGATGTATTAGCTCGTATCATTTATGGCTTCCGTATTTCTGTTCTATTTGGTTTTATTCTGACCATTGTATCGAGCGTGATCGGTGTCGTCGTCGGGGCAACACAAGGGTACTACGGTGGTTGGGTTGATCTATTCGGGCAGCGCTTCATTGAAGTCTGGTCTGGTATGCCGACCCTGTTCTTGCTGATCATTCTATCGAGTTTTATTGAGCCTAATTTCTGGTGGTTGCTGGGGATTATGGTGCTGTTCAGTTGGATGAGTTTAGTTGGCATCGTGCGAGCGGAATTCTTACGCTGCCGAAACTTTGACTATGTGCGTGCTGCTCAGGCCATGGGCGTTGATGATAAACGCATTATGCTTCGTCACATGCTGCCCAACGCGATGGTTGCTTCGTTAACCATGATGCCGTTTATTCTTTCTGGCTCGGTGACCACATTAACCTCATTAGATTTCTTGGGCTTTGGTCTTCCTGCGGGTTCGCCTTCATTAGGTGAGCTTTTGGCGCAAGGTAAAGCGAACTTACAAGCGCCTTGGCTTGGTATCTCTGCTTTCGTTGTGCTTTCACTGATGCTTACGTTACTTGTCTTCGTTGGTGAAGCGGTACGTGATGCCTTCGACCCGCATCAACAGAAGTAAGGATAGGTTATGACTTTAAATACAGTTCCTGCTTCTCCAGTTTTAACGATAGACAAACTGTCTGTCGGTTTCGGGCGAAAAGATTCGATAGAACAAGTGACACAAGATGTCTCTTTAGAAATATACAAAGGTGAAACGCTCGCGCTGGTAGGCGAGAGTGGTTCTGGTAAATCGGTCACGGCTAATTCGATTTTAAAGCTGTTACCTAAAGGTTCGTCCCACTACCTAAACGGTAAGATCAATTTCTCTGGCACCGATATTCTGAGTTGTTCAGAAAGGCAATTGCGCGGGATTCGTGGTGGTCGCATTGGGATGATCTTCCAAGAACCTATGGTTTCGCTTAATCCACTTCATCGAATCGGAAAACAATTGGTTGAAACCTTAGCCATTCACCGAGGTATGCGAACCAACAAAGCGCAAGCCTTGGCGATAGAGTGGCTCTCAAAGGTGGGTATTCGTTACCCAGAGCAAAAAATTTCAGCCTATCCACATGAGTTGTCTGGTGGAGAGCGCCAACGCGTGATGATCGCAATGGCACTGATCAACGAACCTGAGCTGCTTATAGCTGATGAGCCAACAACCGCATTGGATGTGTCGGTACAAGCGCAGATCCTTGATCTTCTAAAAGATCTGCAACAAGAGCTGGGTATGGCGATGCTTTTCATTACCCATGACTTAAGTATCGTTCGTAAGATTGCCGATAGAGTTGCCGTAATGAAAGATGGTCGTTTGGTTGAAAGTAACGATTGCCAAACATTGTTTAATGCACCAACTCACCCTTACACTCAAAAACTCATTAACTCTGATCCTAAAGGTTTGCCTGTTCCTGTATCACCAGATAGCAAGCCTCTACTTAATGTTGACCAACTTCGAGTTTGGTTCCCGATCACGGGCGGCTTATTCAAGCGTACGATTTCGCACGTCAAAGCCGTTACCGATATGGAGTTTACCTTGAAAAAGGGGCACTCAATCGGCCTAGTAGGTGAGAGTGGTTCGGGTAAATCAACAACTGGGATGGCGATACTCAAGCTAGTGGATAGCGAAGGGTCAATTACCTATTCGAATGAACAGCTTCAAGGCTTAAACCGCCAACAGATGTTGCCGTTTCGAAGCCGTATGCAAGTGGTGTTTCAAGATCCGTTTTCGGCATTGAACCCAAGGATGTCAGTTGCTCAGGTGATTGGTGAAGGGTTGTTAGTGCATCAACAATTGGATGAGAGCGAACTCGATCAACGTATCTGTGAAGTAATGAAAGAGGTCGATCTCGACCCTGAGACTCGCCACCGTTACCCAAACGAGTTTTCTGGCGGACAAAGGCAGCGTATTGCAATTGCGCGCGCTCTGATTTTAAAGCCAGAGTTTATCTTGTTAGATGAACCGACGTCGTCACTCGACAGAACGGTTCAAGCTCAAGTGTTGGATTTGCTGAAGTCACTTCAAGAAAAGTATGGCCTGACCTATTTGTTTATTAGCCATGATTTGAATGTCGTGAAATCCCTCTGTCATTACACCATCGTGATGAAAGCGGGTGAGGTGATAGAGAAGGGCGACACTGAGACTTTGTTTGGTAATCCGCAACATGAATATACCAAGCAGTTGGTGAATCTCTCGAACGTTGGTGGTGCTCTATAGCGTAGGTATTAGCACTAAAGCAAATGATGCCCTGATCAATTCAACATGGTCATTTAGTTGTTTTAAGATTACACTGCGACCAATATTCCAGAAGTACATATTTAGGTAGAGGTCACCATGGACCAAGAACATTACGAAGACGCTGATTACGAAGGCCAAGAGCTGGGCGAAGAAGGCGAAGAGATTGAAATTGAAGCCATTGGTATTGATGTTTCATCACAGCCAATTGAGCTCTACAAAGTGTTTAAAATTGCTAACCTAGTGAGTGGTGGCGGTGAAGCTAAACACATCATCTCTGAAGGATACGTAGCGGTAAATGGTGAGCTGGAAACGCGTAAGCGTCGTAAAATGTACGATGGCGACTTCTTTGAATTCAACCAAGAATACTATGTAGTGGTGTGTGATCAACCAGTACAAGAAGAATCAGAAAAGCCGAAAAAGAAAGAAGCGCCTAAACAAAATAACAAGGCGAAGAAAGGTCAGTCTAAAAAGGGTTCAAGCAAGAAAGAGTCACAGCGCAGCACTGCAGAGATGCTAAGCGCTAAAGCTGAACCTAAGAAACAGAAAAAAGAGAAGAAGAAAGAAAATAAACCGAAAAAGAAAGCGGACACGCCTAAGCCAACACGTGATGACAAAAGCGGCCGTAACTCGATTGAATTCTTCTAAACTACAGCTCTAAAACGATTTTTCGATAGCTTCGCTACATGTATTTTTAGCGTTTGCCAGATACCAAAAGGCTCACTGTGATAGTGAGCCTTTTTTGTTGTAGCTAGTTTAATTTGAGGATAACTCTAGCTGGTTTGTTCTACTTCATTTGACGTCTTAGATCGCTTGAATGAGTAAATCATATAACCGATGACACTTGCCGCAACAATAACCGAGCAGACTCGAATAAAGTTGATCAACATTGGTGCGTTCTCAATGAACTCGTTAATCCCCCAAAGTAGAACGAGTGAGAATACGAACATCACGAGTAGCCCCCAACAAGGTGCATCGACTTTACCCGGCACAACATACCACCCATCTTCTTTGATTGGCTTGTTCAAGCGTGCATACTCTGCTTGCTGACCTTTGACGGTATAAAGGTGCATTTCTGTCTGTTTGCCAGTTAGCAGCAAGCTTGCAGCGTAGGCGACAATCGCATTGACGAAAACACCGATTACACAGTACCAAGGCCAAGCAATATCAGTCGCAACCGCAACATACCAAATCGCGGCGAAGCTTGCTGCGACACCAATTAATAGTCCCTTTTCTGTAATATGTTTGGAGTAGAAACCAAGCACGAACATACAGAAGTTTGCACCTACAAAATAGGAACCCGCTTTACTCAATATTTCTAAAACTGAGCCGGTGCTGGTTGCAAACATGAAGGCTGGAATGATGATACATAGCGCCCACATAACCGTGAAGAAACGCGATACTTTGAGGTAATGCTCCTCTGACTCGTTCTTCTTGTAAAAGCGTTTATAGAAGTCAGTAACAGACACGGTAGCCATTGAGTTGAACGCGGAATCTAGGCTCGACATACTTGCCGCAAGGATAGCTGCGGCGATGATTCCCATCAGTCCAGGCATACCATATTCACTGGCATAGTGCAGGATAATGGTGTTGCCATTCTCAAACTCTTTACCATCGTAGTAAGCGTTAAATAACACGCCTAACAGAATGAATACGAAGTAGATGAAGAACGCAACGTAACCCATCATCAGCATCACTTTTTTCGCATCACCCATGCTTTTCGCCGCCATGCAGCGTTGAACCATCATTTGGTTACCGCCATACACAGTGGTGTGGAACATTGTCATTGCGATAACGCCAGCCCACACGGTGGTAACTTGGCTTAAATCTAAATTGGTTTGCAACGCATTGGTCATGCCTTGTGACTTAAGATCTTGCATCACTTCAGTCATGGGTTGTGGCATGCCATTCCAAACGGCTTCGATGATGATGAATGCCCCAAGAAACAAAATGACCGCTTGAATGACATCTGTCCAAATAACGGCGGCAATTCCTCCCATTACGGTATAGATCAGCGCAATAACAGTGACAATGACGATGCAGTAGGTAACGTCGATACCGGTAATGAACTCGAGGATTAACGAGGTCGCATATAAAACCGCAGCTGAGCTTATCGCCTGTTTAATCAAGAAAATCAAAGACAGAGTGATACGCGAAGCTTTACCAAAGCGTCGTTCTTGATACTCATAAATTGAAGTAAGACCGTTGTTGTAGAAAAACGGCATAAACACAGCAACGATAAAGAAAATCACCAAAGGGTAGTTTAGGTGGATAGCGATCACCGACAAGCCTTCTTTGTAAGACCAAGCTGGTCCCCCCAAGAAAGACATCGCACTGACATAGGTACACACAACAGAGATACCTATAGCCCACCATGGAATATTTTTATCACCTAACGCAAATTGGTTAGCGGAAGTCACACGTCTACCAACCAGTGCACCCATAACTAAAGTTAGGACGATATAGGTTCCAAGAATTGTCCAGTTTAAAGCGCCAAACTCATACATGCTCGCGTCCTTTTAATTGTTCTTCCATTTGCTCAAACAGATCGTAGCCAAGCTGTTTTAAGATGTGTGCGATATCGATAGCGACCCAGTTCTCCTTGAGTAGTTCGCCTTCTCGTCGCCAGATATCCATAACGCGAAGCTCGATGTGCTTGCCTGTCGGTGCTAACCCTAACCAGCCACTGCTGCCTGTATGTGTACCGTGCATGTGTGGCCAACCACCTGTGGATACGTAGTCATTTTTGGGCAAAATATTGAGCTCTATATCGACACTTCGATCAGGGAAGGCAAATACAAATGGTCCTTGATGGTGGTCTCGGAAACCTTGAATTCCACGTGTCGTACCAATTGCAGCAGGTCCATACCACATAAAGTCGTCATGCCAGTAGTTTTCTAAATCCATTGAATCAAGGCGTTTACCATCAAATCGACCCAAGCAATCCAGCATGTCTAGCACTAGCTTTTGGCTTTTCTCACTCTCTTCCGCTGCGATGCTGCCTGTCTGTATTCCGTCTTGAGTCGCCGGGGCAGGGACTAATCCAGCATGGCCTAGGCTCTTGCGCAACGGATTAACCCCAGCTTGGTTCATTGCATCAATAAAATCAGGGATTAGGTAGGATTCAGTAATTTGACCATCTTGGGTGCAAACCATTTCGGTGTAGCGTAAGTAGAGCGTTTTTCCTGTTGCCGGGATACCAAATAACGGTTGGGTAAATGTACCGACAAAATAACCCGTAGAGTTTACCCAAGTGCGGCCTTCGTATTCACCTTGCATAACGATTGAAGGGCGTCGTTCAACATCAGGTAGCGAGTTTATTAGCGGTAATAGAAACGCTTGCTCCGTCTTATCGACACCAGAGACGTCGTTAATTGGATGAGCGACACACCATTTAACGTCAGCATTTAGCACCTCGTGGGCTACTTGAGTCCGTTCTGATGAGTGAGCGTTAAAATAGGATCTGTAGAAATTTTCTATCAAGCTGTTCAACATAATACTTCCTTATATAGTTAACCGATTTGGATTAAAATCTGTTTCCAGACAGCACTTTCATCAAGTAGTGTAAACTCTCTGCGTAGACCCCAAGGTCCAAACTCTGCATGGCTGATTCCCATGATGTAAACGTCTTTTCCTGTAGGCTTTCCAAACATGCCGTAGCCTTCATGCTTACCTTGTAGCGACCAACGAATAGCTGCACGTGGTGACATCGTTTCGTCATTGCGACCAATACGGTGGTGTATTTTGAATTCCGCATTCGGAAATGAAGAGCGCAGTGACATCCAAAACTGGTCGATCTCATTATGAGAGAGTGCAGTTTGACCACCCGTGTATTCGCCGATACAAGCTCGGTCATATTCTTTTGGGATTACTGAGAACTCAGCACTCATTACACGTCGCAGTATGTCTTCATAGCGCTGACCGTATTCATGGTCGTTACCTACGCCAAGGTAAGGGCCTTGAATGTCGACTTGGGGAGTGAAAGGGAATGGGCATTGCTCAACGCCACCTTCTATTTCGATTTGTTGACGAGCGTACTCTTCTGACGTCATACCCAGTTGGTTTGCAATCGCAGCGATGTCTCGGATCATCCACTCGTCATTGATTTGGTTATTGATGGCATGGCAGTCTGCGATAATTCGAAACTTAAGTGTTTTGTTCGTGGCTTTACCAAATACACCATCATTAGTGTGAGTGGCTGTAGAAATGATTCGATGTGATGAAAGCATGCCTTGCTCAGGAGTCCCTGACCAAATAACGTCTTCACCCAATAAGGTACGGTTCGGAAACTCGGCTAGTGTGCCCATGGTCGCGCTGATGACCTTTTCGTTTCCCTTGGTGATGGAGAGTGGTGTACGGACGATAATGTCAGGTGAGTAATAGTTATGTAGGGTACTCAGACCTCGACCTTCCCAAATTTCTTTAGTGATACCTAATATGTAGTCTGGAAAATCTTGCCATTTAGAATCAAAGCCAACCATAGCCATTAATCACCTCCTGATGCGTTATAAAATTAGTTATTGGATTATTTTTGGTTACGTATCCAATATTGCTTTTTGTTATCGCAGTGTCAATGAGGTGTTTTGCATATGTTTCTTTATTGTGGGTTTGATCTGTTTTTTAACAACTCTCAAAATGCGGTTCTCTGTAAGATAATTGAGTGATGGTTCACTGTTTATCGAGTGTATATGAACAAGATGATTAGGTTTGAATGCAGTGGAATTCAACTTAAGTGGTTGTATTTATAGGTGTTGCAGGTGGTTTGGCGAGGTGGGTATTAAATCGGAGAATGCTCTGTGACGATTTGTTATGTCGAAGTCATGATGAGAGAAAATTTAGAGTAATTATTCTTACACGATGGAGTTTTACTTAGATTGTTAATTTTTTGTTTGTATTTGTTTAATTGAAAATGGATTCGCATGCAACGATAACTTTGGGAATGGTTGGATTGAAAAAGCCACTCAAAGATGAATATTGAGTGGCTTTGTTCACGGAAACGCTTAAGACAATAACTCTGGAAGATACAATGATATCGCTGGCACAAAGGTAATGATCATCAAAGCAACGAGCATGGCACCAATCCAGCCTAGAATCTCTCGAGATAAGGATTCAATCGGCACATTACCCACCTGACTGGCCATAAATAAGTTGGCTCCGAGTGGGGGAGTAACAAACCCGATGGCTAGGTTCACTATCATCACGATACCGAAGTGAATTGGGTCCATTCCTAATGCGGTTACGATAGGCAGCAGGATTGGAGTTAAGATAACAATCGCCGCTAATGTCTCCATGAATGTACCAACGATCAGTAGCAATGCGGTGATACATAGCAAGATGAGCAGCTTGTTTGCCGTGATAGAGAGAATGAATTGTGCGATTTCGGTTGGTAGACGCTCAAGCGTTAGGATTCGACCAAAGGTAACTGAAGCGCCCACAATCACAAGTACTGCACCTACTAATAACGAAGATTCTAAAATGATCTTCACGACCTTTTTGTAATCCAACTCTTTGTAAACAAACATGCCGAAAAACAAGCCGTATAACACACCAATCGCCGCTGATTCAGTTGGCGTGAATACACCAGAGTAGATGCCGCCAAGAATGATTACGGGTAATAGCATTGCCCAAATCGCTTCTTTAAGCGCTGCCAGTCTCTCAGGCCATGTCGCTTTCTTATCGTTACCTTTGTAGCCACGGATTTTAGAGACGATCAAACAGTAACCGATAAGGACGAGTCCGACGACAACCCCAGGGAGAATACCAGCCATGAACATTTTCGTTACGGACACTTCTGCAGTAATGGCATACACGATCATTACAACAGACGGTGGAATAATTACACCGATACCGCCGGATGAGGCAATCAATGCACCAGCAAAGCTTCGGTCGTAGCCTTTTTTCACCATAGACGGAATCATGGTTAAGCCAATAGCCGCAACGGTTGCTGAACCTGTACCAGAGATGGAGGCAAAGAACATACACGCAACGATAGCTACAATCCCCAAGCCACCGGTGAAGTGACCAAAGAAGACTTCAGCAACATGCAAAAGACGTTTTGATATACCGCCTTGGCTCATTAGGTTACCGGCCAATGTGAAGAGTACTACGGCCAATAGTGGGAAAGAGTCTAGGCCTGTCACCAAGCCCTGAACTAAAAATTCGATATTTAAGAAGGGTAGGCTCAAGATTGCCAGCATGCTGGCACCTGCGAGTGCGATACCTACGGGAACGCCAATAAGAAGCAGTAATCCAAAACTACCAAATAACAAAGCAGAGGTCATAAACTTAGCTCCAACAAGCGGTTAGAAGTGCGGTGTTTTGCTTTCAAGTGACGGTAACGGTGTTGCGTTAGTCGAACCGACTTTGGTGAGTAAGCAATAATTGAAATGCGCTTATTGATGCTAACGACAAGGCGAATGGCACTGAGCACGGCACAAACAAGTACAGAGGCATATAGGCATGCAATCGGGATTTCCATTGCTGGAGCTATTTGGCCCAGTTTCAGGCTCCGACCAATCACTTTGAAACCAAACCAGGCAACGGTGCAGCTGAAGGCAAGGTAGATAAGGTCTGAAAGAATCAAACTGTAGTGGGTTAGATTACCTGGTAGTTTGTCGATGAATAGGCGAATGCGAATATGTCGATCATCACGAATACAGTAGCTGATGCTTAAGTACATCGCCCAAACGAAAAGGTAGCGGGCAAGTTCTTCTGCCCAAGCAATTGAAGCGTCAAATAGGCGCAATGCTATCTGTAAACAGAGTAGCGCGGTCATCAACGAGATAGAAAGTACGATCAGTGTTGGTTCGAAGTATCGGTCGAACAGGCGAAACCATTTCATACGTAACTCCAAAGAGTGTTGAAAAGGGCATTGAATGCCAATGAATGAACTGCATCTCAGGCTTTAAAGCGGTTTGTCTGTAAAGCAATAAAGCTGCTTTAAACGAAGCCTCAAAGCCTGAGTCAATAACGGGCACCCATGAAGGGCTAGCAATCGTGATCAGTAAATTAGAGTTGCTCTATTTCTGTGATCACACTGTCGAATAGCGCTTCACCAGTTTTGCTACGAAGTTCTTGGTAAACCGCAGCATTCATCTTTTCTTTCATTTGAGCACGAACGTCGGTTGGCACTACGTTTACTGTCATGCCTTTCGCTTCAAGCTCTTTGATGACTTCTTGGTTCTGTTTCGCTGCTAGATCACGCTGTACCGCGATGGTTTCTTGGCTTACTTCATTGATAAGCGCCTGTTGATCACTCGGTAGAGAATCCCAGAACTCTTTATTCATGAATAGCACGTAGTTAGTGTAAATATGGTTAGTTAACGATAGGTACTCTTGTGCTTCATAAAAACGCTCAGCGTAAATAGAGTAAACCGCGCTTTCTTGTGAATTGATTAAGCCTTGTTGTAACGAAGTGAAGATCTCACCCCAAGAAAGCGGTGTCGGTGCCGTACCCACCGATTTCCAAGCACTAATTTGTGTTGGGTTAGACGCTGAACGAATTTTTAAGCTGTTCAAGTCTTCAATGCTGTTAATAGGTTGCTTGTTATTGGTGATGCTGCGGAAGCCAACTTCCATGAAGCCTAAGCCATGAAAGCCTTTCGATTTCATTGAATTAAGAAGTGGTTTGCCGATCTTGTCACTGTCTAACGCCTTGTGTGCTTGCGCTTCGTCTTCAAATCAAATAGGTAGAAAACATCAAGTACGTTGAACTCAGGTACGTAAGGTGAAAGCAGCACCGATGCACCAAACGTCATCTGTAAGTTACCTTGCTGAACAAGCTCTGTGGTTTCACGAACATCACCGAGCTGTCGAGCTGGGTAGATCTCCACTTCAAGTTCGCCATTAGAGCGAGCTTCAAGTTCTTTTTCAAAGTGAAGCATCGCTTTATGTACGGGTGAAGTTTCTTGGCTATCGTGAGCAAGACGAATCACATTGCTTGCAAACGTATTCATGCTAGATAGGGTTAAGCCGAGGGCAGTTATCGAGGTAAAGATTGCGCGTTTCATTGTTCTTCCTTTTTCATCACATGACTTTTTATGTGCATTCATTAGAGTCATGTTGGTCAGTGGGTTTTTATTCCGCACTTCATATCCTTATTTTGCATACGAATCCAAAATATAAACACACAACTAACAAGTCAATAACAAATCCATAAAAGTGATAAAGAAGTTAATTCGAATAGAAGAAATTTTAGGCGAGGTCACAGAAAGAAGCCCTAATATGATATTAGGGCTTCTACTCTAAATTGAGTGACGTTTTGTTTATGGGAAAAACAGCGGATTTAATAAGTTGGAGATGGGACTAAGTTGGCTAAACCTTTTATGAACTTAGTGATGTACTACCTCGTTCCACTATAATTCCGGGTTCCAATAGGTAAGCCCCTTTGGCATCGGTATTTTCATTGATACGTTGCATCAAGTCTCCCACTGCACTCTGTACTATCTTGTCTACTGGTTGCGCAATAGTCGTAAGATCGTAACTCGGCCATGCGGCCATTGGGATATCATCCACGCCCATGACGGCAAAGTCTTTCGGGATATGGCAACCAAGTTTTCGCAGGCCGTCCATAACACCCATGGCAAGGATATCATTGGCACAGAACACGGCGTCAGGTTTTGATGTGTGTTCCATCAGCTCTTTCGCTGCCTCTAATCCAGCCTCAAAACTGTATTTTGCATTGATGAAGATAGGGGAAGCTGCTTCACGTGTTTTTACGGTTTCAGAGAAGCCTAACCAACGCTTGTCACTGGTCATGGAACCTGCGTCACCACTTACATAAGCCAGCTGTTTGTAGCCTTTATCAAGTAAATAATCTGCTGCTTGCGTGCCAGCTTGCTGGTTGTCTAGGCCAGCGCTGTTCGCATTGACACCTTCGGTATATCGGTTGATGAGGCTTAAGTGAACACCAAACTTTTCACATTGTGCAAACGCACGAGAGGTCAGGCGACTGGTGGCGATGATCAAGCCATCAACCTGATATTCAATTGCACGTGAAATGGCGAGATCCAAGTCGTCTTTGTCGATAGGGCAAAGGACAACTTGACCGCCGCGCTTTTGAATTTCCATCGCGAGTGCACGAGATTGCAAGTCGTACATTGGGTTTGATTCGCTATCAAGTGCGATAGCCACTAACCCTGAACGATTGGAAATAAGGCTGCGGGCGATCGCATTTGGCGTGTAGCCAAGCTTGGTCGCGGCATCCATAACCATTTTACGCTTCTTCTCACTAATGCTAGCTGTCGGACTGAATGCCCGAGAAACAGTAGACTGAGAAACGCCAAGCATTTTGGCAACATCAATAGAGGTAACTTTCGCTTTTATGGTGAATCTCCTTATATCGCGATAAATCCAAGCGCTACCTTGATTAGGTCAACAGACTCTAATGAGCAAGGTTTGATAATTACAATACGTGTAACATTTGAAATCACAAAGAAAAATTATGATTTCATGACGGCTTGCTCATTTCGAAAGCCATCAATGATCATTTTGTGTTCAGAACCGACGCAAAAGAAGTTAACGCCGAGCTCTTTCCAGTGACGAGCCGCTTGAGCATTTGCGACAAACATTCCCACAGGCTTGTTAACCTGTTGAGCTGCTTTGATTGTTTTTATGCTCGCTTCTCGCACGCATTCATCATTCACACTTTCAGCACCGTAAGACACGGCTAAGTCTACTTGGCCAATGAACAGGGCATCAACGCCTTCCACTTTTGCGATTGATTCAGCATTTACCACACCTTCTGGATCTTCAATTTGCGCAATCACTACCGTGTTGTTCTGGCTGTCTTTCAAGTGACTTGCCATTGGTTTAGTTGCGTATTTTGCTGCGCGGCTTGAGCCTGCATAGCCTCGGCCACCTTCACCATAATGGGACATCTTCACCAGTTTTTCTGCTTGCTCGGCGCTGCATACGTGAGGGATCTGGATTCCTGTCGCACCGCAATCTAACGCATTCAAAATGGTCGACGGCTGGCTATCTTGAACTCGAACCACGCAAGGGAGTTGATTCGCGCGCGCAGCAAGAATACAGCTATCCAGTGTCGATCTATCAAAAGGGGCGTGTTCTGCGTCTAGCACAATGAAAGGGAGTTCCGCCAACGCAAGCACTTCAATGATGTGTGGGTGAGGGGTTTTTACAAAAGTCCCAAGTAGCTCGGTGTTGTTCAGTGTGTTCTTAAAGTTATCCATTACTTTTTATTCTCCATTACTTTTCGTTCGCTTTTGCAAAGGTATGCAAAACTTAACATGTGTTGTTGTAAAAAAGAGTAAAAACAATGTGATCAATGCAACATAAATTGATTGTATTTTAATCCGCCAGGTATCGTGTCTGGCCGTTTTGAAATGATTTTTATCTTTAAAACAATAAGTTGCATTTGATTTTTCAAGTTGAGAAATGAATTTGCCAAGTGTTAAAAAAATGTTTATGTTTATTTTGCATTCGTATCCAAAAGTATACAAAACAAAAAATAAACTCTGTTAAAACTACACATAAGCAAACACTAGGCATACGCCACAAGGAGAATTAAGCATGGCTCGCATTCTAAAACACGGCATCACTGAAGAAGCATCAGCATCAAACAACGCGCAAGTACGTCAAACGGTTGAGAACATTCTTTCTGACATCGAAAAGAAAGGTGACAGTGCAGTACGTGAGCTTTCAGAAAAATTTGATAACTGGTCTCCGGAGCAGTTTCGCTTAACAGATGACCAAATTCAGGCATGTGTGGACGCATTGGACGAATCTACTAAGCACGACATTGAATTTGCACAAACACAAGTTCGCAACTTCGCTCAGATCCAACGTGACTCAATGCATGATGTAGAAGTAGAAACCATGCCGGGTGTTGTACTGGGCCACAAAAACGTGCCAGTAAACAGTGTTGGTTGTTACATCCCAGGTGGTAAGTACCCATTGGTTGCATCAGCGCACATGAGTGTTCTTACTGCGAAAGTGGCTGGCGTGAAGCGTGTTATTGCTTGTGCTCCTCCTTTTAATGGCCAACCAAATGTGGCGATTGTAGCGGCAATGGCGATGGCTGGTGCGGATGAGATTTACTGTTTTGGTGGCGTACAAGCGGTGGGTGCGATGGCGCTTGGTACAGAAACGATTGCTCCAGTAGATATGATCGTTGGCCCAGGTAACGCATTTGTTGCAGAGGCAAAACGTCAGCTGTTTGGTCGTGTTGGTATCGATTTGTTTGCTGGCCCAACAGAAACGCTAGTGATTGCGGATGAAGAGGGATGTGATCCTGAATTAGCCGCTGCGGACTTACTTGGTCAAGCTGAGCACGGTTACAACTCTCCTGCGGTACTGCTAACCAATAGCGAAACTTTTGCTAAAGAGACAGTAAAAGAAATTGAGCGTCAGCTAACGATTCTTCCTACTGCTGAAGTCGCTGGTAAGGCTTGGGAAAACTACGGTCAGGTTATTGTATGTGATAGCTACGAGGAGATGGTTGAAGTAGCTGATGATATTGCGTCAGAACACGTTCAAGTAATGACAAAAGATCCTAAGTACTTCCTAGATAACATGACCAACTACGGCGCGTTGTTCTTAGGTCGTGAGACAAACGTTTCTTACGGCGACAAATGTATCGGTACTAACCATACTCTGCCAACAAACAAAGCAGCACGCTACACCGGCGGTCTGTGGGTTGGTAAATTCATTAAAACATGTACTTACCAGCGCGTAACTGAAGCGGCTTCACTAAAAGTCGGTGAGTACTGTTCACGTCTATGTGCACTAGAAGGTTTCGCTGGCCACAAAGAGCAAGCAGACATCCGCGTTCGTCGCTACAAAGAAAAATCGGTAGAGGCATAACATGACAAAACTCGCCTTAGTTACAGGCGGCAGTGGCGGCATCGGTGCCGCCATATGTCACAAATTAGCGCAATCTGGCTATCGTGTTGTCTTTACCTACAACAGCAATGAGGTTGCAGCCCAACAGATCTTGGACAGCTTACAAGGTTCTGGTCATGCCATGTATCAACTGAATGTTGAAGACAGCTCTGCGATTAGCGCTTTGGCCGAACAAGTTAAAGAGTCGTCGGCTTCATTAGACTTGCTAGTGAACTGCGCAGGTATGACAAAGTTTGTCGCGCACAATGATTTAGAGTCCTTAAGTGACGATCTGATAGACAAGATCTTCCGCGTCAATGTTCGCGCTCCATTTGCGATGGTTCGTGCGTTTGAGACTTTACTTCGCAGCGCTAAGGGTTGCGTAGTAAACATTACCTCGATTGCAGCGCAAACCGCAATGGGTAGCAACGTGGCGTATTGTGCGAGTAAGTCGGCGGTTGAAAACATGACGCGCTCATTAGGCCGCGCTTTATCTCCGGATATCCGAGTGCTTGCTGTCGCTCCTGGCTTAGTGGATACCGAATTTGTCAAAGGGTTAGATGATGAGTGGCGTAACGCACAAGAGCAGTCGACTCCGCTTAAACGATTAGCGAGTGACGAAGAGGTTGCCAACGCCGTTTATGCAGCCGCAGAGCTACTGACATTTTCAACCGGAACTACCATCGCCGTCGATGGTGGAAGACCGCTAGGTTAGGTAAGAAGGAATTTAGAATGACCCTACAAAATAAAATAAATAACAATCTTGTTCGTTACATGGAGCTTATCCCTGGAACGAGTGCTTTCATTGATGCACGTACGCCGGGAAGCGATCTAAAAGACAACTTCTGTATCATTGGTGCTGGTGTGGCTGAAAGCAGCCGTCAACATGTTCATATCCGTGAAACTGCTGGCTTTAACATTGGTGCAGCTGGTCAGCCTCCAGGTATTAAGAACTCTCTGCACTCTCACCATACTGCTGAGCTATTCGTAGTCTTCAAAGGCCAGTTTAGATTCTATTGGGGTAACGAAGGTGAACACGAAGCTGTGTTGTCGCACGGCGATGTTATCTCGATTCCGACTAACCTGTTCCGAGGCTTTGAGGTTGTAGGGCGTGATTACGGCTTTATGTACTCTGTGTTAGGTGGTGACAACTCTGGTGGTGGCGTGGTTTGGCACCCAAGTGTGATTACAGACAGCCAAGGCTACGGTTTATATCTAAAAGCTGACGGCACGCTGGTCGATACCATTGACGGTGATGCTGTGCCAAATCAATCTGATCTGATGCCACTGTTGTCGGAAGAAGAGCTGAGCAAGTTCGATACGTATACGGCTGAGCAGATGATGCCTTTCGTCGCATTGAAAAAGGATTACCGAGAAATCTCAGGTGATTTTGACAAGCCTGGCGTTAAACAGTTTGCATTAACGGGTCACCCATCTGCGAGCTACGACTTCCAAGTTAAAAGCGTTGATGACGTGAGTATCATGGCGTACGAGTTAACGGAAGGTGCGAGTATTCCGGTTCACCAACGTGACGAAAAGCAGGTGTTGATTAACTTTGAAGGCGATACCTTATTAAACATCGTTCAAGACGGCGAGCAAGCGCAAGTCGTTCTGACCACTGGCGACGTATTTAGTGTACCCGCAGGCGCATCGTATAGCCTTGAAAACCTAAGAGGCACAAGCTTCACCTACGTGGTATTGGGTTCTGACCAACCACAAACACTGCAGGACATTTAATGATGAAACCAGAAGTACCACTGTTATGGTTACCTGGTTTGTTATGTGATGAAGCGTTGTTTCAAGACGTCAATAAAGAGCTGCACGATTGGGTGGCTCCTTTTACTTGTGACTTGGGAGCCGACACATCCATGCAAGCCTTGGCGAGTAAAGTGCTAGATAACGCCCCGGAAAGTTTCGTGCTTGGTGGTTTATCTATGGGCGGCATCCTTGCGTTTGAAGTCTTTCGACAAGCGCCACAACGCGTGAAAGGGTTGATCTTAATGGACACCAATTCTGCAGATGAAAAGCTAGAAGTGTCAGAGAAGAGAAACGCCTTAGTTGATAAAGCAAAAGGGGGGGAGTTTGAGTCAATAACGCCTGATATCTTAATGCCAGTGCTTATTCATCCGAACCAGCTAGCGAATCAAGAGCTGACTCAAAGAATCACGCAAATGGCGAACAATATCGGCGTTGAAAAGTTTGAGGCTCACGCTCAAGCATTGGCGACTCGCCCCGACGCGAGACCGATGCTGGCCGACATTCAAGTTCCTACATTAATCATTACTGGGAAAGATGACCTGTTATGTCCAATCGACAATCACCTGCTAATGGCAAAACACATCAAGCAGGTATCGCTTCATGTTATTCCTGATTGCGGGCACTTATCGACAATGGAGCAGCCTAAGATCGTTGCGCAGCATATTCGTAATTGGTTTGAGACCAGTCAGCTGTAATTTTTAGTAGTGATCTGCCGAAGTCGCTTTTCATGTAGAGTATGCAATATAAAGTTCAGTGCACTTTATATTGCCCTTGTCACCATGTTTGCCACTGCACTTAAACACTTAAAGCTATCGCTGACTTATAAGCTGCTTTCTACCTGCTTCGCCACAAACTCCACAAACCTATCCCTGAGTGGATTTTCACTCTTCCCATTCCATATCAACCCCACTGGCCAAGTGGCGTATTCACCTTCTAACGCAATGAATTCCACATCGGTGTTACTAATGAACTGAGCACTGTTAGGAACAATGGTGAAGCCGATATTGGCAGAAACCAAGGCAAGCAGGGTGAGAATATCATCGGCTTCTTGCGTTTTTGATAAGTCGATTTTATTCGCAAGACAATATTGTTGAATCTGTCTGTCTAATCCGGGGCCACTATGTTGGGTCAGCTTTAGATAAGGCCATTTCGATAACTCAGAGACGACGAGATTTTTGCTTGGCGCTTGCTTGAGAAGATCTTTGTGTATCGCGACCACAAGTGAATCATTGAACAGCGTTAGGCTTTCTAAATCCGATGATTCTGGTATCCGATTGAAGCTGATATCGAGATCATGGCTCAATAACTCATCTGTTTGTTGCTTGGAAGGTGTGTCATTTAAGGTGACATGAACGTCTGAGTACCGTTGTTTATAAGCTGCAATAAGCTTGGGTGCTTTATGATAAGTAGACACGCCAAAGCCAATGTTCAAATGTCCCTGAGTCCCGTTCACCACAGAGCCTGACAGCTGCTCAAACGCTTGCATTGAATGAACCAAACGTTGGGCTTCTGCCAGTAACGTTTTTCCTGCGTGCGTCAGCTCTGCGCCATTCCTGCCACGAGAAAACAAAGATGCCCCAATGTTGGATTCAAGTCTTTGAATCTTTTTAGTGAGTGCCGATTGAGTGATGTAGAGCTGCTCTGACGCCAAACGGTAATTGCCCGATTTAGCCAGCTGACAAAATGCCTTCAGTAGATCAAATTCCATTCCAAATGCTCATTGAATTGAGAATATGTTTCATTATATGGAATTGAATTGATTTTTTATACTAGGTTCATACCAATCAGATAAAGCGAAGCTTGAGGACGAATTATGAAGAAAGACATCAAAGTAGCGTCGGTTCAATTTAACCACCACGCAGGTGATAAGGCGTATAACTTATTGGTTATAGAGCAATACGTTCAACAAGCTGCGGACAGTGGCGTGGAGATCATCAGTTTCCCAGAGATGTGCATCACTGGCTACTGGCATGTGTCTGCATTATCTCGCGATGAAATTGAAGTGCTAGCGGAACCCGTACCAAGCGATGAATCGACTCAAAAACTCATTTCACTGGCAACACAATTTGGCATGAGCGTTGGCGCAGGCTTGATAGAGCAGGGTACTGATGGCGAGTTATACAACACCTACGTATTTGCCATGCCAAATGGAGAACTTCAGAAACATCGAAAACTGCATACCTTCGTTAACCCACACATGAGCAGTGGAGACCAATACACGGTGTTCGATACGCCGCATGGCTGCAAAGTCGGTATCTTGATTTGTTGGGATAACAACTTGGTCGAAAATGTCAGGATCACTGCTTTGAAAGGGGCAGATATATTGATTGCGCCACACCAAACGGGCGGTTGTCATTCACGAAGCCCGAACGCGATGAAGCGAATTGACCCTGAGTTATGGTTTAACCGAGATGAAAACCCAGATGCGATTCGTGCTGAAATGCAGGGCAAGAATGGACGCGAGTGGTTAATGCGTTGGTTACCTGCAAGAGCGCACGACAACGGTATGTTTGTGGTGTTTAGTAATGGTGTTGGCGTTGATATGGATGAAGTAAGAACAGGCAATGCGATGGTCCTCAGCCCTTATGGTGAAATCATTGTTGAGACCGATAGTGTTGATAACGATATGGTGATTGCAGAGCTAAAAGCAGAAGAGTTAGACATGTGTACTGGTAGACGCTGGATTCGTGGACGTAAGCCAGAATTATATCATTCACTCACACAACCTCTTGGTCATGAATTTGATCCGCACCAAGCGCGTTTTGCTGAGAAATAATGGTGTAAGCGCTGGTGAAAAAGGATGTATTAGGGATGGTTGAAAGAGAGGGGAAGCTGGAAAGGAGAGAAGGGTTCCTGATGTAGTCTACCCACTTAAATCATGTTTAAGTGGGTAGACTATTTACACATCAAGCATCTAAGTTCTATTCTCAGTGACGTGTGCGAGAAGACGTCAATTCTGATGCACGAAGCTGAGCGACAGCTTTCGCCAGTTCCAGTTGAGCTTGTGCAAAATTGATGTCGACATTGCCCTTGTTGATGTTCTCTAGGGCAGCATATTTCGCCTCTTCTGCACGAGCGCGGTCAATGTCTTTACCATGCAAGGCCGTGTCGGCTAATAACGTAACCACATCCGGCTGAACTTCCAGCATCCCACCAGAGACATACAGCACTTGGCCTTCTGATTTAGGGTCCGTGACAAACACGGTTACGCCCGGTTTGATCTTACTGAGAAGCGGAGAGTGACCGGGGCGAATCCCCAGTTCACCATCAGCGCCAGAAACGGCTAGGGCATACGCTGGACCTGAAAACAGCGTACCTTCCGCACTTACAATATTAAGTTGAAATGTATTATCTGTAATTCCGATAGCCATGGTGCACCTGCCTCTTAGAGTGATTTTGCTTTGTTAAGCACTTCGTCGATAGAACCACAGTACAAGAATGCTTGCTCTGGGATATCGTCATATTCGCCGCCTAACAGGCCTTTAAAGCCTCTTAGTGTTTCGCTTAGCGGTACAAATACGCCTTTCTGACCGGTAAACACTTCGGCCACGTGATAAGGCTGAGTTAAGAAACGTTCAATCTTACGAGCGCGAGATACGGTCTGTTTGTCTTCAGTCGATAGCTCATCCATACCAAGAATCGCGATGATGTCTTTTAGCTCTTTGTAGCGTTGCAGCGTTGTTTGTACTTTTTGTGCAATGTCGTAGTGCTCTTGACCAACCACAAGCGGGTCCAATTGGCGCGATGTTGAATCCAATGGGTCGATTGCAGGGTAGAGGCCCAATGCCGCGATGTTACGAGACAGTACAACGGTCGCATCTAAGTGAGCAAAGGTTGTTGCTGGTGATGGATCGGTCAAGTCATCCGCAGGTACGTATACCGCTTGGATAGACGTTATAGAGCCTTGTCTAGTCGAAGTGATACGCTCTTGCAGTACACCCATCTCTTCAGCGAGTGTTGGTTGGTAACCTACTGCTGAAGGCATACGACCTAACAGTGCTGATACTTCTGTTCCCGCAAGTGTGTAACGGTAGATGTTATCAATGAACAGCAGTACGTCACGACCTTCATCACGGAAGCGCTCAGCCATAGTCAGGCCTGTAAGAGCAACACGTAGACGGTTTCCCGGTGGCTCGTTCATTTGGCCGTAAACCATGGCTACTTTGTCTAGTACACCGGCTTCTTTCATCTCGTAGTAGAAGTCGTTACCTTCACGAGTACGCTCACCAACACCGGTAAATACAGAGAGACCTGAGTGGGCTTTTGCGATGTTGTTGATAAGCTCCATCATGTTGACGGTTTTACCTACGCCAGCACCACCGAACAGACCGATTTTACCGCCCTTTGCGAACGGACAAATAAGGTCGATAACTTTAACGCCGGTCTCAAGAAGTTCAGTGCTGTTTGCTTGTTCTTCATAAGAGGGTGCTTCACGGTGAATTTCGTAGCTTTCTTTTTGACCGATTTCACCACATTCATCGATAGGCTGACCAAGAACGTTCATGATACGGCCTAAGGTTTCTTCGCCCACAGGAACGGTGATTGGAGAACCTGTGTTTTCAACAGTTAGGCCGCGGCGCAAGCCATCTGACGTACCCATTGCAATACAACGAACGATACTGCCACCCAGTTGTTGCTGAACTTCCAATACGAGAGAGCTTGCTTCCTCGCTAGTCACTTTCAATGCATCATACACGCGTGGGCTGTTGCCGCCGCTGAACTCGACGTCTACCACCGCGCCGATAACTTTAACTATTTTTCCAACACTCATCTCTAAATCCTCAAATTCTATTCTTAACCCACTCTTTCCTGCCCTTAGACAGCTTGAGCACCTGAGACTATTTCACTCAGTTCTTGGGTAATGGCAGCCTGTCGCGCTTTGTTGTATACCAACTGCAAATCATCGATGAGTTGGCCTGCGTTATCGGTCGCCGCTTTCATGGCCACCATTCGGGCTGCTTGCTCACAGGCAATGCTCTCTACGATGCCTTGATACACTTGTGATTCAATGTATCGATGTAACAGCTCAGAGAGGATGTCTCTTGGTGCTTGCTCATAGATGTAGTCCCAACGACGCGCTTTTTTAGGCTCACCACCTTCCTCAGAATCCGAAGGGTGGGGGAGCAACTGCAAGGTCGTTGGCGCTTGAACCATGGTGTTGACGAACTGGTTGTAAACGAGATACAAGCTATCGATCTTGCCTTCGTCGTAATGCCCCAGCATCGCGTTCACTGTACCTAAGATGTCTTCTAACTTAGGGGTATCGCCAAGACCTGACGTTTGTGCAATAACGTTGCCGCCGCGTTGGAAGAACGAGATAGCCTTAGATCCCACTAAGGTTGTTTCTATCTCGACTCCCTTGGTACGCCATTGCTCCATTTCTTCTAACACTTTCTTGAACAAGTTTGAGTTCAAGCCACCACACAAGCCGCGATCGGACGAGATAATGATGTAAGCGACACGCTTAGGTTCACGCTGTTGCAGGTAAGGGTGCTGGTATTCCAGCGAACCCGATGCAACATGAGAGATAACTTTTCGCATGTTCTCGGCGTAGGGGCGAGTTAGCGTCATGTTGTCTTGAACCTTGCGCATCTTACTTGCTGCAACCATTTCCATTGCGCTAGTGATTTTCTGAGTGTTACTAACACTGGCTATCTTGGTGCGAATTTCTTTAGTACTTGCCATAATCTGCTCCTATTTGTTTTGATTTCCAGCTAACAAACCGGAGCACTTACCAAGCTTTCATCCCAACAAAACCTTCTAGGATCTCTTTAAGAGCGCCGTCGATTTCGTCGTTGTAATCGCCTGTCGCGTTGATTTTTTCGAATAGCGCAGGGTTTTGACCTTTGGCGTAAGCAATCAGTTCTTCTTCAAAACGGGCAATGTTGCTTAGTTCAACACCGACCAAGTAGCCTTTCTCTGCCGCGTAAATAACCGTTGCTTGCTCAGCGACTGACATTGGAGAGTATTGTTTTTGCTTCATTAACTCGGTAACACGCTCACCATGGTCTAGCTGTTTGCGCGTCATCTCATCTAAGTCAGAAGAGAACTGAGCAAAGGCCGCGAGCTCGCGGTATTGAGCTAATGAAGTACGGATACCACCAGACAGTTTCTTGATGATCTTGCATTGCGCCGCACCACCCACACGAGATACCGAGATACCTGGGTCGACTGCAGGACGTAGGCCTGAGTTAAACAGTTGGGTTTGAAGGAAAACCTGACCATCGGTGATGGAGATTACGTTGGTTGGTACAAACGCTGACACGTCACCCGCTTGAGTTTCAATGATAGGAAGCGCCGTTAATGAACCAGTTTGACCTTTCACTTCACCGTTAGTGAACTTCTCTACATACTCTGCATTCACTCGTGCTGCACGTTCTAGTAGGCGTGAGTGAAGGTAGAATACGTCGCCAGGGAAGGCTTCACGACCCGGTGGGCGTTTCAATAGCAATGAGATTTGACGGTAAGCAACGGCTTGTTTTGATAGGTCATCATAGATGATCAGCGCATCTTCACCGCGGTCACGGAAGTATTCACCCATGGTGCAACCCGCATAAGGGGCTAGGTATTGAAGCGCTGCAGACTCTGATGCTGATGCCACGACTACGATGGTGTTTTTAAGCGCATCGTGGTCTTCGAGTTTACGAACCACGTTAGCGATAGTGGAGGCTTTTTGGCCAATCGCCACATACACACATTTGATGCCAGAATCTTTCTGATTGATGATCGCATCGATAGCTAACGCTGTTTTACCCGTCTGACGGTCACCGATGATAAGTTCACGTTGACCTCGGCCGATTGGGACCATGGTATCAACCGCTTTGTAGCCAGTTTGAATCGGTTGATCGACTGACTTACGTTCGATTACACCGGGTGCAATCACTTCTACAGGGTCGAGTCGGTCACAACTCACTGGGCCTTTGCCATCGATTGGCTCGCCTAATGTGTTTACTACACGGCCAAGAAGTCCGTTACCTACAGGTACTTCTAAGATACGACCTGTACCTTTCACTTTCATACCTTCAGAGAGGTCAGTGTAAGGGCCCATAACCACCGCACCTACTGAGTGGGTATCGAGGTTAAGTGCGAGTGCGTATTTGCCACCTGGTAGCTCAATCATCTCACCTTGCATAACATCAGCAAGGCCATTGATTGTGATGATGCCATCACGAACCGATACGATAGTGCCTTCGTTGCGAGCCTCGGTGCTCACATTAAATTTCGAGATGCGTTCTTTGATTAGATCGCTGATTTCATTTGAGTTTAATTGCATAATTGTTACCTATCTCGCGTGAAGTTGATGAGCCAATCGGTCAATTGATGTGTTTAAAGAACCATCGATAACGGTTTCACCCGCCTTGATGACCATTCCACCCACTAGCGTGTCATCAATAACCTGCTTCATTTCAACCTGACGCTCTAATTTCTTCTCAAGTGCAGCTGTTAATGACGTAACTTGATCTTGTGTCAGTATTTCTGAACTGGTGACAGTGACAGGCACTACACGTTCATGTTCGTCCTTGAGCTCGCAGAACAATTCAAACAGGTCTCTTACAACAGAAAGGCGGCCGTTCTCGGCCAAGACTCGAATGAGATTAATGACGTGGTCATCAACGAGGCCTTGGCAAATATGAATGATGAGGTTTGCCAGCTCTTCCGTTTGGTGTGTAGAAGCCCCTTCAGCTGAAGAAATCTGACTAGCGATCGTTTCTTCTTCCGCGACAGCTACAAGAATGGACAGCATTGAGTGCCACTCTTGTAACTGGTTTTCACCTAAAGCAAATTCAAACGATGCTTTGGCGTAGGGATGAGCAATATTGGTGTAATCTGACATATTGCCTCTCCTTAGAGTTCGCTAATCATTTGGTCAACTAGCGCTCGGTTCGTTGCGGAATCTAGGTTTTTGCTAATCAGTTTCTGTGCACTTTGAATCACTGCGTCTGCCATATCCGCCTGAAGTTCACGGCGTATCTTTTGGCGTTCGCCTTCTAGCTCAGCTCTACCTTGTTCTAAGATGCGTGCCTTTTCTTGCTCGGCTTCTTGTTGCGCTAAGCTGATGATTTCATTGCGGCGTTTTCGGCCTTGTTCAACCAGTTCAGTCACATCTTTTCTTGCATCTTCGATGAGTTGCGCGCCATTTGATTTTGCTAGTTCTAGCTCTTTCGCAGCGTTCTCTGAGTGGCGTAAACCATCAGCGATTTCTTTTTGGCGCTCGTCTAACATCGCGGTGAGAGGTGGCCATACATATTTCATGCAGAGCCAAACAAAAATCACGAATGAGATTGCTTGTCCAAACATGCTTGCATTTAAGTTCATACCTTCCTCACTAAATCTTGATTATGTATAAATCGATCTTTCAAAGCGGTTTGATTAAGCCACGGCGAAGATGATGTATAGACCGATACCAACACCGATCATCGGTACTGCATCCACAAGACCCATCATGATGAAGAATTGAGTACGAAGCATTGGAGTAAGGTCTGGTTGACGCGCAACACCTTCAAGGTATTTACCTGCTAAGTTACCAATACCAGATGCTGCACCTGCTGCACCTAAACCGATCAGTAATGCACCTGCTACATATAAAACTGCGCTTACGATATCCATTTGTATCTCCAAAAATAATTTGTTAGTTAATTTTTTAGTTATTAATTAGTGGTGTTCTTCTGTTGCCATTCCTAAATAAACAACGGTCAGTACCATAAATATAAATGCTTGTAAGAATACGATTAATATGTGGAATAAGGCCCAAGGTACACTCAGTGCCCACTGCATCCACCAAGGCATTAGTGCAATAAGGATGAATATCATCTCGCCTGCATACATATTTCCGAATAATCGTAAGCCTAGTGATATTGGCTTTGAAATTAATGTTATTAATTCAAGAACTAAGTTAACAGGATATAAAAGAGGGTTATCAAACGGCTGAGTAGTTAGCTCTTTGATAAAGCCTTTCAAACCTTTATTTTTAAATGTATAGGTTAACAGTAGAATAAACACACCGAGTGCCATCGACATTGGTATATTTACGTCTGCCGTTGGTAGGTCTCTAAAGTGCTCTAGACCCACAGCTCGAGTTAACCCCGGGATTAAATCAATGGGTAATAGGTCGACTGCATTCATTAACAGCACCCAAACAAAAGTGGTTAATGCCAGTGGTCCTATTAATTTATCTTCCGCTTGAAAAATCTCTTTGACGAGATTATTGACGAAGTCAAAGACAAGCTCGATAAAACATTGAAAACGACCTGGAACGCCGCTAGTGCCACGAGTGGCTACATACCGAAATGCACCGATGAAAAGTAAACCTGTAATCCAAGATACCAACATCGAGTCAATGTTAAACGCCCAGAAACCATCACCTGTAGTTAAGAAGGTTAAGTGATGCTCTATGTATTCGTGAGCGGTAGTTACTTGATCCATACTACGCGTACTCCGATCTATTAGAGGCGGTAATAAACGGTGTTAAGAAGTATCCAACCATAGTAAAGATGTACGCATATAATATTACTGGGTTATCCAATTTGAAAAACTGGAACGCCAAGATAAACATTAAAAACGTATATGTTATTTTTACGACACGACTCATTTGCATTAAGTCACGTAAACTATAATTAGGATTCTTACGCACCTTTAGGCTTGCATATATAAATCCAAACAGCGGTGGCAACATCGCAATTACGATGCCCAAAGCTGATGATTCCATATCTACTTTATTACCAAAAAACACTTCATATAAAACTACACCGATGGCTAATACTATTTGGCAGAGAACAACTCTTTTAGCGGCAACAAGGATGTCGCTACTAATCCCATTAAGCCTCATAATAAAACCTTATGTTAAACAGTGTAAGTTAATATAAAACACAGTTTAAATTTAACTTGTTACTACATTTCACTTGTTAATAACACTTGATTTGCTTTAAAGAAAAACCCTTGCTGGTTTTATATCTCCTGACGAAATTAAACTAATTAAGCTAATTCGCTATCGTTTCGACAAAATATAAATTACGCCTAAAATTATGTGATCAAAACGACAAATATCGACATCAATAATTCCATTTTTGAAAGATATATTTTTCATTTATGAAAGTAATAGTTTTATTACTTTATTCATGAATATTTAAGATGCTTTATCCTCATGAAAAAGATGGGCTTTTTAGGAGGGTTCAGCGAGCGAAATTATCAATTTATTATCTTATCAATTAAGACTATTCAAACACTTAGGTTCATTTTCAAGTTGAACTGCGAAGTGTGGTTTTGGCCATGGTTACGCTTGTTTGAGCCAATGATGGAAGAGCTCATTGTTCTGGGAAATTAAACGTACGTCGCTCCTTATCAATAAGCGAATAATTTTTATATTGTTGTCAGCTTGTCACTATTTGCGTGCGAGAGAGTGAAAATTCAGCGCCTAAATGTTGATGATATAGGAGTGAAGTGGGGGGATTGGGTTTATGAGAAGCATGGTGCGGAGAAGAAACACCGAGTTTTGAGGAAGTAAATGGCAGCAAAACGCTGCCTAATTTACTCAATCTAGGCTCAGTTATTACTCTTCATAACTGAGGTATTGAATACATAAGTCATGGAAAGCCTGTGCTTGTGGTGAGATCGTACGATCAGACAATCTGAAAATACCAATTTGTCGTTGCAAGGGCGGGTCAATTAACGGAATCCACACCAAGCGGGTTTCATTCGTTGGGAAAGCCAGCTTAGGTAGCGTGGTCACGCCTATCCCGAGCTCTAACACCGAAAACAGCGAGGTAATGTTCTCGACTGAGTATAGGGCTTGTTCGCTGAGCATGCGCGCAGGCGTTGGGTCTAGTAGGGTGCAAGTCCCGTTCCGAATGAAGGGCTGTTTTAACAAAGTTTGCCATTCGATTCCTTCCCGTTGAGAGGCAATAGGGTTGTCTTTGAGGCACACCACACCGATAGGATCAGAAAGTAAAGGCGTGAAGTCGATGCTCTCTTCTTCTAAATGGGAGCTATTGCCGAGGGCAACATCCACCTCGCCAGAGAGTAACCTTGCTTCTACACCTGCCGCATTATCATCAATCAAACTCACTTCTACATTAGGGTACTGCTCACAAAAAGCCCCTAAAACACTGGGGATTAGTTTTGCGGCTACCGAAGGCACGCTCGCTATTCGAACTCTTCCTTGTTGTCCTGCTGCCGCTGCGCGTAGGTCATTGTCTAATGCTTTGTAAACATTAAGAAATTGAATGATCTTGGGCAAACATATTTCTCCAAAAGGCGTCAGCGTCGATTTGTTGCCTGTTTCAAACAGTGGCTGACCAAGTATTTTTTCTAGCTCTTTTATCGACGTAGAAAGTGCCGCTTGCGAGCGATTTGCGCGGTGAGATGCTGCTCGAAATCCGCCTTCTTCGACCACTAAAACAAAATGTTTTAACTGTTGTAGCTTAATACTCATGGCACTGATCCTTCTCTAGCCCTTGCTATACCTTACTTTTCACAAGGTGATAGATTTTATTTATCAAATGCACAAAATTTACCGTTAGATTTATCATTCGTCAAGGTGCAGTATTTAACCATCTTGAAACATAGTTGTTACAAAGTTGGATGGAATCGTGAACGCACAAACTAAAAAACACCCAGTAAAAACCGAGCTTTTCGCTTCAAAAGCACCACTAGAGTGGGCAATCGTTAATAACGGCACTCTATACACAGCGCAGATTCCAATTGATGAAACTGGCGCAGTAGTAGAGGGCGGTATTGAAGCGCAAACGCGTCAGACTTTTAACAACCTTGTTCATACGTTGGAGTGTGCAGGCGAATCTATGGATTCAGTGCTGCAAGTTCTGATCTACGTGACAGATCGTGAATACCTAAAAACGGTAAACAGCGTATACGGAGAATACTTCAATGCACCTTATCCAAACCGTGCTGCGGTCGTCGTTGCAGGGTTAGCAAGAGAAGAAATGTTGGTTGAGTTCGTGGTTTATGCATCAGCATCTCAACCTGAATAATTCGACTGTGAACTAAGGCTATTTGCGGATCAAAACTCTTTTGAATTAAAGCGGTTTATTGATACAAGCGGTCGGGTTCACTTCAGATACAAAATGTACGACTTATTTTAGCAATTAATTACCTGAATATTAACAGTTTATTAATTAACCAAATGGTTGCCAGACTCAACCGCAACCTAACCGTTACAAGGACAGAATGATGACTCAATTACAGAATGTTCAAGCAGAAAGCGCACTTTACATTGGCGGCGAATGGCAAGCTGGTGTAAGCACCGTTGCGAACATTAACCCATCAGATATTTCTGAAAACATCGGTAACTTTGCACAAGCAAGCGCAGAGCAAGTTCAACAAGCGATTTCAGCGGCAAAACACGCTCAACCAGAGTGGGAAAAAACGCCGATTGAACGCAAGCAAGCGGTACTTCAAGCGATTGGTGATGAGCTGATTGCACGTTGTGATGAACTAGGCACACTACTTTCGCGTGAAGAGGGTAAGCCTTTTGCTGAAGGTCGTGGTGAGATTTACCGTGCAGGACAGTTCTTCCAATACTTTGCGGCTGAAGTGCTTCGTCAAATTGGTGACAACGCGGACTCAGTACGCCCTGGCGTTTCTGTTGAAGTGACTCGTGAAGCGGTTGGTGTTATCGGCATCATCTCTCCTTGGAACTTCCCGACAGCAACGGCTGCTTGGAAAATCGCTCCAGCACTGGCTTTCGGTAACAGCGTTATCTGGAAACCAGCAAACCTAACACCAGCAAGTGCGGTTGCGCTTACTGAGATAATCCACCGTCAAGGGATCCCTGCAGGTACGTTCAACCTTGTTTTGGGTAGCGGTTCAACAGTGGGTGATGCACTGATCAACTCTAAAGAAGTGAACGGTGTGAGCTTTACTGGTTCGGTTGATACGGGTCGTAAAGTAGCAGCCGCTACTGCACCAAACTTCGTTCGTTGCCAACTAGAAATGGGCAGTAAGAACGCACTTGTGGTTGCTGACGATGCTGATATCCAAACAGCAGTTGATGCAACTATCGCAGGTTCATTCTCTGGCGCAGGTCAAAAATGTACAGCATCTTCTCGTCTAGTGGTTATGGACGGCATTCACGACCAATACGTTGAAGCACTGATTAAGCGTATGAGCGAGCTGAAAGTGGGTCACGCACTAGAAGAAGGCGTGTTCATGGGGCCGGTAGTTGACGGTAACCAACTTGAAGCAAACCTAGGCTGGGTTGAGAAAGCGCGTCAAAGCGGCGGTGAGCTGGCATTTGGTGGTGAACGCTTGAGCATGCAACACGAAGGTTTTTACATGTCTCCAACGCTGTTCTTAAACACTAAGAACGATTGGGAAGTGAACCAAGAGGAAGTGTTCGCACCAATGGCAAGCGTGATTCGTGTGGCTGACCTAGAAGAAGCTATCGCGACGACCAACGATACTCGCTTTGGTCTAACAGGCGGCATCATTACTCAGAGCCTACGTACTAGCGCAATGTTCAAGCAACAAGCGCAAACAGGTTGTGTGATGGTGAACCTACCAACAGCAGGCACGGATTACCACGTACCGTTTGGCGGCCGTAAAGAGTCTAGCTTCGGTCCTCGTGAGCAAGGTCAATACGCGAAAGAGTTCTACACAGTGGTTAAGACGGCTTACCAGCGTCCTTACTAGATAGATCTCTATTAATTGACGTTCTATTAATGAAAAGTGGCCTGATTCACAGAGTCAGGCCAACATTCAAACCAAAACAGCAAACGAACTTAGACAAGTGATTTAACCCATTTTTGAAAACATGTTACTTGAGCGTGTTTTCAAAACCGAGCTAGAACACTGAGCTTTCAATAGGAGTGGTTATGTACCAGCAACGGATTGTTATAGATGGATTGCAATACTGCAATTGGAATAGAGAATACTTCCAAACACTAAAGGCGAGCGGCATTACAGCAGTTCACGCTACCGCGGTTTACCATGAGACAGCTCGTGAAACCTTATCTCGCTTTGCAGAGTGGAACTTAAGATTCGAGCAGAACGCAGACCTTATTATGCCGATTCACTCAATGGCTGATGTTGAGACTGCAAAAGCGACCGGTAAAGTCGGTATTTTCCTTGGTGCTCAAAACTGTTCTCCAATCGACGATGAGATCGGTCTTATCGAAGTCATGCGTAAGCAAGGTCTTTTGATCATGCAACTGACGTACAACAACCAGAGCTTACTGGCGACAGGTTGCTACGAGAAGAACGACACTGGTATTACTCGCTTTGGTAAACAAGCCATCGAAGAGATGAACCGAGTGGGCATGATCATCGATATGTCTCACAGTGCCGAGCGCTCAACACTTGAAGCGATTGACTTGTCTTCTCGTCCTATTTGTATCAGTCACGCGAACCCGACGTTCGCTCATGATGCATTACGAAACAAATCAAACGATGTGATTAAAGCCCTAACCGCACGCGGTGGCTTAATCGGATTCAGCTTATACCCATTCCACCTACCAAATGGCAGCCAATGTACATTGGAAGACTTTTGCCAGATGGTTGCGACTACCGCTGACATGGTCGGCGTAGAGCACCTTGGTATTGGCAGTGACCTATGCTTAAACCAACCTCAAGCCGTTCTTGAGTGGATGAGAAATGGTCGTTGGTCTAAAGCTATGGACTACGGTGAAGGCTCTGCGAACAACTCAGGTTGGCCAGATGCGTTGCCTTGGTTCTGTGGTAGTGCGGGTATGGAAAATATTTATAACGGATTGATGCGTCATGGTTTCAGCGAGTCTGAAGCTGGGCAAGTCTTGGGAGAAAACTGGTTTAACTTCTTGAAAGATGGCCTAGAGCCTCAAACCAAGGGTTAACGATTTCTCGCAAGCCATCATCGAATTAGCAGCCTTCTAACAAACGTTCAATTAGCAAGTGCTGCTTAAACCAATTTCACTATTCAAAAGGAACAACGGTCTATTTCGCAACGCGGTAACCCAAACATGGATTAGCCTGCCCAACACAAAAAACAATAGGGCAGGTGTTAAATACACCCTTGTAGTCATCATTCAAATGACAGCTGCAAAGAAACCTCTGGAGTCAGAGTATGTCTGATTTAACCAATAGCGTGAAATCTTCAAGCTTAAATGCGGGTCAAGCACACACAACAAGCAACACAAACGGGTCTGAGTCTACATCAGATAAATTAGGTCTATCCAACCCAGCACTTTGGTACAGCGGCGGCTTTATCGCTCTGTTCGTGGCACTTGCTCTATTTGATGGCGAGCTGTTATCAAGCCTAGTAAACGCTGGCTTTGCATGGTCTGTTAAAGTATTCGGTCCTTACTGGCAAATGCTTCTTCTTCTGACTTTTCTTATTGGTCTTGGCCTCGCGGCAGGGCGAACAGGCAAGGTTATCCTAGGCGGCATCGCTAAACCTGAAATGGATGGTTTCCGTTGGATGGCGATCATCTTCTGTACGCTACTGGCAGGCGGCGGCGTATTTTGGGCAGCAGCAGAGCCTATTGCTCACTACGTTAGCCCGCCACCATTGTACGGCGCACAAGAAAACGCACAGCAAGGTGCGGTGAATGCGTTATCGCAATCTTTCATGCACTGGGGTTTCTTAGCATGGGCTATCGTCGGCAGCTTAACGTCTATCGTGGTTATGCACCTTCACTACGACAAAGGCTTGCCGCTTAAACCTCGTATTTTGCTTTACCCAGTATTGGGTGAGCGTGCACTGAAAGGCCACACAGGCGCATTGATTGATGCATGTTGTATTGTCGCAGTAGCGGCGGGCACCATTGGTCCTATCGGCTTCTTAGGCTTGCAAGTGAGCTACGCACTGAACGCACTGTTTGATATTCCAGATGGTTTCACAACACAGCTGATCATCATTCTGTTCGCTATCGTTTTATACACATTATCGGCATTAAGTGGTCTTAACCGCGGGATGCAAATGCTAAGCCGTTACAACGTAATTTTGGCAATGGCATTGATGGTCTACATCCTGATCTTTGGTCCAACGAACTTCATCTTCAATGGCTACATCCAAGGTGTAGGCAGCATGATAGATAACTTCATCCCAATGGCAACATACCGTGGTGACGAAGGTTGGTTAAGCTGGTGGACAGTGTTCTTCTGGGGTTGGTTCCTAGGTTACGGCCCAATGATGGCAATCTTCATCGCTCGTATTTCACGCGGTCGTAGTATTCGCCAATTGGTATCAACCATTAGCCTTATCGCACCGTTTGTAACTTGCTTTTGGTTCACGATTGTCGGTGGCTCTGGTCTTGCGTTCGAAATTGCAGATCCAGGCAGCGTAAGTAAAGCGTTCGAAGGCTTCAACTTACCAGGCGCACTACTAGCTGTGACTCAGCAATTACCAATGCCAATGCTGATATCTATTTTGTTCTTGATCTTAACAACGATCTTCATCGTAACGACTGGTGACTCAATGACTTACACCATCAGTGTAGTTATCAGTGGTGAGACAGAACCCAATGCAATTATTCGTACCTTCTGGGGTGTGATGATGGGGGTAACAGCGTTAATTCTGATTTCCCTAGGTTCTGGCGGTATTTCAGCGCTGCAATCCTTCATTGTTATCACCGCGGTACCGGTTTCCTTAATCTTGCTGCCATCACTTTGGAACGCGCCTCAAATCGCAATCAAGATGGCAAAAGAGCAGGGGCTGTAATAATAAGGCTCTGTAAGAAACTGATTAAATAAGAACAAATCAGCCTTTGAAAGAAGGCTGATGCAAAATTCCGAAAGGAACAAAAAACCGTACTGGTGAAGATACATCGGGCGGCACGTATTTAGGTCAATTGATCTAGTCAGGACAAAATAATAAGGGGTGAGCTCGCTTGCCCCAAATAACGTGAAAGCTAACCAACACACTGTAAAAACGAATGCTTCAAATGATGGCAACGATCGGTTCTGAATGGCTAGCAAAATCCTATAACTATAAGGTGGTGAGCAAATGGATGCACATCGTTCTACCTACACTGAATCAGCACTACGTGACGCGACTGTCGTCATGGCACCGGAAAGGCTAGGTGCAATGCACCAAACACGTATCAGCTTCGTTAGAACTCTGATTCGTAAAATGGCTCAGCAAGAATGGAAAGTGACGAAACATGAGTGGCAATTAGACGCTCAAGGTTTTGGTCATGTTATCTATAAGCTTGCGACGCCAAACCATGTTTATCATTTGGTTGTTTTCTGCGATGAGATTGCAGATGACGAACGAAATGACCGTGTAATTGCTGAAAAGTGGGACGTAACGTTCGCGCTTGTTCTTGGTGATGTTGATGTCGCCCTACTTGAAAGACTTCGTGCGAACGTACCGCTTCAGGAAGCAGGCCGTAATCCAAATAACGTGCTTGTGTTGGCGCGTGCAAATAAAAGTGTACGTGTGTTTGAACACATCGTGAATCACTTGGCTAAAGGTGTTCAACCAACGCCAAAAGAGCTGGCTGAAGTGGGTTACATCCTGCGAACGACAGCGGTATACGGTAATGGCAAATTTGGCATTGCTGACTTTAAAATCTTAGAGAAAAATGAAGATTTTAATCAGTCGTTTAGTGCGCAAATGTGTGCGGTTTATATGCTGCGTGAGTTCAGCCTAGATTGGGTTCATTACCTAGCCGAGCAACAGGGCGGTGAACAAGCGATTACCTTGCATAGAGGATTACAGCGTTACCTTGGTGTTGGTAATGCGACTGGTTTAGGCATGGCGCCATACCTTATTAACCACCCGAGTATTGTCGATCAGTGGATGACAACACGTGAGCATGCATTAGCTGACGTGTTAGTTAGTCACACGGATACGGAGTTGATTGAGCCACTACGTACATTAGTTAAAAAAGCGGTTTGTCATTTAGAACAAGTCGTTACCATCAATGAAAACCAGCAAGAGTTGAACAAAGTAGCGGTTGATGAATTAAAACACGCAGAGCAATCGCTAGAAGTGTCTGTCAGCCAATGTGATACGTGGGCGCAGTTAGTTGAACAATCTAAGCACATGAGTATGGAAGCCCAAGAAATCCTTATCTCATGCTTGATGGAATTGTACCCAGAATTAGTGGACGCCCATCAAGAGCAAATGAATTGCAGCGAAACACTGTCGCTTCCAAGTGGTAAAAAGATTCAAGACCTTTTGGTTGTGTTAGAAGAAAAGTACCGTTGGGCTATCACGACCGACTTTACTAAAGCCGAAAACAACTACTGGTTCTGGTACCGCTCTCAAGATAAAGAAGAACCAAGACTCGGTGTTCGAGGTGAAGAGCTAGGCGAAGAGCGTGAACTGCCGTTGGATATAGGCCGTCAAGCTTACCGTTTGTACCATGCTTTATTGCAGTTTGCGCCAGAGCTTTCATTGGCTGAGTTTCTTGTTAAGCAGCCACAGCATCGTGCTATTGCACGTCGTGTATGGACGCTGGGCAACAAAGCGATGGGCGACATTCAAATGAATGTGCTGCACCAAGATTCGCCACCAATGCACTTACTGCGTTGCAAGCTTGCGATGTTCGGTGCGACTAAGTTTGATCCTCGCTCAGACCGTTGGGTACGAGTGACGTTTTTCCAAGGTGCGCCACTGCTTGATGAAATTCATCAGGACGAATGGGTGTTCCCAGTATTACCTAGTGAAGCGGAGCTCGCTGATTCACAAAAAGCTACTACACATATCAATGCTCAACATGGAGGTAAATCGTTATGATCGTTTCTCACAATGAACTGGTAGCGGCCGTCAATAAAGCCTTTCTGGGTATGCGCCGTACATGTGGTGAAGCCGATGTGATAGCGAACATGGTGGCAGATTTACAAATGGTGGGGTTGGATGGTGTTCGTCATTTTAACAATGCGAGCAACTTCATTGGGTTAGAAGACGATTGCCCAGTGGACATTCAAGTGCTTAGTGATAACACGGTTGAAGTTGACCTGCACAAGGCAAGTTTAGCGTGCCACCTACCTGTGGTGATGGATTACGCGATTGAAAAAATGGTCGGCAAGAAGACGCTGAAAATTGAGTTAAACAACTGTCATAACCGCTGGCTAGCGTACAGCGAGCTTGTGAAACTGGCGGCGAAGGGCATCGCGTGTACTGCACGTTGGGATAATGGCTCCAACCCTAAGAGCACTTTGTATGTGCTTAACCGTGGTTGCGTTGCACCAGAATTGTTTTTATCAGATTTGCCTCTGGCATCGGACGATCATATCCACAATATGACCATCGAGCTTTCCGTCCAGGATTTCGATATCGAACGTTTGTCAGATGGCTACCAAACACACATTGAATCGGAAGCGCTTTTTAAAACTCAAGAGAAGGCGTGGAACGAGGGCATTGAAGTTGACGATGGAGAGTGGGGCGCGTTGAAAGAAACGGCCACGGCGATCCTTGTTGAAAACAGCCAACGTTCAATTCAAGGTGCAGGTGAGCTAGAAGCTTCTTAGCTTTATTTTATAGAGCTTTAGTTTATAGATATTTAGCTTATAGAAACTGAGCCTATAAATCCTGAGCTTATTGAATTTATAAACCTCATTTACAACAGATAAAACCAAAGAGCTTAACGTATCCTCACCTCGTTAAGCTCTTTTTATTTGTGTTCTACTTTTGTTCTTCCTCTCAATAGGTCACACCTTAAACTCTCTGTTTTGACACAAGTTGTTACGCGTTGAAGGTAAATTAAGCGATTAGATGAAGAACCTTCACAATCATGTTAAACAAACGGTTTCTTTTACAAGCCACTATGCGTATCTTGCTAACTAAAGGTGCCAACAGGCGCCGTTTTTATTCGTACCAATGACTTTAGAATCAGATAAAAAAGGAATGAAGCGTGCAAGCTAACTTTATTGATGGAACCACCCTGTATCGTCAGCACTCTTTTGAGTTGCCACTCGATTATCAAGCAAAAGATGGACAACAGATCCAAGTCTTCGCACGTGAGCTGGTTGATCTTGCTAAAGATGCGCAACAACTGCCGTGGTTGATCTACTTTCAAGGTGGACCGGGCTTCCCGTCGCCACGAGTCAGCGGTCAATCAGGTTGGCTAAAGCGTGCATTGCAAAACTACCGTGTTCTGCTTCTTGACCAACGTGGTACAGGCAATAGCACGGTGATCAGCCACGAAACCTTGGCTCATTTGTCTCCTGAACAACAAGCTGAATACCTATCGCATTTCAGAGCAGACAACATCGTGCGCGACGCGGAAGCGATTCGTGAGCAGTTGGGTGTTAAACAATGGTCGACGATTGGCCAGAGCTTTGGTGGTTTCTGTACACTTAGCTACTTGTCGCTGTTCCCACAAAGCTTACAGCGTTGTTATGTCACGGGCGGTATTCCGTCTATCGAGCGCGAAGCTGATGATGTGTATCGAGCAACCTACAAGCGTGTAGAAGACAAAAACAGAGCCTTCTTTGCTCAGTTCCCACAAGCGCAAGCTATGTGTCGTGAGATCTCTGATTACCTGCTTAACAACGACGTGAGACTGCCAAACGGTCAGGTGTTTACGGTTGAACAGTTCCAATTGATTGGTATTAACCTTGGTGGCGGTGAAGCAAACCTTCCTATGTACTTCACACTAGAGAGTGCGTTTGTTGAAGTGAACGGTAACAAGCAGCTGAGCTACAGCTTCCTAAATCAAATGCAGCAAGAGCAGGGCTACCTAACAAACCCTATTTACGCGATTCTGCATGAATCGATTTACTGCCAAGGCACAGAGTCTAACTGGTCGGCACATCGCGTGCGTGAGCAGTATCCGCATTTCAACTATCAATCGGGCAGTGAATTCTGGTTTACTGGCGAAATGGTTTATCCATGGATGTTCGACCAATTAGAAACACTGAAGCCACTGCGTGAAGCGGCGAACATGCTGGCTGAAAAGTCGGACTGGGGCACTTTGTACAACGCAGAACAGCTAAGTAAGAATACGGTTCCAATGGCGTGTGCGGTTTACGCGGATGACATGTACGTTGAGTTGGATTACAGCCGTGAAACACTGGCGAATATTCCAAATTCGAAAGCGTGGATTACTAGTGAATATGAACATAATGGTTTGCGAGTGGACGGCGAAAGAATTGTCGATAAGTTAATTACAATGGTTGATTCGTTAGAAAACTTGCCAAAATAATCAAATTCTCTGCGTAGGTTATCTACGTTAGAAGTTATCTAAGTTAGAAACAAGGCACGCCAGAAACAAGAAAACGCTGCATCCGTGCAGCGTTTTTTTTATGTCATCAAACTCTGTTTTTACTTTGTATCGTATTGATTACTAAAGCGAGTAAAACAGAGAATTTAAGAACCGGGAGGGATAGTTCCTAAACTCATTATGGTTGGATGACGATATCTTGATTTTCAGTAGTCGATAAGCTGGCGCGGTTCTGTTCGATGAGCTGCGCCGCATAAGAGGGAGTCACAGCTTGAATTTCGCCTTTTGAACGAATCGTTAGTGCTTCCCACGCATGGTCACGATATTTGCCTGTTTGTGTATATTCAATAAGTACTCTCATGATTCTTCCATCCGATGTGTGGTTAACGTGCTACTAACATTAGCGCCATTATTGAGGTTACACACCTGTTAAAAATGGAACATAAGATTAACCAAATGAGAATGCGAGCAACTTGAAAATTGCAGCGACTTGGACTTATTGTAAAGAGCCATACATACTTATCGTAAACAGCTGCATTTATCGTTAATAGCCGTACTTATTGTAAATAGCGTGTATAAAAAAACGCTGCACAATGGCAGCGTTAAAATGGAGATAGGTTGAAGCTAGATTAGCTGTTTTCTAAACCAACAATCTTGCGTGCAGACATGACTGCACTATCCAAATCGGTCAATCTACCAGCACTCGCTGGACCTAGAACTGATGAATACAAAGCCAACTGCTTCTCAAATGATAAATCTAATTGGTTATATAGATTTTGGCGGATTTGAGCGTGTTGCTGTGGCTTTGCGCTCGACAGGCCTTCCAACGTATCGTAGATGAGTGTAGTTGTATCCATATCTGTCCTTCGTACATCTTTGAAAAATTTTGCACATTATGCACTTGGTGTCATCTTTGTTCTGCGAGATTGATCGCATTATGTGCAGATCTGCTTAATTGTGTAATCAGTTAGTTATAATTGTGTTGTCTGACGCCACTGCGTACAAGAGGACCGAAAATGAAAAGGAGGCACATTGGCCTCCTTTGGTTTATTGCAATTCACTGTCTAAATGATATGTCCGCTATCGGATGTTGATGGTGTTATCTCTGCGGTCATACATGTCCGGTGTGGTATGTAAGCCACCTGCGTAACCTGCAGCTTCAAGTGTTTCTCTTACCTCACGAACATGCTCTGCGGTGACTGGTTCTTGCCTGTCTCCAAGATGCAATCGCACGAAGGTAATCAACTCAGCCAGTCTCTGATCCGACAATACATCTTCAAAACTTGCCATCGGCATGAAGTTTCTATCCTTGTCGAGATAGGTGGGTTGTAGGCCACGTACGGTTACCGCAATGGTGTTGAATGGGTCGCTGTGCATGATAATACCGTTATTCAATAGAGTAGGGGCGATAGGGTCGCGACCCTTACCATCATCACCATGACACGCCCCACAGGTTTGACGATACGTGGTGTAGATTTCAGCTGCGTAAGACTCTTCATCAAAGCCTTGAGGCTGTAACGGCACGGCATCGCTGCTAATGGTGTTGTTGATATCACCGCTCAGCAAGTAGTAGGACATAGACTCAATATCTTCACGCGTCATCAAGCTTAGGCTGTTTTTCACTACATCAGCCATACCCGCAAAAGCCGTACCTTTGTCTGAGTGACCTGTGTGTAAGAAATCGGTGAGTATTTTCTCATCCCAGCCGTCGATATACAGCTCATTTGCGGTGATGTCAGGTGCGTTCCAACCGTCGATTAAGTTACCTTGGAAAATACGTTCTGGTATCAGTGCTTGGGCAATGTTTCGTGGCGTATGGCACTCCGAACAGTGACCAAGTCCTGCGACCCAATATTTGCCTTGTTGCCACTTATCGACATCCTCAATTTCTCCTTTAAGTTCCTCTGGTACTTCGTAATCAATAGGGTCGGTATCCATGAATACGATGTTCCAGCCAAGCAAACCTAAGCGAATATTGGATGGAAACATCATGCTGTTGTCATCATTGCGTCGTGGCACGGCGGTGATTGACTGCATGTATTCCCATAAATCGACCATGTCTTGATCGGTGAGGTATTGATAAGAGGTGTAAGGCATTGCAGGATACAAGTAACCGTTCTTACCTTTACCCGCAACTAACGCGGCTCGGAAATCATCGAAGTCATAAGTCCCGATACCTTCGGTGGTGTGTGGGGTTATGTTGGTTGAATACACGGTGCCGAAAGGTGTCACGAACGGTAAGCCGCCAGCAAAGGGTTCACCACCTTCTGCACTGTGACAAGCCACACAGTCACCGGCATAAGCGAGATATTCTCCGCGCTCAACAGATGATGCTTTCAAACTCGCGAGCCTTTGTTGCTCTACTTCACCAGCGCGTCGGATATAAGCCCCAAGCGCGAGTATTTCGTTCTCGCTGAGCTGATCATCAAACGCAGGCATTAGATTATTCAAACCGTAATTGATGGTGTGCTGAATCTCTTCAATACTGCCCCCGTGTAGCCAAGTATCATCGGAAAGGTCGGGTACTCCAATCGCTGGGTTGGCGACCGTACCATCGGCATGGCAAGACGAACAATATTTGGCGAATAAGGTCTTACCGAGTTCGACCTTAACCTCAGGCACATCGGTATGACGCTGGTTAAGAGACGCTAGATAGTAAGATACCTTTGCCACTTCATCCGGGCGCATGATTTCGCTCCAACCTGGCATCGCACCATTTCGCCCTTTGGCAATGGAATGGATCACAGCCTCATCACTACCGCCATATAACCAATCTTGGTCGATAAGGTTAGGGAAGTGTTTCTGGCCTTGTGCATTGTCTCGGTGACACGCCGCACAGTGAGTTTGGAATAGTATCTGACCGCTGTTCACGATCTCAGGAACTGCAGCTAATCCCTCTAACGTGGTTTCACTGGTTTGTGCAAATTGCTCATTGAGAGTGGTGGATGGTGAACTGAGCTTGTCATCGCTCTGCTCCCAATCGACTAAGCCTTTCCACTCACCAAGCCCAGGGTAGAGCACCAAGTAGCCTGCAGAGAGTAAGAAGGCTACCGCATAACTGACAAACAGCAGATTAGGTGGCGGCGCGTCTTTCTCTTCAATGCCATCAAAGGTGCCAATGGTGTGGTCGTGATCGGCCTTGTGATTGCTACGCCAGTATTTAACGACAACAGACACCATCAGAACAAAGAAAATTAAGGTTAATAATACCGCCCATAGATTCCAAAATGTGCTCATTGTGATACCTCCTGTGACGTATCTTTACCAAGGCTTTGAAGGTAACGAATTAGCGCTTCACCTTTGGTTTTGCCTCTTACTTGCAATCTCGCATCGCCAATCTCTTTGTCGGTATAAGGCACACCCAGCGTGCGCAAGGCTTCCATTTTGGCGCTGATATCATCTCCAGTCAGAGTTTGCTCAAACAGCCACGGGTAAGAGGGCATGATAGAGGTAGGGACAACTCTGCGAGGGTTCACGAGGTGAATGACATGCCATTGGTCAGAATACTTTCTACCTAAATTGGTTAAGTCTGGGCCTGTACGCTTTGAACCCCATAAGTTTGGAAACTCATAGATATCATCCGCTTCTTTATTCGGGCGACCATTACGTTTAACTTCTGGTTCTAGAGGGCGAACCATCTGAGTGTGACAAACATGGCAGCCTTCGCTGATGTAGATATCTCGACCTGCTAACTCAATAGGTGTCAGAGGTATCGCTAAGCTGCCTTTGGCAATATCATCTCCACGGACAATGCTTGGTACTACCCAAACTAATAAAGAGAAGGAGGCGACAACAACGGTGGTCAAAATTAAAATGACGATTGAATGTGTAAAGTCTTTACTCATCACTTAAGCCCCCTCATTAATGGTGTGTTTAGCGTCATGTACGGTTGGCATACGAACCGTTTTGTACAAGTTGAATGCCATTAAGAACAATCCAAGTACAAACAGCGCACCGCCAAAGAAACGCATGAATAGCCAAGGTGCTTTAAAGTCCATAGCTTCTACAAAACTGTAAATCAGTTCGCCATTTTCATTTTGAGCGAGCCACATATAACCCTCACCGATGCCTGCGATCCAAAGTGCTATTGCATAGATGGCGACGCCAGCATGAGCGAGCCAAAAGTGCCATTTAATCAGTCGTCGCGACCAAAGGTCGGTTTGGCCCCATAAGCGTGGAATGAAATAGTAAAAAACCGCTATCCCTGACATCCCAACCCATCCAAGAGCTGCGGAATGTACGTGTCCTATGATCCACTCGGTGTTGTGTGCCACCATGTTGAACCAACGAATGGCAAGCAGTGGACCTTCGAATGTCGCCAAACAGTAGTAAAGAATCGCTGAGAAAAAGAATAAAAGAATGTAGTCGGATTTCAGCTTTTCCTTGTTTTGTAAAAGGGTCATTGCGCTATTGAACGCACCGGCCCAAGAAGGGAGCCATAGGATTAATGACATCACGATACCGATGTTCTGAATCCATATAGGAACGGAAGAATAAACTAAATGGTGCGTTCCGGCCCATGTGTAGAAGCCAACCAAGCCCCAGAAATGGATCACAGACAAACGGTACGAATAGATAGGTCGATCCGCCGCTTTGGGTATGAAATAGTAATTCATACCAATCACACCAGCGGTCAGTAAGAAACCGACGGCATTATGTCCCCACCACCACTGAACAATTGCATCTTGAGCCCCAGCAAATACAGAGTAGGACTTCATCGCCAACACTGGTATCGCGAGGTTGTTGACGATGAAAATCATGGCAACGACGATAATGAAAGCAGCAAAGAACCAGTTTGCCACAAAGATATGGCTGACCTTCCGCTTAGCAAGGGTGCCAAAGAACAACACCGCATAAAGCACCCAAACCAGCACAATCATTAAGTCGATTGGCCATTCAAGCTCCGCATACTCTTTTGAAGTAGTGTGGCCTGCGGGTAAGGAAATGACTGCAAGCAACAGGATGAATTGCCAGCCCCAAAATACCATCCATGAAAGGCTTTTATTGAACAATTCACAATGGCCCGTTCGTTGGGCAATGTACAATGAGGTCCCCATCAAGATATTCACGACGAAGCCGTAAATCACTCCTGATGTATGTAGCGGACGCAGTCGACCAAATTGGAAGTATTGAGAATCAAAGTTTAAGACTGGCCAATATAATTGCGCGGCGAGGATCACGCCGATGATCATACCTACAATCGCCCACACTAAGGATGCGACGATGAAGTACTTCACGACCTTAATGCTGTATTGCGTTGTCACTTGTTCCATAACAAGGCTCCTTGCCTAGGGGTTTTGAACCGCTGACTTAATTTGAATCGCCGATTTCGCTCGAATCGTTACCAAGCATTGAATAGAAATAGGAAATGTCGCGGATATCTTGGTCTGAGAGCGTGTCGGCTTGTTGCTGCATGAGAATCGCTAAACCACTGGTTCTTTCTCGAGTCTGGTAATCTTTCAGTGAAGAGATTAGGTAACCCACTTTTTGGCCGCGAAGGTTGGGGTAAGGGTCTTGTGTAGAAATACCATCAACGCCATGACAGGTCATACACACTTTGGCTTTTTGCTTACCCAATTCGAATTGCTCTTGATCAACTTCAGCAGACACAGGAAACATGACCAGCGTCATTACTAAGGTAGAAAGTGTCGTCATGGGGTTAAATTTTCGCTTGTATAAACTCATTATCGATTCCCTTGATTATGAAGCGAGTAAGCTTTCTAAGAGCGACGCTCGATATCGGCTGGCGTAATATGAAGCGACAGATACCAGATAAACAGGCTCTTAAAACTGCTTACGTTCGATTAAAGGTTATGCAGCGACAGGCATTCTCGCTACTTGCTGACTCATTTTTATTGTCAATTTTATTGGTCACTACGTATTCAGTGGCTGGATTGGATTACTCAAGGTGTTTAAAAAGCAGAGATTTCTACTAAACAAACGTGAGCCAATGATTATCTGGGAAGGAGCAAAGGTTGTGTTCGCGCTGGATTATAAGGTTGAAATGTTATTTAGTCAGGGTTGAGTTGTACGAATGAAAAATAAGGCAATGTCTAAGCAAGTCAAATGCCTAATATGGACTAAACTCAGATGAGTGACCTTTTTAAAACGGAGTTTAAAATGAGAACTGCACTGTTGTTCATGCTTTCATTGTGTTCATTTTCTATTTTCGCTACATCGCAACTCACCGTATTTGACCATCTAGGTCAAAAGCACCAGTTAAGCCGAGAGCAACTGTTACAACTTCCCCAACAAGAGATTATTACATCATTACCTTGGGTGGATGGAGAGCTAGTCTATAGCGGAGTGACCTTGCAAACAGTACTTGAAACCATGGACTTACCTATTGCATCTCAGGTAACTTTCGTAGCATTGAATGACTATAAAATTGCGGTGCCCAAGGAAGATTTTTACGATTACCAACCGATCATTGCGATAAAACAAAATGGTCAATTTATGTCGGTTAGAGATAAAGGGCCCTATTGGTTGATATATCCATTGTCTTCGACGCCTGATATTGATAATACAGACTTCCATGCCAAGATGATCTGGCAGATACGCGATATCCACCTATAGAGGTTCTCTATGAAAAAGCTGTTGTCGTTGACTGCCATTAAGGTCGTCGTGTTATCTTTGGCTGCGGTGGTGCTCACCGTTAATATTTACAGTGTCACTCGCATTAACGACATCAACAAAAGCTTTTCGACTCGACAAAATGAAGCCACCTGGTTTGTTTTCCAGTTAGTAAAGGAATATGCCAATTTTCTGATGGTAAGTCGTTCCGAAACTATCGATTACGATGAGTTATGGCTAGCGTACGATATTACGTGGAGTCGTTTTGATATATTGATTAACAGCACTGAATCTTCCAACTTCATTAAGTCAGCAAACTTTAAGCCTTATTTCACTTCGGAGTTTGATAAATTTAAGAGCTTGGAATCCTCGATAAAATTGGTCAGTGAAGGATTATTACCCAAGGAGTCATTACAGAAAAAGGTCGATATTTGCTACCACACACTTGTAGATTTTATTAACGACAAGTTTCGCTTACAAAGCCCTGTGATTGAAGAAAATACTTCAATGGTTGATAACTTAGTTACCGTCCATCGAATCAGTAGCGTGTTTCTAGTTGCTATCTTGCTGATTACCGGGGTTATTTTCTATGTGGATTTCTCTATCAAAAGAAAACTCTACTCTACGGATTTTATTACAGGGTTTCGTAATCGAATCTCATTGATGAAATTTGTGAAGAATAGCTACTCGAAAGACAACAACTTTGATCTCTATTTTGTCCGAATCAGAAACCTTACTGAAATTAATCAAAAATATGGTCTTGAATATGGCGATCTTGTAGTGAGTTCGGCAGCTAAGTCTCTGACTGCTAAGATACCAGAAAGCACCATTTCGTTTCGCAGTAGCGGAAGCCAGTTTTTATTTTTTATTCCTGACCATTTGTACGCGAGTGATGAAATTCAGGAGGAATTTAACGACGTGCTCAGTGATTACATCTCGGCAGGTAACCTAGAGTTGATGATTGACGCCGTAGTCAGGCATAAGAGAAACATAAGCTCCAAAGATATGATGGAGTTACTGACCTCGATGCAAGGCTAAGCTTCTTATATGGCTTAGTCTCGTTTTTATCCCTCCCTACTGATACCTCATCTTATTGGTACTTGTATGTCTACGTTAAGAGTCTTAATAAAGCTGACCAAGCTAAATTTATTAGCTTGGTCAGCTTAGCTTACGTACTAACTTGTTACCCTCATTAATATGTTGGCTTATGAGCCAGAAGAGGGCTTCATTTATTTATTCGGGCTTGTCTATAGGAACTGTTAGTTCAAGCGTATCGGTGAGTCTGTGCTTATTGCAGGAGGTTTATTCAGATGATAATGAAGCAGAGGTTTGGCCATGGTTGTTAAGTCATCGAGCTTACCGAAACACGACTATTGTTTTTGATTTAGTGACACAACCCTTTCGCAAGAGTTTGGTTCTAAAAGCGATTGTTGGTCTAGAATGGCTTGTGGATTATGGTCACGGACAAATTCAATAAACTCAATGTAAGTTAACGGTTGGCTGAATAAATAGCCCTGAATGAGGTCGCAGTTGGCTTTTCGAAGAAGATGATACTGTTCAAGAGATTCGACTCCTTCACCTACAACGAAGGTGTTACAAGAGTGTCCTAAGTTAACCATGGATTCGACCATCTTGCGGTCAGCCTTATCGTCGACGATATTATCGATAAAGCTCTTATCAATTTTAAGTTCGTCAACAGGGTAATGGAGAAGTTGGTTAAATGCTGTGTAACCCGTACCGAAGTCGTCAAGGGAAACTTTTAAACCTAAGCTTCTGATACTCTCAATGGTCTGCACCGTAAGTTTGCTGCTTTTAACGTAGCTGGTTTCGGTAATCTCTATAATGATATTGCAAGGCGGAACTTTATAACGCTCGAGTACCTTCCGAACATTGTCGGCAAAGTTACGGTTGTAGAGCTCCATCGCCGAGATGTTAATGGACAAGGTGCCACTGTATTGGTGAATATCTGAAAGCTCTTTATAACTCTTGATTGCGGAACTAATGACCCACATGTCGAGTTTGGATATCAAATTACTTTTCTCTGCGACTGGAATGAACTCATCTGGTCCTGCCTTTATATCAAATAGAGCTGGGCAGCGAATCAGACATTCTGCTCCGTCAATCTGAAGTGTTTTAGCATTGAAAATAGGCATAAAGCGAAGTTCAAAGTTGTCGCTCTCGCAGCACTCCAATAGTCTTTTTTCGATAACATCATGCCTTTCAAGTGAGTGGAGTAACTCTTCGCCATAAACAATCCTGCTCTCCCCATCGCTGTGATTCTTAGCATTAATCAACATAGCATCAATACATCGGTGCCATACCTCTTCAAATTTGGGGGTGTCGACAGGCAGAACACCCGTTGCAATCGAGAGCCTAAAACCATAGTAATCGAGGAAAGTCGTTCCCGTAAGAGTGTGGTTAATGTTCTCAATTTCTTCGTTTATTGACTGATGATCACCTATTTCTAATATGGCAATGAACTGGTTTCCTCCCAACCTTGCTACTGAATAGTCGCTGCAACTAAAGCCAAAAGAGGATTGTTGGTTCTGTAAGGTTTCTCTTAGTACTTTGGCTAGACTAACGAGCACATTGTCACCCACTTTAGCGCCATATAAATCATTGATTTTACGGAAGTCGATAATATCCCAACAAACCAAGTAACAGTGTGGGCGCATTGAACTTTTTATACGTACATCTAGGTGTCGAATGAACGAGCGTCGGTTGGCCAACTTTGTTAATTGATCGAACTCAGCTTCAAATTTCAATTCCGTTAGTGAATCAATGTAAGCGTTCTTAAGACCATCGATCTCACTTTGACCAGATGAGCGTTTGAAATATCTAAGTTTGAGTCCGCCAATGGAGATCTCGTGTAACAAGTCTTTCAGTGGGCGAACTAATTGATAGCGGACGACCATGTGTACGATGAGCATGATTATGAATAATGTTGTCAAGCAACCAAGTAAGGTCTTCTGAGCGATAATGGACTTTTCTTGATTGAATTTTTTTTCGCGGATATTAACTTGGGCAAGGAAGTGACGGCTGTTCATCTCAACTTTGATACGGTCTTTGGCTTGTTCAAACGACTTGATGACGAACTGCGTATTTTCGATATGTTCTGTGTTTGATGACGGTTCAATTAGTAGTTGCATGTTGTCATCATCGTTGTATTTGTTGAGCAAATTAGACAACTGTTTTAATGGTCCGTCTGCAATTAATATATATCGATTTAGACTGTTGTTCGCGCGCTTGTCTTGCGGGACTAAATAAGGGTCGATCGCGGTAACGTAAGCATATCTAAGCTCACCACTCACAGAGATATAAGAGAAACCTTCATAAGACAGCTCGTTTCTATTGATTAACGAGGTATAGATATCGAAGACTTTTTCATAGATGTTATCTGGGATTTTTAATCCCTCGAAAGGGTCTGATCGTAAAGTAGAAAGCGTTAATTTGAATTTAGGATTTACGACATAGATATTACGTTGACCAAATTGATTAACATGACTTTGGTTTAAGACTCGAAGTACTCTTTTCTCTAATAGAGATAGGGTGGTGTAGTCACCAGGGTTTTGAATATATCTCAAGAACTGTAGGGATGAACCAATATCTTTTACTAGTAAAGATAGGCCAAGTTGTTCGTACTCAGCGGCCACTAGAGCGGTGTTCACGTCGGACTGAACTTCGTCTAAGTACATATGTTTTACGTGGTTGGAGGCTAAGTTATAAGTAACCATCCCGCCCATTGCAAACACGAACAATAACGTGGGAATGAGTACAAAATAGAGCTTCTTTAATACTGACATTAATTATCTTAGACTGTCGACAATGCGGTTACGAATTTGAATACTATTGGGTTCGAGTTGTTCATATAGATGGCTACGCTCTAATACCTCTTTGCTAGGGAAAAGCTCAGGATCATTCTGATATTCTGGAGTGGTCAGGGCTTTTGCTTTTGAACTTGGAGTCGCAAACCATGACCCCATCGCGTTTTGAGCGGCGATCTCGGGTTGAGTTAAGAATGATAGAATTGTTATCGCTTGTGGAGATAGCTCACCGTTGTTAATTGCTGCAATACACTCCAACCATAACGTGGTGCCCTCCTGAGGGACAATATAGGTCCATGAGGCATTAGGGTCGGCATCATTCAGTACATAGCTGTCACCGGAGTAGCCGTAGGCGAGATCTATATCTGCGAGACGTTCAGGTTGGTGGGTATAGTCAATGACGTATTCGCTACTTTCTATATGAGGCTTTTGTGCTTGCAGAGTCTTGTAAGCTATGCGTAGTTCTTGCTCGTTATTAGTGAATGGATCAAACCCATTTGCTAGCAACGCGGTACCCACTAGATCGGTTGGTTCGTAATACATACTTATGCGACCACTGCTGTTCGTGTCTGGTTCAAGAAGAGCTTTCCAAGAGGTAGGAGGGTTTAATTTGTCACTTCGATATAAGATTCCCGTCGTTCCCCAAGCATAGGGGATGCCATACTCGCCACATCCTTCGACCCACCTTGAATCGATGTTATCCGTAATGGATTGTTGTAACTCACTGAGGTTGTGAAACAGGTTCTGCTTGGCTAACGCATTGAGCTTTACACTTTCTATAATCACTAGCTCAAATGCGCCCCGACGTTCGCTTAATAGCACTTCATCTCTGATCGACTCGTCAGAAAAAAACTGCTGTTTCAAATAAATGCCGTACGTGTCGCTTAGTTCGGTCACGACGCTATCGGATAGAAATTCATCCCAATTGTAGAGATAAATCTCATCCTGTTGGCTAAAGGCAGTGCCAGTTAAAAAAGATGATGACGCAAGAACTGAAATATAAAATGCTTTCACTGAGGGATTCCTTTCCTACTTTGCTTAACTAAATCGTAGCCCAAATTTTGCGACATAGCTCAAATTTAGGTCTCTAATTTCACTTCAACATCACGCAATGCATCCAGGTGGAAAAATCCTATAACCTAATTGGAGCCAAAAGTAAGCTTTAGCACAACATCACTACGTTAAATCAAGGGGATATCAACCCTTGACCGATGAAAACACGGGATTTGTTTGGTTATTAGGTTACTAGTAAATATATATTCAACTACTTGAGCATTTTTTCGTTATTTATGCAATAGTAGGGCATTAATTGAACGATAAGGAGGTTGGTTTATGGATGCAGATTTAGTTGGAATTTTTGTTACCGTGGCGATTGCTCACTTTTTGGCGCTATTAAGCCCAGGACCAGATTTTGTGATTGTGGTGAAGAGTGCTGTTCGAAATAAGGGAAAAAAAGCCCTAGGCGTTGCATTCGGTATTGCCAGTGCGAATGCGGTTTACATTGCTTTGTGCCTAGTTGGCGTAGGCTCGATTTTGGCAGCATCCGTTTCTATTATGATTGCACTCAAGATAATTGGTGGAGTGTTTCTTGTTTATCTTGCAGTGCAAGCCATAAGAGCGAAGAAATGTAATTACAATAATATGGATGTTACCGAAGGAGATAGCTTCAACCAAACGACTTTTTTTAAAGAATTCCTCACCGGTTTTCTATCTGGAATCCTTAATCCTAAAAACCTATTGTTCTATTTGAGCTTATTCACGGTGGTATTGAACAAAGATATTGGCTTCATGTTTAAGTTTGGGCTAGGTATTTGGATGACGGTGGTTGTCTTTATATGGGATGCGGCGATCATCTTCCTGTTATCTGCGCCCAAAGTACGTCAAGAGTTTACGCGTGTTGCTTACTATATTGATAAAGTGACAGGAGTAATGCTAGGCCTACTTGGTTTGACCATTGTGAAATCTGCGCTAGTACGTCAATAGGTTCAATTTGAGTCATCATTGCTGAGTAACTTCACGTTTGTGGCACGATACAATGCTTATGTGCCGCGAATGTGCGTATGTTTCCTACCTTGTCTGATACGTTTTATCTAGTGCTTGCCCGATATTAAACCTTCTGCTTCATCCACCAATTCTTTTCATAACTCTTTGTTTATCTTTCCTTACTCTTCAAATAACTATTAATAAAATTTCTGTTGAAGACTTGTAGCACAGTGTATTTGTGCTTATTGTAGGCAAAATATTTATCCGATCTCAAAGCTAGGAAACATTGTGAATTTAGAGATATATCAAGTGGATTCGTTCACAACTCAAGCTTTTAAAGGAAACCCCGCAGGGGTCTGTATTTCCAAAAAGCCATTGGGTGAGTCGTTAATGTTTTCAATTGCTGAAGAGATGGCTGTATCCGAAACGGCTTTTTTGTCACTTAACACTATGACACTTAAATGGTTCACTCCAGAAGTAGAAGTGAAGCTGTGTGGGCACGGTACACTGGCAACCGTTCATGTGATGAAAGAGCAAGGTCTGCTCAACACAGGGGATAGGGTCATATTTAATACCTTATCTGGGGAGTTGTCTGCCGCAGTTTGTGAATCGTCTATTGAGCTTGATTTCCCTAGTACACAGTTATCATTGTTTACTGAGCCCAACCTCATGTTGCTCGAACATCTTGGTTTAGAGTCGAACCAAGTCGTTTCATTCCGAGAGTTTGATTCCAAGCAGCTAATCGAAGTGTCTGACGAGCGAGTGCTACTGGGCCTTTCACCAAATTTTGATGCTTTAAAAGGTATTAAAGGGCGAGGCGTTGTCGTGACAGCGCTTTCATCGAATACTGAGCTTGATTTTGTTTCTCGTTATTTTGCACCATGGGTTGGGGTAAATGAAGATCCTGTGACAGGGTCGGCGCATTGTGCATTGACGCAGCACTGGGCAGAAAAGCTAAACAAAAGCAGCTTCAGTGCGTATCAGGCGTCTCGTCGTGGTGGCTATATGTCGACAGAGCTATTAGCTAATGGGCGAATAAAGCTAATCGGTTCTGCGACCACTGTGATTAGTGGTGTGTTGAAGATTTAAAGCGTTATTGGCTGTATCTGTTTGAGCGCATCAAGCGAGTTCGTTCGATGATTGATTGAATGAAGCGGCTAAAGCGTAAGTTATTATTGAAGGAATCACTGTGTCAGCGTTTTATCTATCTCAAGTCTTAGTCGCCATTGCGATTTGCTTCGATCTTCTGTCATTCCAGTTCAAGGAAAGGAAGAAAATCGTCACTTGTCTGTTCTTTGCCGGTGTGCTTATTTCGAGTCACTTTATTCTACTCGAGCAATGGACAGCGGCGAGCCTAATGACGATTGCCACGATTCGCTATTTGACGAGCGTATTTTCTACCTCGTCTAAGTTTAAATATTTATTCTGTTCGATGTCGGTGGTCGCAACGGCCGTGACTTATTCGGGGCTGACTAGCGTACTGAGTTGCTTTGCTTCCGTATTTCAAACCTTCGCTGCGTTTAATAAGGATGACCGCCGCTTAAGAGAATTGATGATCATCGGCACCAGTTTTTGGTTGGTTCACAATTATTTAGTTGGCTCGCCAACAGCGGTTCTTATGGAAGCGCTGTTTATTTGCAGCAACTTGGTGGGTTATTACCGTTTTTACTTCAAAAAGAATGCGATAGCTTAGAGTTTGAATCTGTTGCTACGTAATAAAGTACACCGCATGACGATGATTCAAGATTTAGGAGAGCTCGATGCCAAATATCTACGCTGATATCCCTTCGTCGCTGCCCAATGAGATGTTCAACGCTCTCATTAGTAACGAGAATATTCGAATTGAGCGAATTCTGTCACATGGACACAGTTCACCAGAAGAGGGGTGGTACAACCAAGATGAGAATGAATGGGTAATGGTGCTCGAAGGTCAAGGCGTCATCGAGTTTGAAGATGGACGTGTTGTTACCTTGTCTAAAGGGGATTACATCAACATTGCTGCGAGAGAAAAGCATAAGGTGATTGGTACGGTGGAAAACGTTGTGACGATCTGGTTGGCTGTATTTTATCGTTGAATCTCTTTGTTCTAGAATCGACTTATTTAGAGAGCGCTTAGGGGCAATACGGTACTTGTCCAATACACTAAATACATGAAAGGATTATGTCGTGGTTAGAATTAGAAATTACCAACCTAGTGATAACAAAGCGTTATGGGAGATTTATTTTCATACCGTCCGTAACATCAACGTTCGCGATTACTCTCAAGAACAAGTCGAGGCTTGGGCACCAAGTGATTTTGATTCGGAACTGTGGGACAAATGTCTTCGCCGTATACAGCCCTTTGTGGCCGAGTTAGACGGGCGCGTTGTTGGCTATACTGACTTGCAACCCAATGGCTTGATTGACCATTTTTTCTGTCACCATGAATATCAAGGAAAGGGGGTAGGAAGAGCTTTGATGGAGCATGTATTTTCAGTCGGCAGAGTTCGCGGTGTTTATCGATACTTCTCAGAGGTGAGTATTACCGCCAGACCTTTCTATGAACATCTTGGATTCAAGGTTGTGAATGAGCAAGAAGTTGACATGCGAGGCGTAAAACTGACGAATTACGTGATGGAGAAAGTAATCTAATAGCCTGAGCTAACTATCAATAGTGTTGGCGACTTCGAGTTATGTGCATCTTTATTGGTCTAATCTAAACTAATAAAGACTACATGGAGTGTGGCTCATGAATATTGTACTTAGTAATAAGATCCTCGTCTTAATTTCCTCTCTCTCATTGGCGGCAGGGGTACTGGCCTTGAAGTTCGGCTTCGAAGGGTTATTCCCGATCTTTGTCGTCGTTATTTCTTTCTTTTCTGTCGTTATCAATCTGTATGTGCTGTGTATCAGTCGAGAAGACAAAGATGTCTCCGATTCCTATCAATAAACGAATACAGCTCGTCCCGAAGCATTAACCAAAGGGTTTGAAAAACATAAGAAATAACCGACATGAATGACCGGATTTTATTTCTCATAATTCTCAAATTTGCGACATTTGTTGGTGGGTTTTTTACCATGTTCTTAAGAACTTTTTCCGGGTTGCATATAGTATGCAGGCTGATTTAGTTTAATTAAGGAATCCAAGTGGGAATAGAAGCTTTGGCGTTTGTAATGGACGCTTTAATCACGGCATGTTGCATGTACATTGCGTCGAAAATGTCATTCGTTGTTGCCGACTTTAAATCCCTCCTTACCATCGCTGTTATCGTTGCTCTAGTGTCGTTGATTCCAACTGTAGGGTGGGCTCTCGGGTTGATCCTTTTTGTATTCCTTCTCGGGAAGGCAACACACGCGAGTATTGGTGACTGTATTTGGGTAGTGGTGTTTACCAAGGTCGTGTCGATGGCGGCTTTTTTGATATTCGGACGTTTGTTTGTCTAGCTGTACACGCAAAAGAAAGTTCGCCTTCTTTGATGACGAAACTCAGTTATCTCTAAACACGAAAAGGGTGCGAACGAGTCACACCCTTTAAAGAATTTTTGAAGGCTTATTACTGGCTTTACCCATTGATTATTTTGGTAGCAGTACCGCATCAATAACATGGATGACACCATTGCTTGCTTCAACGTCTGGCATCACGACTTTAGCTTTGTTGATCATCACACTGCCATGATCAATCCCTACCATTACAGCTTCACCTTGGACTGTGACTGCACTGTTCAGTTTCATTACTTCAGCCGCCATAACCTTCCCAGGTACGACATGATAAGTAAGCACTGCAACTAACTTGTCTTTATTCTCTGGTTTCAACAGCATATCGACCGTTCCCTCTGGCAATGCAGCAAAAGCCTCATCGGTTGGGGCAAAAACGGTAAATGGTCCGTCGCCTTTCAATGTATCTACTAAGCCTGCTGCTTTTACCGCCGCAACTAGTGTGGTGAACGAGCCGTTTTCTGCTGCCACATCAACGATGTCTTTCTTCATACCGTGATGATTCGCGTGAGCGAAAGCTGTGAAAAGAAGTGTTGCGAACAGTACTGACAGGGTTTTGCTTAAGTGATTAAACATATTGTAGTCCTTTGAGTTTGTCTGTTATTTCCGAGAGGTATTACGAAAGCCTAAAAGCGATAGATCAACTTATTGCACCCTCGTGACACTTACTTCAACTGCCAAAGTCATCAGATGGATAAAAAATCCATGTTAAATACTTGTTGTAATTGCATTTTGATACTTATAGTTAGTGGGTGATTATTCAAGTAATGGATGTGAATATGAGGTTTGCTTTACCAGTTGTATTTTCTGCATTGGCTTCAATGCCTGCTTACAGTGGCCTTGCTCCAAATGAAGGTTTCAGCGGTAACTTCAGTGTTTTGGCCGGTTTCTACTCTGACAGTAGTAATTTGAGTACTGAACAGGATTCGAATCAAGCAACCAACACTGAGGAAGGGAATAGCGAAAAGCAAGGGTTACTCGGCTTTTTGGGTACCGTTCAATATACTTTTGGTGAATCGCTGACTCACCAAGTGTATGCGGGTACGACACGAGAGGATATTGCAACAGGTACCATCGCGTTTGAGATTGGTTACAGACATCAACTTTCCGGTGGCACCATATTGGATTTTTCTGTTCTTCCTACGCTTATCTCAGGTAAGGCTTGGTCTGATCCTTACGCGGTTGGCGTTAATCGAAACGAAACCGATGTGAAAGGTAATGTTGGGCGATTGCAAATGACTAACATCGGCGGCACTGGCTTTCGAACGGATTTCGCGATTGGTGAATCAGACGTAGATGATGAGCTGTCAGGGAGTTCACTAAACTTATCTGCTGAAGAGATAGCACTGCTCGATAGGGAGCGAACTTATGTGTATGCCAAGGTAGGGTATCCCTTCATCTTGCCTAATCAAGCTGGTGTGTTCGTTCCATCTATGGTGTATTTCAATTCAGATGCGGAGGGTGGTGCACTGAGCTTTGATAGCTACGGTATTGAACTGAATTACGCTAAGAGAATTGGTCGCCATGGTTTTGTGGTCACATTAGATGCCAGTGATCGTCAGTATGATGAAGCAAATCCGATTTATGAAAAAACTCGTGAAGAGAACGAATATGGCGCCTTCTTAGCATACGAGTTTGGCGGCTTGATGGGATATGAAGATTGGTCATTGATTACTTTACTTGGTTTAAGAAGCATAGATTCAAACATCGACTTCTATAATTCTGAACAGGTACTCGCGAGCGTCGGTGTCGACTATAAGTTCTAAAGATTAGATATTCCGAAGCTTTGTATAACGCTAAGATTTCGTTGGGTTTATTATCTGTTTAATTATTTCGAGCACTTATAATCTTTAAGGTTGTAGGTGCTCGTTGCTATCCGTAGTATGAAAGTCGTTCAGTTAAAAAGATCAGATAGTAAGGAAGCGCTTTGGAAATACAAATTAGACATCTAGAACTCACAGACAACCAAGATATTTTTGATATTTATCGCCATCCATCAGTATCAGAAAACACCTCTCAAAAGCCTTTCCTCAGCTCTGATCAAGTGGAGCGACTGTTTGGTCACTCCGACCATTTCACTTTAGTTGCGGAAGTATCCGGTAAAGTAGTGGGCCATATTACTTTATTCATGACCAGCAAGGTAAGAGACAGGCACTGCGCTGGTCTTGGTATTGCTATTCACCCGGATATGCATGGTAAAGGGGTCGGTAAGGCGTTAATGCAAGAAGCGATCAATCAGGCGGATAACTGGCTTAACCTCGTGCGTCTTGAGTTAGAGGTTCATGCTGACAACCACGCCGCTATTGCTTTGTATGAACGTGTAGGTTTTCAGTTAGAAGGCACAAAAAGGCTCAGTACGTTCAAAGGCGGTAAGTACATCGATATGTTACTAATGTCGAGAATACGACCAGATTACCTTTGAAGGCGAAGTGACTCTATATAACTGAAGCAGTTGAAGTAAGATATTAATTAACAGGGTTATTTTAATAAAACCCTCAAATTTTATTTGCTTGAGGGTTTTGTGTTTATAAGCATTCGTCACTATCAGATTTGTTGATAAGATCGCTATGAATTATCGATGCCAAAGCCATTTCGCAGTGCAAACTGAATCAGTTCGGTATGGTTGTCGAGTTCCAAAATATCCAACATGCGGTATTTGTGTGACTCAATGGTTCTAGAGCTTAAAAAGAGGATCTCAGCACATTGCTTTGCGGTATAACCTTGTGCCAGTTGAGTCAGAACCGCACACTGCCTTTTGGTCAGCAATAATAGTTTTTCACTCTCGTTAATATTATTGGTTTCATCGCTGGTGACACTACGCGTCATTTTGGAATGCTGCCAAAAACAGAGCCAGATATCACTCAGCAATTTGATTCGCTTCATGTCAGCCTCTTCAATTGGCTTATCGTAACGATTGAACCGTGAGAAGCCGATAGCTCCCCACTGCTGGCCAAACAACGAAAGGCTTACAATCCCATGCCAATGAGCACCTTCTTCATAAAGTACACGTAACGGGTCGAGTTTATGGTTCTTTAGTGTTTCTTCAGGGAACAACTGCCAACACTCTTTTGAACGTAAAAGCTTAAGGTAGTCAAGATAATTGCCTTTTAGAAAGCGTTCCATTTCAAGCGGTGGAGTATCTGTTTGGGATACGGAAATACTTTTTCCTGTATCCAGAAGAATCATTGAGTTTGGAAATAGGGTAAGTCTGTCGAGCTTAAACCAAGCGAGCGCTTCTCTTGCCAGTAAGAAAAAAGTGCTATCGAAATCTTTGGGCTGGCATGCGGTCAAAGTTTTGGTTTGGTGAGAGAGGAGATCCTCAAAGCTCGCGAATAGGTTGTGTTTCATATCGACCGTCTTTTATGGTTTTAGACAAAATAGCGGCAATAACTAAAGTGTGTCAATCTAATATTAGAATGTTGTTCTGAATAAGGTGTGGCGAGTATTCTTAAATGCTACTGAGTAATTTATTAGTTTTATCGAGAAACGATTAGTGAAATTCACACTGAACTCTGTATAGTAGCAACCGTTTGCTTCGTATAACCCCAATGATATGGTTTGGGGGTCTCTACCGGCTCCCGCAAAGTGCTGATTACGAAGGGTTTAGAACACAATTGTGTTCTTACTCTTTGTAATAGCGTTCAAGAAAACCTCCTGTCTATTATTCAGAGTAAGTGCACACCTAAAATCCATAGTAGGTGAAATATGAACGCATTTATTCAAGGGCTTCCAAAAGTAGAGTTGCATTTACACATTGAAGGCTCACTCGAACCTGAGTTGCTTTTTCAACTCGCTCAACGCAACGGCATTGAGCTACCTTACTCATCCCCAGAGCAGTTAAGGCGCGCATACCAATTTGATGACTTGCAGTCGTTTCTGGATATCTATTATCAAGGTGCAGATGCGCTTCGCACTGAACAAGATTTCTATGACCTAACATGGGCGTACTTAGAGCGCTGTAAGGCTGATAATGTTATTCACACCGAAATCTTCTTTGATCCTCAGACACATACTGATCGTGGTATTGCATTCGACACGGTCATTAACGGTATTCATCGTGCACTTCAACAGGGGCAAAAAGAGCTGGGTATTACCTCTCAAATTATCGCCTGTTTCTTGCGTCACCTGACTGAAGAGCGCGCCATTCAAACGTTCGCCGATGTGTTAAAACATCAAGATAAGATCGTCGGGGTTGGGTTGGATTCTTCTGAATTAGGACATCCACCAGAGAAGTTCAAACGTGTATTCCAACAAGCGAAACAAGCGGGTTTCTTAACTGTGGCACATGCAGGGGAAGAAGGTCCTGCTCAAAACATTGTGGATACGATTGAAATGCTCAGCGTGAGTCGAGTGGATCATGGTGTGCAATGCATGACAGATGACGCTTTAATCGTCGAATTGATTGAGACTAAAATGCCGCTGACTGTGTGTCCATTGTCTAACATCAAATTACGAGTGTTTGATGTAATGGAAGAGCACAACATTGTCGAGCTGTTGAGAAAGGGTGTCGCTGTAACCATAAACTCTGATGATCCAGCGTACTTTGGTGGCTACATGTCGGATAACTTCAACGCAGTGAGGCAAGCTCATGAGATGACGCAGAAAGAACTGGCACAGTTTACTTTGAATGCGATTGACGCGAGCTTTATCGAAGAGTCATTGAAGCAGCAATATCGTGAGCGTGTTCAAGACTACCTTTCTAAAGCCGATTCTGAATAGTCTCTAGTTTAGACTTCGGCTATAAAAACTCTGTAGCTTAGAGTCTTATAACGACCGACATATGTTGGTCGTTTTTATATTGCTTCTACGCAATTTTTAGGTGAGAAGTAACCTAACTGACTAAGAGGTATGATTTTATTTTGCTAAAAACATCTCCTCTAGCTGTAATGAACTACCTTTAGAAGGAGTGCAAAATGCAGCACTAACGCTGTATAACGTGAACATAGCGATTGTCGGAGGAGGAATACACCGTTGTTAGACCCAACAATCAGTGAACAAATTGAGTGGCCATGTGAATTGCCGCAAGAATTGATCGATAGCTTAATCGAGATTGCTATTTTCAAAACGAGTGTTCATAGCCTGGAAATTACCAAGAAATTCCAAAATCTGCCTGGCGTTTTCTATATTCTGAGTGGTTCTGCAGGAATCTGTTTTTCTACTGAGAATATGAAAAGCATATCCGGTGGTGTGATTGGAAGAGGAGATTGGCTAGGTGCTTTGTCTATTCATGCTGACTACAACCTCTTTGCTGTGGCAGAGGAGGTCGAGCCTATTACCATGGTACTGTTTCCTGCCAAGAAGGTGTTAGCGCTTGCCGAAGAGCAGTGCATGGTATTCAAATGGTTGTTGCATAGTGGGACCAAAGCACAATCTATTTGGATGCAAGCTTACTTATCCTCGATTCATGAAAAAGAACAGAAAACCATTTACGTCTTGTTGGAGCTTGCTGCACGCCAAACCAATATAGCAGGTGCGACCGTGAGTATAAATATCTCACAAACTCAATTGAGTACTATTACAGGGATCTCGAGACCCAGGTTGAATGAGGTGCTTAAAGGTATAGAGCAACAGGGCTTAGTGAAGATAGAGAGAGGGAAGGTGTTCATCACTGATGCTGAGGGTTTGTATGAGCGTATTTCACCAATGAATTTGATGATGCGCGATCCTGTCGCTGAGATTAAAGCGTGAACCTCTAAAAGCACAGCTAACCTTTGGATGATTAGATTTTGAGTGATTAATCAATATCACACGAAAACATTATGCACAGTGTTCTTTTAGGAACATACACCACAAGAGAATATCTATAACGTTCACTCTAGATTTATAAATTGAATTAGAGCGGAATAGAATTGTTATGAAAATGGCTGTACTGGAATATAAAGTATTGGGACTTGGTGACTGGATTAAAACAAGAATTTCTAGCCGTTGTGCATACTTACTGGCTGAAGAATATAAAGCGTTGGGATGGCCAACCAGAGTGGATGGCAAAGTGGTATCCACTGAGTCTGCTTAATCTATACGAGCCTAAAGTACCTAGATGAAGACAAAAAAGAAGCTGGCAGTGTGCCAGCTTCTTTCATTTTTAAATTAAGACAGTTGAGTTACTTGTTCACGTAGTCTTTGAATTTCTGCTTTGCTTCAGCATCTGCTTTTTCGTACCAGAAATACAACATCTCTTCAGCTGTATTTGCTGCATTTCCGTCAATCTTTGCTGGAAGCGTTACTGGCTGTACGACAGCTGCTGCTGCGCCCGCACTAGCACCTACTGTAAGTGCAGCGATGCCACCTTTCTGGTTGTATTCTTTCGCTTCTTGCGGGTACTTACGACCAATCTGCATGCCATCTTTGATAAGTTTGTCTTGCTTAACACTGATTGCATTTTGGTTTTCATCAACCAGTTTCCAATCTAAGTTTTGAAGGCCTTTTTTCGCTTCGTTGGTGTTACGGAACTTAGGCATATCGAACGTCAATGCTATGTCTGTCGCATCAAAAGTAGCAATAATCGTATCGCTATCGACAAACTCGCGGTCGTTACCTTGGCTGAAAGCAAGTTGATATTTGAAAACGATTTGGTTTACGCCGTCTGGCACGGTGATCGTTTTGCTTGAAGAGAAAAAGCCACCCTCAAGAGCAGGCTTAGCTTCGTTAACCGCTAAGACTTCGACTAAAGCATCTGCGCTAGAAGGAACTTCAATTGTTACGTCAGCGAACGCGTGTGGTGCTGCGATAATTGTGGAAAGCAGCGCGATGGATTTTAATGTTTTCATAATCATACAGTTGTTTATGGGCAGTTGAATTACAATCGCATGGTAAGAACTCCAATTCAAGTCATGTCATAAGGATTTGAAAAAATTTGCGAAATCTTAACGCAACGGTCATATATTAAGGTTCACATTGACTAGTGTGAGTTTTTATTTTTGAAAAATGAGAGGGTAGGTTGGGTGTGAATTATACTAGTTGGCGGTTCGCGTCTTATGTTATTTGTATTGGATACTAAAAAGCCGCGGTCACTGCATTCAGTCACCACGGCTTCGTTATTACATGTTTAATCTAGAGTAGCTTATTTAGCTTGTGCTGCTGCAGCTTCTAGTTGCTTAAGTTTACCTTGAAGCATGTAAGCATTTTGGTTGAAGTTACCTGGGTTCAGTACTTGGCTGTTCTGCATTGGGTAGTCGGGTAGTGTGTTCATAAACTCTTGTACTTTGCCGCCTACTGGTACGAATAGCCACATGTTGTCTGCCATCCAACGCAGGTACATGCCAGACTCGTGTGGTGCTTTTTCGAATGGGTCTGCACGTAGGTGAACGACTTGAGGCCAGTTTGGTTGGAAACGCACTGCATCTGTGATGTTACCGTCCATTACAGCGAACGAAATCTTGAAGTCATTCCAACGTACCGCGTTTAACTCAGCGTTAGCAGAGAAGTAAAGCATGCTATCACGAGGGCCTTTCTCTTCTTTACCTTGGAAGTAAGGCAGGAAGTTGTAACCATCTAGGTGTACACGCCAGTTTTTACCGTTGTAAGTCGCACCTTTATCAGAAGCCAGCTTCTCAACCACTTTATCATCACCAGCTGCTGCTAGTAGAGTCGGAATCCAGTCTTGGTGACTCATGATGTCGTTGATCTTAGTTCCCGGCTTGATTGTACCAGGCCAGCGAACTAGCTGAGGAACACGCATACCGCCTTCGTAAGTTGTACCTTTCTCACCGTGGAAGTAAGTCGCACCGCCATCAGGCCAAGATACGGTTTCTGCACCGTTATCAGTAGAGTAGATGACGATGGTGTTGTCTGCGATCTTAAGCTCATCAAGCTTGTCTAGTAGGATACCTACTTGGTCATCGTGCTCTAACATGCCGTCAGCGTAAATGCTGATACCCGATGCGCCTTGGTATTTTTCTTGTAGACGAGTCCACACGTGCATACGTGTTGTGTTGTGCCAAATGAAGAATGGTTTGTCCGCTTTCACTGCTTTTTCCATGAAGGCTAGAGATTCTTCTAGGAACTCTTCATCCGCGTGCTCCATACGTTTACGCGTCATAGGGCCAGTATCTTCAATCTTACCGTCAGAAGTTGATTTGATTACACCACGAGGCCCAAAGTTCTTACGGAACTCAGGATCTTTAGGGTAGTAGTATGTTTCTGGCTCTTCTTCTGCATTCAGGTGGTATAGGTTACCGAAGAACTGGTCAAAACCGTGGTTCGTTGGAAGGTGTTTATCTTGGTCACCCATGTGGTTCTTACCGAACTGAGCAGTCATGTAGCCCTGTTCTTTAAGAAGGTCTGCGATAGTTGGAGCCCAATCTGGGATACCGTGATCAGAGCCTGGCATACCGATAGTTAATAGACCTGTACGGAAAGGTTCTTGACCCGTTAGGAATGCAGCACGACCAGCAGTACACGATTGTTGACCGTAGTGGTCAGTAAATAGTGCGCCTTCGTTAGCTATACGGTCGATGTTAGGTGTTTCGTAACCCATCATACCGTTGTTGTATGCACTGATGTTGAATACACCAATGTCATCACCCCAGATAGCAAGAATGTTTGGTTTTTCTGCTGCCGTTGCCGCTGAAGAAGCTGCTAATAAGCCAACACCTAATGCTAGTTTATTAATTTTAGTACCCATAAGGACTCCGATTCACTTTAAAGATTAATGCGTTAGAGCAACACATCGATGAACAAATGTTATTCCCAAAATTCCGCTTCGTCCTTTTATAGTGCTTATAACCAATCGTTATGATGCTCAGTTAACCCATTGATCAATATCATTTTTAGTGGGTTGAATGAATAAGTCCTTAGTTTGTATGTGTGATCCTTATCATGTTTGTTGGCGTTAACCTTATCGATGATTCCGGTGTCCATATCTCAATAAAAATGACAAATAGATTAATAGTTTAGCGAATCTCGCGATCGTTCAAAAAATGGACTATACGTTGTAGGGCAGGATGCAAATAACTTACGAAGAGGTTTCTATGACAGCGAAATATGGCGCTAAACGTCGATTAGCGATTTTGGGTACAGCAATGATGGCCGCGTCTAGCGCCACTTTTGCGGCAGAAAAGCCAAATATATTGGTCATTTGGGGGGACGATATTGGTCAATCCAATGTGAGTGCATACACCTTCGGTCTCATGGGTTACAAAACCCCGAATATTGATAGCATCGCCAAAGAAGGCATGATGTTTACCGATTACTACGCAGAGCAATCTTGTACCGCAGGTCGCTCTACGTTCATTACAGGTCAAAGTGTACTGAGAACAGGCTTAAGTAAAGTAGGCTTGCCAGGTGCAGATATTGGCCTTCAAGCAGAAGATGCAACCATTGCTGAATTGCTTAAACCTATGGGTTACATGACAGGTCAATTTGGTAAAAACCACCTTGGCGATAAAGATGAATTTCTTCCAACAGCGCACGGGTTTGACGAATTTTTTGGCAACCTTTATCACCTAAATGCTGAAGAAGAACCAGAAAATGAAGATTACCCAACCGACCCAGAGTTTCGTAAGAAGTTTGGCCCGCGTGGTGTTATCAAATCATTTGCTGACGGCAAGATTGAAGATACGGGCCCATTAACACGTAAGCGTATGGAAACCGTTGACGAAGAAACGCTCGATGCCGCGCTTGATTTTATGGATCGCGCAGTGAAAGCCGATAAGCCATTCTTCGTTTGGTGGAACGCAACACGTATGCACTTCAGAACTCATGTGAAAGCGGATAGTAAGGGTGTGACGGGCGTTGGTAACTACGCTGATGGTATGGTTGAACACGACCGCCACGTTGGACAGTTACTGAAACAAGTCGACGAATTGGGTATCAAAGACAACACGATTGTTTTCTACTCAACGGATAATGGTCCACACATGAACTCTTGGCCTGATGCCGGTACAACGCCGTTCCGTGGTGAGAAAAACACCAACTGGGAAGGCGCATACCGTGTACCAGCAATGGTTCGTTGGCCTGGTAAGATTGAACCGGGCAGCGTTTCTAACGAAATTATGCACCACATGGACTGGATGCCAACCTTCGTAGCAGCCGCTGGTGATGATCAAATCAAAGAGAAGCTGCTGAAAGGTCATACTGCGGGTGATAAAACGTTTAAGGTTCACCTAGACGGATATAACTTCCTTCCTTACCTAACCGGTGAAGAAGAAAAAGGTCGTCGTCATGAAGTATTCTACTTTACCGATGATGGTGATTTAGCGGCTCTTCGTTACAACCAATGGAAAGCGGTGTTCATGGAGCAGCGTGCAACGGGTACGATGCAGATTTGGTCAGAACCGTTCGTGACGTTACGTCTTCCTAAGCTGTTTAACCTCCGTATGGACCCATACGAAAACGCAGATATCACATCGAATACTTACTATGATTGGTTGTTAGACCATGCTTATATGTTCGTTCCTGCACAAGCGTATGTTGGCAAGTTCCTAGAAACCTTTGCTGAATATCCACCACGCCAAAAAGCAGCAAGCTTTAGCTTGGATCAGGTTATGGAAAAACTTCAAGAGAACCATAACAAGTAAGCTTTGGTTTGTTGAAACTGATAGCTTAATGAAACTGGTAACACAAGAGAGCTCCTAGGAGCTCTTTTTTTATGCGCATACCGATGAGTAAATACCAGTCGTGAATATGAATCACAACTATCGTGCTCGCTGCCACTAAATAATTGTAAATTCATTGTTTTTGCGTCTACCTTATTAAGCATAAGGATGTATAAAAACAAGGAATGTTATGTCTGCATGGTTGTGCTTGCTAGTGAACGGATTGAAACACCAGCGAGTTGCAGTATTATCCGCAATGTTATCTTTACCCGTGTTGTCGATACTTAGTTTCCACACGCATGCCAATGAACAGGCTTTATCAGAAGCTTCGCATGCGAGCTCTCAAGCGACGTATGTCGGATCTGAAGCTTGTATTGACTGTCACAGTGTGGAAGTGGAAGCATGGCAAGGTTCTCATCACGACATGGCGATGAAGCATGCCACCGAAGATTCCGTTCTCGGTGATTTCAATAACCAAACCATCACCCATCAAGGAAAGCCTAATCGCTTTTTCCGCAAAGGTGATGAATTCTGGGTAAACATTGAAGGGCCTGATGGTCAATTCAAAGATTACAAAATCAGCTATACCTTTGCCTTTGAACCTCTGCAACAGTACATGGTTGAGTTTGAAGACGGACGCGTGCAGTTGATTCCTTTCGCTTGGGATTCTCGAGATAAGAGTGAAGGCGGTCAACGCTGGTTTCACCTTTATCCTGATACCACCAACACGGATGAATTCTACTGGACCAATAGCGGTCAAAACTGGAACTTCATGTGTGCTGATTGCCATTCAACGAACCTAGAAAAGAACTACGATAGCGCGAGTAATACCTACGACACCACATGGTCGGAGATTAATGTCGGTTGTGAAGCGTGTCATGGCCCTGCGAGTGAGCACGTTGAACAAGCCCAGCAAACAAATAACCAGCAAACCGCAGCCAAAGGGGGAAAAAATGCCCATGTCTCGGCGCATTACGGCTTTGACCGCGATTTGTCAAAATCGGTAAAAGAGTGGATCTACCAAGAGGGCAATTCAACTCTGCAACCAAAAGACATTATTCATACCAATCAAGTTCAGACCTGTGCTCAGTGCCACAGCCGACGCGCCCAGTTGAATGAAACAGGCGACCACGTTAACGGTTCATTTTTTGATAAATACCGCTTGAGCCTGATTACCCCTGAGCTTTACCATAACGATGGCCAAATCTACGATGAAGATTACGTTTACGGCTCCTTCTTGCAATCAGTGATGGCAGAGAAAGGCGTTACTTGTACTAACTGTCACGATCCTCATACTGCAGAACTGAAAATTGCCGAAGAAGCCGTGTGTAGCCAGTGTCACATTGCTTCTGAATACACACCTGAAAAGCACACATTCCATGAAGCCAATACCGAAGTTTCACAATGTACCACTTGTCACATGCCAGAAACGACTTACATGGAAGTCGATCCAAGGCGTGACCACAGCTGGCATATTCCACGTCCAGATATTAGCCAACACATTAAAACACCGAACGTGTGTACGAGCTGTCATGAAGACCAAACTGATCAATGGGCCGATCAGCAAATTGGTAAGTGGTTCCCAGATTCTAAGTATCGTAACCAGCAACACTTTGCTGTTGCCTTTTATGCGGATTCAATCGGGCATAGAGGTGCAGAAGATGCACTGGCGTATTCAGCTCAAGACTCAAGTTTAAGTAATATCATTCGTGCTTCGAGTTTAGAACGTTTAGGTGGCAACACGGGCAAGAACACGCTTATCTCATTAGCGAGAGCGGTGAAACACGATGATGAAATGATCCGCTTGGGTGTGGTGCAAGGCTCGTCTGGCTTCCCATTCACTGATCGCTGGCAGATTCTAGAGCCATTATTGAAAGACCCTGTATTGTCGATTCGATCAGAAACCGCAGGCGCGCTAGTACGTTACTGGGGAGAAATGAATCCGCTGCAGAAAGACCAAATCAAGCCTGCATTGGAAGAGTACATTGAGATACAACAATTTAATGCCGACAGAGGATTTGGCCGCACAAATTTAGGTAACGTTTACCGCGATTTAGGTCAGCACGATAAAGCGATTGAGTTCTATCAAGGTGCAATCGAAATCGAGCCTTATTTCGAAAACAGCTACGCCAATTTAGCGGATTTGTATCGAGCGCAAGGTAACGAAGCAAAAACGTTGTCGACGTTGAAGCAAGGCATTGAAGCTCAGCCTAAATCGAGTGTATTGCCATACAGCACAGGATTGTCTCTGCTTCGTGTGAAAGATTACGAACAAGCAACGGACTACCTTAAACAAGCCGCTGAAACTGCGCAAACCGACCCACAATATTGGTATGTGTACGGATTGGCTTTAGAGAAATCGGATGTGCTTGCGGCAAGTCAATCACTGCACAAGGCTTACCAATTTAGCCGCAACCCACAGCACCTGTATGCCCAGTGTGAAGTGTTGGCGCGAAACAGCCATTTACCGGGCGTACCAAAGGCGTTTGAGCAGTGTATTTCATCATTGAGCAAAGTAGCACCGCCGGAAGCCATTAACCAATTGAAATCTAGGTTTAAATAAAGCGATGAGGTGAGCTTGGCTATCGTGCTTGCTGCTTATTCCGCTTGTAACCAATTATCACGTTTATAACTGTTTATCATGTGTATAACTAATAGTTATGGGGCTTGTGAGTAGGATGTACGCAGCCAGATTGAATTAAGGGAAGACCTATGAACCATGCGCAACAAGCAATAAACCAACTGATTGAACAAACAGAAAAAAGTGTTATCGGTCAGAGCCACGTCGTTCGGGCTCTGGTGATAGGGTTATTGACTAATGGACATGTGCTTCTTGAGGGGCTTCCCGGTACTGCGAAAACTCGCTCAGTAAAATCGCTGGCGAATCTACTGAACACCAGTTTTGGTCGAATTCAGTTTACTCCTGACCTGCTGCCGTCAGATGTGACGGGTACGGAGGTGTATCAAGAGCTTGATGGCAAGCCGCAACTGCATTTCCAACCGGGTCCTATTTTCAACAGCATTGTTTTAGCCGATGAAGTGAACCGTGCGCCTGCAAAGGTACAAGCGGCTCTGCTTGAAGCTATGGCGGAAGGCACGATAACCGTGGGCGGCCAAACTCACATCCTTCCTGACTTGTTCATGGTATTGGCCACTCAAAACCCAGTTGAACAAGAAGGTACTTATCCGCTACCTGAGGCGCAAATGGACCGTTTCATTATGAAAGTGACGGTCGACTACCCAGAAGACGAAGCGGAACGTGACATCATTCGACTGGTGCGCAGTGAGGAGTTGGGTAGCGAAACCAGTTCAGAATTAGTCACTCCACAACATATTGAACCTGAGTTGGTACTTGAGGCACGCCGACAACTTCCAGACATTGCCGTTTCCGATTTAGTTGAGAACTACATTGTGGCCTTGGTCATGGCAACTCGTAAGCCAGAGCGTTACCCAGAATCAAACTTGTCTAAATGGATTGAGATTGGCTCAAGCCCGCGTGCTTCCATTGCGTTGGATAAATGTGCACGCGCTTATGCGTGGTTACAAGGGCGTGACCATGTCACGTTAGATGATGTGCGAGCGATGCTACCTACCGTATTAGGCCACAGATTCTCACTTTCTTATGATGCATTGGCCGATGGCGTTGACCATCAAAGAGTGGTTGAAGAACTGCTTGATAATGTTGAGATCGGATAATTAGGGGGCGTCATGGCGAAGCCAACACAAGCTCCCAAATCGCAAGGCCTTGATCCACGCTTATACTGCGACTATTCAAGGTTAGTGCGAATACAGGCTCAAGCTGAGTCGTTTTCTCTACTGCCTCACCTAAAGGCGGGCAGCGTGCTTTCGGGTAGACACAATTCATTGTTCCGAGGTCGAGGTTTGAATTTCGAGGAGCTACGTCACTACCAACTGGGTGATGACATTCGTAACCTCGATTGGAAAGTCACGATGCGAACAGGTAAACCTCATGTTCGTAGTTATACCGAAGAGAAAGACCGTAATGTGATGATCTGTGTTGATCAGCGCAGTTCGATGTTTTTTGCGTCTCAAAATACCATGAAATCCGTTGTAGCCGCCGAAGTGGCGGCACTGTGTGGGTGGCGAGTGCTTAAAGATGGTGACCGTGTCGGTTTCGTTTTAGCCTCGCACCAAAAGCTCTTTCATACCAAAGCACAGCGCTCACAGTCTGATTTGCTCGCTCAACTTAAACACCTGACTAAAGCGAATCAAAGTTTAGCCGTGAGTGTGAGTGACAGCGAGAGTGTCGGATTCAGTCAATGGATTGAACTGATCAAACGAATGAGATTAAAACAGTCGACCTTAATCTTTATTAGTGATTGGCGAGATTGCCAAGAACAACACCTTGATCGCCTTAAGCAACTGCAACAACACAACGATATCTTAGCCATTATGGTCACCGATCCCTTAGAACAATCACTGCCTCACGATCTTGCAAGTGCAAACTGGGTAGTGGGGGATGGTCGATTTCAACTTAATCTGGATAGCCAATCTAAGGTTAACCTCGCAAGTGAAAGCCTTGCCCAAAAAGCGGCACTCCAAAAACAATCCCTTGCTAAATTGATGGCGATGAAAAACCTTCCTTATATCGAACTAGACACGTCAGGCAATCACATATCACAGTTGCAAAAGCTGGTGGGAGGGCGCTAATGACCGTTGAACATACCCCTCCGAGTACTTACATCCTTCGCGACCTACATGATGTCGCCATTCCCGAGAGCGTGAGCTGGATGCCGCAAACCATTGGTTGGAAGATCCTCGGCGTTATTCTGTTATTGGTCGCTATCTATCTGGCTTATCGTTTGGCGCAGAGATGGTGGAATAATCGTTATCGTAAAGAAGCGCTTAAAGAGCTCATGATATTGGATGCAAGAGACAAGAACTCTACCGAACGAACCTTCAAGGTACTGAAAGTGGTGCTTCGTTACCTAGACAGCAGCAATGCAAAGCTGTTTGGCCAAGCATATGTTAACCGTTTGAACGCTTATCTGCCTGTTAACGTTAACGAGAGTAAAAATAGCAATGCTTTCTTTGCCGATGAAGTTTCGGGACTATGGATGCAGAGTTTAATCGACCCTAAGGTGCGTTTGAGCTTTGAACAGCGTTTAGAGGTGATTCAAACCGCGATGATGTGGCTAAAGCTTCATAAACCGGATGTACAAGTAACGTTTGAGGGGCAAGATAATGTTTGATGCTTTATCTGCAAGCTTCGAATTTGCGCACCCATTGTGGTTTATCGCGTTACCTCTGCCGTTGTTGGTCTACTTTGCCGTACCAGCTTATCGAACTAAGCAAATGGCGATTAAGGTGCCATTTTTTCGAGAATTGGTTGAAGCTATTGGGGAAGCGCCGTCAGAAGGTGCAAGCCAGTTAACACCAAGCTGGTGGCAACGAACTACGCTCATTATTACTTGGGTATTGGTCGTGTGCGCGTTAGCGAAACCAACCATTCTTGGTGAGCCACAGGTTCGTGAACAATTGGGTCGTGATGTGATGGTGGTGGTCGATTTATCCGGCTCAATGGCGGAGCAAGATTTCACCTCTAAGCAAGGCGATAAAATCTCTCGTTTAGATGCGACCAAAGAGGTGTTAGCCGATTTTGCGAAAACCAGAAAAGGGGACCGACTCGGTTTGATCTTGTTTGGTGATGCAGCGTTTGTACAAACACCGTTTACGGCTGATCAAGATGTATGGCTTGAACTGCTTAATCAAACCGATGTCGTGATGGCAGGGCAAAGCACGCACTTAGGCGATGCTATTGGTCTTGCGATTAAGGTGTTTGAACAAAGCGAAAAGCAAAGTACTGCAGTTCAAGACCCGAGCATTGATGCCAACGCGAAAGAGAAAGTTGTGATTGTACTAACTGATGGCAATGACACAGGAAGCTTTGTCGAACCTATCGATGCCGCAAAAGTTGCGAAGGCGAAAGGCGTTCGTATTCACGTGATCGCCATGGGTGACCCACAAACCGTTGGTGAAGTAGCTTTGGATATGGAAACCATCAAACGAGTGGCTCAAGAGTCTGGTGGTGAAGCCTTTGAAGCACTTAATCGCGATGAATTGACTAAAGCTTATGCTCAAATTGGTGAGCTAGAGCCTCAGTTGTATGAGAGTACGACTTATCGTCCTAAACAGGGATTACACCATTACCTGATGGCCATTGTTGTTGTGATGTATTTGACTGCGTTTAGTTTAGCAACAATCCGCCGACGCTCGCTTTTGGCTTCTTCAATGAAAAATTTGAAAGGAGAGAACGATGCCTGATTCTCTCATGTTGCAACAGTTCTTTACCCAGTTTCACTTTATCCGACCATTGTGGTTGTTGGCCTTTATCCCGATGTTTTTCCTATTGTGGATTCGCTGGAGAGAAGAGACCAAACCAACGTGGAAAGACATTCTGCCTGCACATTTACGTGATGCATTAACCATCGGTGAAACCGGTTGGCGCAAACAGTTACCACTGAAGCTATTAATGGTGATTGTGACCATCGCCATCATTATCTGTTCTGGCCCAACATGGCAGCGTGAAGCTTCGCCTTTTGGTGAAGATAAAGCATCGATGTTGGTTGTCCTCGATAACAGTGAATCCATGCTTGCTAAAGATTTGCCTCCAAGTCGCTTAGAACGATCTAAGCAGAAAATTAGAGACTTATTGGCAGCTCGGAAAGGCGGTAATACGGGCTTAGTGGTTTACGCAGGCAGCGCACACGTCGCGATGCCCGTCACTCAAGACAGCAAGGTATTCGAACCGTTTCTAGCGGCTATCACACCCGATATCATGCCGGTATCAGGTAAGTCAGCAGAAGAAGCACTGCCACTGATTAATCAGCAACTGTCTGGTGAGTTAGGCTCTTCTGTACTGTTGGTATCTGATGGTGTAAACCCAAGCACCATTAGGGCGTACGAGAGTTTCTTTAACGACAATCCGTATCAGTTGCTGATTCTAGCCGCAGGAAACAGTAATGTGGTGAGCGATAACCCTGTCGACCTAGATTCATTGCGCAGCCTAGCGAGCAAGACGGGTGGACGACTGATCGAAGTGATCGTTGATAACTCCGATATCCAACAACTCAATCAAGCGGTTGAAAGAAACATGCAACTGAATGGTGAGTCTTCAATGCCTTGGAAAGACATGGGATATGGCCTGCTTATTCCAATGGCAATCATCATGTTGTTGTGGTTCAGAAAAGGGTGGTTGGTACAGTGGTGTGTCGTTGGTCTAGTGATTTCAGGTAGCATCTATTCACCAAGCACTTTGGCGAAAACAGTCAATTTAACTGCTGAGAAACCAGTCGTGGTGGAGCCGCTTACAGCTTGGGATAAAACAGCTCAATGGTGGTGGGACTTATGGCTAACGCCTGATCAACAAGGGCAACGTTTATTGAATCAGAAGGAATATCTTGAAGCGGCCAAGCATTTTAAGGATCCAATGAGAAAGGGCGCGGCTTATTACTATGCTCGTGATTTTAAGTTAGCTCACAGTGCATTTTTGCAAACCAAAACTGACCTTGGCTTATACAATGCAGCCAGTGCGTTAGCCAGACAGCGTGAATACCTTGCGGCACGAGACCTTTTGAAATCATTAAGCGAGAAAGAGGATCTGTCACCAGAACTAAGAACGGATGTGGAGAACAATCTTGCTGTGCTTAGTGGAATTGTCGAAGAGGTAAACCGAACCAGTGAAAGCCAGTCTGGAACCACAGATGGCCCTGAGGAGTCTTTAGAACTCGAAGACGATCAGCCTCGAACGGGAGATGGAGCTGAAGAAGAAACGGTAGCGGAATTGATGCTTAAGGAAACGCTTAATGCCAATGAAATCTTAGGCAGCCAAGAGCTTGCCGACAAGTGGTTAAAACGCGTTGAAGCGGATCCTAAGTTCTTCTTGAAGTCCAAGTTCCAAATTCAGTTAAGAGATCCTGCACCTTCCATCGAACAGTCTTCAAAACAGGAGCAAACACAATGAGTCGAGTTGATTTAACTCTTGCAGTGCTTCTAGAAAAAGCAGGGCGCTCGGAGTCTTTTAGACTAACGAAGGCCTTGTTTGTGTCGCTAGTTCTACTGTTTAGCACTGCTTTTTCTACACTTGCTTCTGCGGCTGATATTTATGACCTGCAGAGGACTGGCGATGTCGAATTGATCGCTTGGGTCGGAGAAAAACCGAAGTCTGGCGACAAGATTACGCCTACGAAAGTTAGCGTTAATGAACAAGTGATTCTGAACATTGAGGTGGCGACACCGCGTTGGCTAACTGGGGGAACCCGAATTGGCAGCATCGAAATCCCGAATGTTATTGCTAAGCAGCGCAACCAGCTGGCGACGAACTACACGGAACGAGTGGGCGGCACAACATGGTCACGCCAACGCTGGGAAGTGACGCTTTATCCGATGACTTCGGGCGAATTCGTCATTCCTACTGTGCCTGTTCGAATTCAAGTGTCAGCGCCTGATGGTTCAAACGTTGGTGGCACACTTTATACGCAACCCATTAAGTTTGAAGCTTCATTACCTTCAGGTTTGTTAAGTGATGAATCGCCTTGGTTTTCTGCAACCGATGTGGATGTTGAACAGCAGTGGCAACGTTCGAATGAAAACTTGAAAGTTGGCGATGCGGTTACACGCACGGTTACGATTAAAGCGAAAGACAGCTTGTCTGTGTTACTGCCAGATGTGTTGTCCAATGAAGCGACTCAGCAATATCAAGCTTACCCACAGCCTAATCGTTTAGACGATACACAAGAGCGTGGTGATTACCGTTCTAGCCGCATCGAAGAAACGGTTTATGTGATTCAACAAGGTGGCGAATTTATCTTGCCGGATTTTTCATTCCAGTGGTGGGACAGTAAGAATCAACGTCTTGAAAGCGTTGTCATAAAAGGTGAGGTGTTTGAAGCCAAGCACACGCTCCAATCTTTCATCAAGGCTTATATGTCGGTCTTTATCAGCGTAGGTTTGGCATTAGTGTTGTGCGTTGCGCTATTTGTTTCTTTGATGCGCTATTACAAGAACCGACCAACACCGAGTTGGTTGGTATTCCGTCGTTTACTCAAGCAAGGTAATTGGTCTGCATTGAGAACCTTTATCTATCGAGAGTTACGAACTGAAACGACTCAGTTAGAACTGGGTAAAGTGAAACTTGGTAAATTGAATGGACAAAAACGTTGGGTGGAAGACAGCGAAGCGCTCCAACAAGGGCGTGAAGATAAAAACGTATTTACTCGCTTGTGGAGAGAGTTACGTAGCCTGCCCAGTACTCAAACAGACTCAAGGCATTCTCGTTCGATTTTCGCCCGCTTGAAAATCCCTAAAGCCTTGCCAGACTTAAAAGATAGAACTAAGTAGCAAACTTTAGTTATTCGCATCGAACATAATCGGCAGGTTCTCTACTATGGGGAACCTGCTTCTTTAATATGGAACTGTATGAAAAGTACCGAACTAAATCTAATTCCTATATTTGTTGCTATCTATGAAGAACAGAACTTATCTAGGGCTGCTAATCGCATGGATATAAGCCAACCAGCAGTGAGTAAAGCACTTGCAAGGTTGAGAGATATCTATGATGAGCCATTGTTTCACCGCACCACATCAGGCGTAGAGCCAACCACATTCGCTATTGATATCTACCCTGCAATGGCCGCTGCGCTTAAAAACTTTACGTCTACCTTATCCGCATCAAGAGACTTCGATCCTAAAACCTCAGGCCGCGTGTTTTCTATTGCCTGCGTCTCGGCGGCTAGCTATGAAATGATGCCAAGAGTGATGCAGTTAATCAGCCAGGTTGCACCCGGTATCGCACTCGAAGTTCACCCTCTGTTTACGGAAGATTACGAGTCTGATTTAAGGCTCCAAAGACACGATGTGATTGTCGATATGACGCCAAAAGGAAGAACCATGCTTAAGCATGAGGTGATTTCTACAGAGGAGCTGGTCGTGGTGTGTAGTAGTGATCACCCTACTGTTGGCGATACAATCGATATGGAACAGTTCTTAGCACTCGAACATGTGGTGGTCTCTAGGTGGCATGCGCGCAAAAGCTTATTGAGCTCTGAACACTACAGTGATCTAGAGAAACGTAGAATAGTCTATCGTGCTGCAGGTGTTGTTGAGATGCTTCCTGTTATCGAAGGCTCTGAGTACATCGGTGTAATGCCTATTTCATCGGTGCGTTGTTTTGCTGAAAAGTACGCGGTCAAAACACTGCCATTACCCTTCGAGTTGGAAGACCTGGAGATGTGTATGATTTGGCATCCAAGCCGTACTAATGAACCAAGCCATAAGTGGTTACGAGCTAAGATCAAAGCAGCAGCAAAAGAGTTATCAAGTTAGCCTATACAAGGACATAGCCATTGAAAGCATTCGCGCGATTTTAAATGGAAAGAAAGCCAACACAGTGGCACTTTGACTATAGGTAAAAGCTGCTTTACTGGTGCGATCTTTGAAGTTGCTTTTTGTTACGGCTGCTTGGCCGGTAGGGCAGCCCGAAGGCTACACTTATTCAGTCAAAAATCTGTGAAGGAACTTAACTCACTGAAACTTAATTAACTTAAGGAACAGACACTAAGCCTCTTTTTGGCTCTGCTCAGAGTTAAGCAAGAAGTAAGACACCCAATCATCAGTCGGCAACGGCCTTGCAAAGAAATAGCCTTGCGCGTATTTACAACCTATTTGGCGCAGAGTCTTTACGTGGTTCTGCGTTTCAAGCCCTTCGGCAATCACCGAGAAATTCAGAATTTGTGCAAGCTTTAATACAGCACATGTGATCTCGTAATCGACCTTGGATGAGTTAATGTCTTCAATAAAGCTTCGGTCGAGTTTGACGCAATCAGCAGATAGATTCTTCAATACCGACAGCGATGAATAGCCTGTACCAAAGTCATCAATCGCAATCTTATAACCCTTCGAGTGAAGTACCTCTATGGTTCTTGAGCAGGTTTCGAAATCTCGCATCATGTCTCTTTCAGTGATTTCAAGAAGCAGTTGATGTGGCTGGCAATCTGTTTCATCCAGTATCACTTGTAGCTGCTCTGCGAGGTCAGTCATATAGAACATTCTTGCTGAGAAGTTGATAGAGAAAATCACACCTTGTAGGTCGATACCTGAGCGTTGCCATTCGGTGATCAGGTTGGCAACCTTCTTAAATACCCACTTATCGATGTCGATAATAAGATCGCTTTTCTCTGCGACTTCAAGAAAATCGATAGGTGGAAGCAATCCAAGTTTGGGGTGACGCCAGCGAATGAGAGCCTCGGCTCCGATGATGTCTTGAGAATCCAAGTCGACTTTTGGTTGGAAGAAGACTTCCAGTTCGTCGTTTGCAATGGCTTGATGAAGCCCCATGTTTGTTTCAATTAAGTCATTGACTTCATGGGTCATTTCATCAGCATAGACTCTGTATTGATCTCTACCGTTACGTTTTGCGTGATACATAGCGGTGTCTGCGTTTCTAATTAAGGTTTCACGATCTAAGCCGTGAGTAGGGTACTCACATACCCCAATACTTGCTGAAACGAAGATAGAGTTATCATCAATATAGTAAGGCTTTCTTAATGCTTGGTTTAGGCGATCAGCGATGGGTTCACCTTCTTCTAAACCAACGTTCGAATACACAACCAAGAACTCGTCGCCGCCCATTCTAGCCACAAACCCCTTATCTCCGACGAGATTGCTAAGGATGTCAGAAACGTTAACCAGCAAGTTGTCTCCAGGTGCGTGACCTAACGAATCATTGATCGTTTTGAACTCATCAATATCGAGATAAAACAATAAAAAGGGCGCTTGGTTCTCGCTTGAGATCTTAATTTCTTTATCTAACTGCTTGGTTGCTAACAATCTATTAGCCAAATTAGTCAACGGATCGTGATGTGCTAGAAAGTCGAAGTTCTTCTTCTCTTCAGTGAGGTCGAGATAGGCCTCAGACAGCCTTGAAGCCATGTTGTTATAGGCTTTTTCCAAGTGAGACCACTCGTCACTTCTGCCCAAATTGATAGGATTCTTGAGGCTACCGGATTCTAAACGGTCGAAGCCATGTCTCAGCGCATTGAGCGGTTGTCGAATATGATGTCTCACCACGTGGTTAACCAGCAACATCGACAACACGACGGCTGAAAAGCTAATAACAATGGCGTTCAGTCTTGATAGACCAATCTCTTTTTCAAGCTGGTCGGTTAGTGCTAAGGCTTGGCTCTGTACGCGTGACTCTGTGTTTTCTACCATCTCTAACAAGTCACCTTGCGCCTCTAATAGCGAAGCCATCACCAACCAACGTTGTTCCAGATTAGCGCGAATCCGTTTTAACGCGGCGTTGTATCGCTTCACGGTACGGTGGATTCGTTTCTTCTCTGCGATAACCACAGCCGTTCCTATATCAACATTTTCTAAGTGGAGTAAGAAGATATCGAGCTCTTTCTCGACCTCGATAAGCAGTACTTTCTCCGTTTCTGGCGTGATGCGGCTGTGAATGTCACCGACCATTTTTCCTGAGGTGAGAAACGACTCTCGTAGCATGTTGATGAGATCTAATTCATTGATATAACGGATGAAATTAGGTTGGTCTAAGTGCCTAAGCTTGCTGTCGGCTATCGCAAATTCGAGTTGATTAAGTTGCTCGGCTAATGCAGCATCGATTTGATTGGTTTGCTTGAGGATTCGATTCAGTGCTAGCGAACTGCCTAAGAAACGATGGAAGTTATCGATAAAGGCATCGATCTTTTGCGAGAAACCTTCGTTGGTCGACAAATCTCTCAAGCGTTGCAGTTGGAAATCAACGTTGAATGCTTCCTCAGACAAGGTGGTTTCACTGAACAGAAAGGTTTGCTCCAGTAACTTCACACGAGAGGTTAATGTAAATACGCGACGACTGATTTCAGAGTTAACAATCAGATCTGACACGTGTGTTGAGGTTTCCGTTTTGAGCGTCGACTCGACGTAATAGAGTGAGCGGATCACCATGATGACCGCAAGGCTCACAATCAAAAGCGAAACCAGATTCGAAATAATGAGCCTTTGGGTGATGTTGATCTGAGGTAGTTTCATTGCGGCTTCCAAATTTTCAGATACGCTTCACGGTAGCCATTTTTAGGGTCATAGATGCCTTTGTCTGACTGGCTAATAAGCTCTTCAACATTACCCGGTGTAACGAGGTGTACAGGGGCAGAGTAGCCACTAGGAGGCATTTGATTGAAGGCTCGGTTGAGCTCGTCAACAATCTGCCAACCTTGTAAATATAAGGGCTCAGGAACGGTTGCCAGTTGGAATTGTCCGCTATAGATTCTTTTGTAGGCCGCTTTGCTGCCATCACCTGCAGATATGTTCCGCGGGATCATTTTTAACTCTTCAAGGCTCGACTCCAAAGAAGGTATCGCATAGTCGATGTACAAGTCGTTGATGGCCAATATGTGAGTGATTTTATCGTCGTACTTGTTATCAAGGTCTTTCAATGTCGCGGGCATTTGCTCAGCAATTTTGTCTAAAGGCAGGTAGTTGAGCTCAAGGACATCACAATTGCTGCAACGCTTGATGGTGTTAACCATGGCGTTGGCTTTGATCATCGCGATTTCATAATTAGGGTCGGTAAACACCACGGTCTTAGCTTGACCCTTGGAGTTGACGATGGCGAGCAGGGCTGCTACCTCAGCCACATCAAGCGGGTCAGTAGTGATGTTGGTGTATAAGCCGATCTCTGGGTTTCCGCCAACAAGCTCCGTCGCGTGCCATCCGATGACAACAATCCCGAGATCTTCTGCTTGTTTCAAAATGGTTTTGTGACGAACCGCGTCAATGCCACCTAAAACAATGGCATCGGGCTCAAAACCGATTGCTTTTCGGATCGCGGCACCTTGACGCACTTCAGAACCCAAACCATCAATGAACCTAAGGTGCCAATTGATGTTAGAGATGGCTTCAGATATGCCTTTGCCAACGCCATATACGCCACCATTACGTAAATCAGACGCGACGAAAATAACGTTCTTTTCATGACGCACTGCTGGACCTTGTGTTGGACCATCCCAGGTTCGTTGGTTGGAAACCGCACGCATCACTTTTTCTTCTGCGTAATGGAAGAAATTGTTCTCAGGATTACCCGCAAAACTCGGTGAGTTGCAAGTAGTAGCGAGCAACAAACTCGCAAAATACACTGTTTTATTCATAAGGGTTATAAAACGCTTTAAATTATTATCGCTATATATTTATAATATTGTTAATAAACATTCAAACATTTGGTAACAGTTATGCCGGGTCAAATTTATAAAAACGTATTACCAGCCCTACTGACAGCTTGTTTTATCCTTCCTTTTGACGTATACGCTGATGGGGTAAGGTCGGACTCAGATGTAAAGAAACTCGAAAAATTTCAAGAGACTGTGAGTGGCGAGCCGATTTCGTTAGCACCAATGTCGGTTGAGAAACCGGTCAGAATTGCCCTAATTTACCCAAGTGCAGATATTTCTGACTTTTGGAGACGAAATTACACTGCATTGAAGGAAAGGTTGATCGCTTTAGAGTTGCCATTCGAGATCAGCGAGTTTACCTCAAGACAAATTGAGCACTCTTTGCAGACTCAATATACGGATCAAGTGTTGAATGCTGACACACCTTATGACTTCGTGATTTTTGGCCCTTCTGAACTGGGAATACAAGCTCAGAACATTCAAAAGCTATCGGCTTCGACAGAATTCAAAACCTTTATTTGGGCATTTCACACGCCAAATGAACAATGGAAACATCAACCAGACAGTTGGTTTGACTTCTCAAGTGCAATGGGCGCGGAAGTGCTGTGTGACCATGTGGTGCAAGAGTTGGGGAGTGAAGTCGAGTTCTCTGCCAATCGCGGGATCCCGGGAATCACGGACACTCAACGTTCACAAGGCTTCATTGATTGCGTGGAAGAGAAAGGTGACTGGTTAACGGTTTATGAGCATTTTGGGCAATATCAAAAAATAGGCGGCGCAGACGGGATCCGATTAGTGCTAGGTAACTTCCCTGAGGTGACCATGGTTCATAATGCCAATACGGCGATGACCATGGGGGCGGTCGATGCGTTAAACCAAGCTGATATGTTGTCTGAGATCTATGTAACGGGTTGGGGCGGCACAGCGATAGAGATCGAGAAGATTCGCTCTGATGAGTTAGATGCAACACCAATGCGCATGAGTGATGACCTTGGTGTAGCGACTGCTGAAGCGATCAAGTTTCATTTAGAAGAGAGAGAAGCTGAAGTTCCGCTGGTATATTTAGGTCGTATCACGGTTGTGCACAATAAGATGAATGACGACCAGTTGAACCAACTCACCAGAGAAGCGTTTCGTTACTCAGGAAAGAATTAAGCACGATTCAATCTATCCTGCATGATAAAAAGAGCCGCTTATTCAGTTTAATCAGAATAAGCGGCTCTTTTTTATGTTAGAGACTCTGTGAGCATGTTTGGTTCACAAACCTAATAATTGTGATTAGTCAGTAATCTCTTCTAGCACTTGCCCAATCGAACCACTTGGTTGAGTGATTCCGAGTTTGTTCGAAAGCGTCGGTGCAATATCGTATGGTGTGATTGGACGTGAAACCTTCTTAGCGTCCACATCATAACCTGCGAAAATCACTGGCACGTGCGTGTCGTATTTCCAAGGGGAACCATGAGTCGAGGCAATTTGCAGGCCTTCCATATCGTTAATGTAGCTACGCGGATCAAATACCACATACACATCGCCTGAACGAGCGGGGTGGTAGTTGTTTTTGATGAGCTGCATCACATGAGTGTCAGGGACTCGGTTTGCTGCAATATCACTGCTTGATACCGCAAACGCAACGCCTTTCACTTTGGCAATTTCATCAGCAATGGCTTCTTGTACCTTAGCCAGATCCAGTTTCTTCTGAGCGATTAAGTCGTGATTAAGATAGATATAAGGCTGAGCGTACAAACGAATTGCGTCTTTGGTTAAGCCAAAATCATCTTTTAATCGTTTCTCTACACCACTCGATAGTAGTGCGTCTTTGTCGAAGTACTGAGCTTGACTGAAACCTAGAGCATTTGCCGCAGGTGAAGATTCAGGAACACCGTGATCGGCAGACAAGACGATTAAGGTGTTCTCTAACCCAACTTGGTTGTCGACGGTTTTGAAAAGCTTAGCGAGAGTCTTATCAAGTCGGATAAGGTTGTCTTCTGTTTCTAGGCTTTCAGGGCCATAAAGGTGTACCACGTAGTCGTTTGATGAGAAACTCACTGACAGATAATCAGTCACGTCACCTTGACCAAGCTTCTCTTGCATCAACAAGGTGCTAGCGAAGTTTTCCGTGATCTCGTCACCAGCAGGGCTCACGGTTAGCGTTGTGCTGTAGTACTTGTAGCTTGCCGGGCCGTATGGGTGAGGGAAGGTGCGTTGGAAATCACCGAGTTTCACTTTGTGTTCGGTATCATTTTCTTGCAACGTGTATTTATCACGCGGTAATGAGAGCTCCCACTTTTGTTTGGAATACTGAGCAGCAATCGCTTTCTCGTTCCAGCGTGATACCCAGTCTGGATACTCGTCGTAGTAATAGTTACTCGTGACGAATTCAGATTGTGCTTTGGAGAACCAGAAGGCTTTACCACTGTGTCCTGCCAATGAGATAGCACCGCGGTCTTTCACTGATACGCCGAACACTTTTGATTTGCCACTATTGGAAATCGTCAGCTCGTCACCAAAAGTGGTGGCGAGTATTGGCTCCGGAGAACGACCGTCACCTTGCGCTGTCTTCTGTGTTGGGTCAATCTCGGTGGCTTTGTCGACACCCGCGCCAGAAGTCAGCATTTTGTAGTTGCCATCTTCTACGTTATACACCAAGCGTTCTTCGCTACGGTCATACCAAACGTTACCTACCATACCATGTACGCTAGGTGGAGCGCCTGTTGCAAGCGACACATGGCCAACAATGGTTTCTGTGTTGCCGTGTTGGTAGTTCGCATTGGTGTAATAAGTACCGTCATCCATTAAGTAGCGAAAGCCACCTTCACCAAAATTATGCTTGTATCGTTCAATGAGGTCAGCGCGTAGACCATCAACCGTGATTTGAAGGACAAGGTCTGGCTTTTCTGCAGCCGATGCAGGAAGAGCGCAGAGTAACGCGAGTGTAAGTCCTGAAAGCTTGGTGTATTGCATAGGGTTTCCTTATTCACTGTTGCCGTAGCGTTCTAACGTGTGGTCAGATTTTTAACGTTGAGATAGGGTTATTCACGTATCTAGTTCGTATCTTTAACCAACCGCAGTCCCATGTCCGACATGGTGATGGATTGGCTTGCGAAATCACGACGGTAACTTTCTGATTCATTTTCGTCATAAGCAAAACTGCCACCGCGAACAGACTTGTGCGATAAGCCTACGTCGCTGTGTTTAGCGTTATTTGGATTGTCTGTTGGCCCGAATCTGTAGAAGGTGTCATCGAAAGCATCAATGACAAATTCACCAACGTTTCCTGTCATGTCATATAAGCCTAGTTCATTTGGCTTTTTTAACCCTACAGGATGCGCGCTATTTTTCGAATTTGCTGAGTACCACGCAACATCATCTAAGTTGTTGGAACCACTGTAAGTATAGTCTTTGCTTTTGTTGCCACCCTTCGCTGCAAATTCCCATTCCGCTTCAGTCGGTAGGCGGTATTCTTCACCCGTTAATTCATTCAACTGCTCAACGAAATAGTTCGCTTGTTGCCAGCTAAGGTTATTGACCGGAACTTGTGGGTTTTGGAAATAACTGAGAGATGAACCCATCACCGATTCAAACAATTCTTGAGTCACCTCAAACTTCGCAATGTAGAAACTATCTACAGTTACTTCACGGGCTGGTCGTTCTGCTTTGGTCGCTTCCGGGTTGTTTGAACCCATGGTGAATGTTCCGCCTTCAACCAACACCATCTCTTGGTCAATTTTTTGAGCGATAGGGTGTGTAGGCACGCTTGCACAGCCGCTTAGGAAAATAGTCATGGTGACGCCGCTAACTGCTGCTAAATGTTTGTAATTGATAAATTTCATCACGTGCCTCAAATGTTCGAAATAGGGTGTGATTCTAACGTTTTTGGTCATTCCTATTGGTTATAAAGGGTATAACATGCCACTGACTTAATTCGGAATTATGATGGGAACAAGACACTAAGATAGGTAGGTAAATCATGCACATTACTCAAGGTCCACAATATAACGGTAAAGCGTCTAAGCGCCTGCATGTTATGGCTAAGCCGATTGGCGCAGCGTGCAACATTGACTGTAAATATTGTTATTACCTAAGTAAGCAAGATTTGTTGGAGTACAAGAAAGGCAGTTCTCCAAGAATGGATGATGAGACGCTAGAGACTTACATCCGACAATACATCGAAGGTCAAAATACGCCTGAAATTATCTTCTCATGGCAGGGCGGCGAACCGACTATGTTAGGTTTGGCTTATTTTGAGCGTGTGGTTGAGCTACAGAAAAAGTATCAGCCTGAAGGTGTGTTAATTTCAAATGACCTACAAACTAATGGCACATTATTGAATGACGATTGGGGTCGATTCTTAGCAAAGAACAACTTCCTGATCGGTTTAAGTATTGATGGCCCTGAAATGCTGCACAACGCTTACCGTACCAACCGCGCGGGTCGTGGCACATTCAAACAAGTGATGGCTGCTGTCGAGCTGTTGCACAAACACCAAGTTAAATTCGCAACGCTAACCTGTGTGAATAACCTGACCAGTCAAAACGCCTTAGAAGTGTATCGCTTCTTACGTGACGTGGTGAAGTCTCCACAAATGCAGTTTATTCCTATCGTAGAACAGAAAACCTTTAGAACCGTTGCGCCGCAAACCTCTCAAGTTAGTGAGCAACTCAAGCAAGGTGACAAGCGTCTTATCCCGGGTCATAAAGATTCGATCATGGAATCATGGTGTGTATCGGACTTAGCGTGGGGCAACTTCCTGATTGCGGTGTTTGATGAGTGGGCGAAGCAAGACATCGGTAAAGTGTTTGTTCAATATTTTGAAGCGAGCTTAGAAACGTGGATTGGTCGCCCGAACCCGCTTTGTACCCTGAATGAGATTTGCGGTAAGGGCTTGGCGATGGAACCAAACGGCGATGTGTTCTCTTGTGACCACTATGTTTACCCTGAATATAAAATTGGCAACATCCATCACGAGAAGCTTGATGACCTAGCATACAGCGCACCACAACAAAAATTTGGTTTCGCTAAATCACGCACACTGACGAGCCAGTGTCAGCAATGTGACTACAAGTTTGCTTGTCATGGTGAATGCCCTAAAAACCGCTTTATCAAAACTCGTGCAGGTGAGCCGGGATTGAACTATTTATGCGCGGGCTGGCACAAGTTCTTTTCTCATGTTGATAAATCGATGGCGTATATCGCGCGTGCGATGAGACACCCCGTTGCTCATGGTAAGTACAGTGATTCTGTGATGATGGCGCGTCGAGCAGAACTGGCAAAACAAACGACGTTTGAGACAAAGTTTTAAGTCAAGTTCTAGGTTTAGAGTTATCGATCCTAACGAAATTTAATCAGATATGAGTCTAGGGACGGGCTAAGTTCTCCAACTTAAGGTAATACTATGATCAAGAAGAGTTTAGCGACAGCGGTTGCTTTATTGGTTTCAACGTCCGCATTGCTATCAACGTCAGCAATCGCAGCCAATAGCGTTCAACAAACCGTTGATGCACCAGCACAAAATATCAATCAAGTGCTTGAAATAACGGACACTCAAACCCGTATTCAACAGTTGTCTTACATGGCACAAGATCAGAATCAGTCTATCGAAAACCGTACTGGTGCGCTGCAAGAATTGGCAGCTTACCCAAGCCAAAACGCGCTGGTGGCTGTTGCTAGAGGCATAAAAGATCAAAACCCTGAAGTTCGTGAAGCGGCAGTGATCGGTTCTGAACCTTACCAACTTGAGCATCGGTGGGCATTGGTTTCACCACTGTTAAAAGACACCGATACCATGGTTCGTCACACGGCAACGTCAAATCTGATTCGTGACTTTAATACCTTAGATGAACAACAAAAAGGACAAATCGAGCCACCAGTAAAAGAGCTTATCAGTTTCCTAGAGACGCAAGAATCAGAAAAGTACCAATTATTGTTTGCTGATGTACTTCGCTGGCACAACGAGTGGGATAAGGCAGAAACGGTTTATCTAGAACTCATCAAAACGCATCAAAAAGAGCCACAAGTTTGGTTAAGTTACGCTGATAATTTCCGAGCGCAGAAAAAAGACCAACAAGCGGTCGATGTATTGGATCGCGGCTTGCAACATGTACCCGACTACGCAGCTCTACATTACTCTAAATCATTAACTTTGGTTCGCCTTGAAGACAAGAGCGCAGCGGCCAATGAGATTGAAGTAGCAGCTAAGTTAGCTAAAGACAACAGCTACTACTGGTACCTCAATGGGGTGTTACAAGAAGATTTAGACATCGATAAATCGACAAAGTCATTCGAAAAAGCGTATCTGATATCGGGGTCTCCAGAGCAGTTGTACGCCGTCTGTGACATTTACGTACGCTACGGCAATGATAAAACAGACGAATGCTTAGTAGAGCTTGCGAAAGTGGCGCCGGGTTATGTGATTGATCAGCTAAAAGAGAAACGAGTAGAGCCAAGCTCATAATATTTGAGTGAGTCGAGAAACGGAAAGTAGCTATTGAAAAGCCAGTCGAAACATTCGACTGGCTTTTTTGTATTTGGAGTTCTGTTCGAAATGTATCGTTAGAACAAGACACAAGCAAGAGACTTCAAAATGGGTGAGCTTAGCAGCTCACTCTCATTAATTTATTCGCCCATTGAGCTGGATGCACGACGACGGTCTGTTGCACCGTAGTCTTGCCATCTTTGACTTCAATTGCGTTACCACCTTGCTTGAGTATCGAATACCCAGTGCTGCTTACGTATGGGTTTGTCGCACTTACCATAAACTTCTCGCCACTTTCGTCGGACGTTATTGGAAAAGGGTTTGGTTCAGCCGCGAAACTGACTGCTGAAACCAAGCTTAAAGATAAAGTCGCTATTCGCATGCGTTCTCCGTTTAAGGTATCTTTTTATTCGCTCTAAGATTGACCGAGTGAGGGCGGTGAAGTTCGTGAGTTTGCAGCCTTTTTACACAATGCTGACCGCTCTGACATTGGAATAAAACCATCTCAATATTCACCATTGAAACGATAGTTATGGTTTATGTTTCGACAGGTTGGAATGAAAAATTACAGCGATAAAAAAGCCCAAGGTAGAGTGACTATCTTGGGCTTTGATTTGAATGACGATTGTTTAATTCTAGGTTAGAAAACGAAACTCAGCATTATGGTGTAGAGCATGGCATCTTTATCATCAAAGCCAATCAGCGCGTTAAAATCTTCGACAAACGCCCCGTTTGCTTTACGAGCTTCAAAATATTGCACTTCACCATTGATAGAGACGTTCGGTAACACATCGTAATCCACACCAATTAGGTAGCTGTTTCCTGTTAGGTGTTCGTGTGAATCAAACTCGGCGCCATAAACGACGTAAGGAGTGAACGAATTGAGTCTGTAACCCAAACTTGCGTATATCGAAGAGGAGAAGTCACTGGTTTGTCCTTCACTGGCCAGTATTGCTTGACCAAATTCGTACTCGGCACCTAACGACCAAAGTTGGATGTGTTGGTTGTCTTGTTTTGGAAGAGATCCAACGTTCTTAATCTTAACCGTCTGATCAAAGTTTGAATCTAAGAAGGATAAGTTCCAACGATAATTTTCTCCGCTTAACTGGAGGTTAGCACCGAACATTCGATTGGTTTCAAATTCCAGTTCTGTACTCGAATTGAAGTCGACTTCATTGTTGTCTTTGATACCTAAGAATGGAGTAAGCAATAGCGTCGCTTCATCACTAACATCGTGAGTCCAGCTGACTTTGATTCCGTTGAACGCAGTAATACCTAATACGGCGTTATACACTTCTGTTGGTGGCCTTGCTGTCATATAGGCTTGGCCTACATAGTAGTACTCAGAGGCAAGGAATAGTGGCAGTCGCAATCGACCAACGCTTACATCAAAGTCATTAAATTCATAGCCTAAATAAGCCCACTCTAGCTGCGGTTCACTCCAGTCATATTGGGGTGGCTTGACAACTTGCACGGAAGCTTTGAATGAGTTGTAGAAGTAATCGAGTTGAACACCAAATGTGGTATCGCAGTCGTAACAGCTCTCATCAGTAAAACCGCGGTTGATGATCAATGGATTATCGTTATCCGATGTTGCCCAAGATGTTGAACCAAAACCACTTAAAGATAAATTATCGGTAAGTTCAATAATGGCAAAGGCCGGAGAGGCAATCGAAGCACATAGCACTAACGTAATTATTTTTTTCATATTATTTCTCCGAACTTATAACGTAGAGAATGTTGGCATTTTGAGGAACCGAAGAGAGTGGGGAGTAACCAATACGGTTTGGTTTTTCGTCTAGCCAGTCGACTAAACTGTCGGTTGAAGCCGTTTTGATTTCTCTTGGATAACGAGCTTTTCCTGAAAAAGATAAGCCAGCCCAGTGTGCGTTCATTTGAGCGGCGTTCTTCCCAAGTAGAAGCTGATAAAATGCCTCTCTTTCGGCGCTGTTTTCAGGCCAATCAGAGAGTTCTACACGCTTGCCGTTGAGACGTTTGGTTTTACCTCGATATAGCTTTCTCGCTTTGTTGATTGATATCTCTTCAAACCCTGAGTCTAAAGAGAATATGGCGTATTCTTCTGCAGCATGAGCGGGGCTGAGAAGAAGTAAGCTTCCAAACAACCCTACCACTGCTGGTAACAGCGCTCTGCTCGAGAGCGTTTTAATTGTTTTGATCCAATTCATTGGTTTCTCCTAACAAGTCGCACTTTCAATTTGATGGAAGAGTTTTTCTTTTCTAACGGGCTTCGCTACGTACCCATCCATTCCGGAATCAAAGCACTTTTGAATATCATCATCGATAACACTGGCGGTTAACGCGATAATAGGAGTCTTGCTTAAGCCTAGGTTTTTCTCGTGTTCTCGAATCTCCTTAGTGGCGGTGAAGCCATCCATCACCGGCATCATGCAGTCCATTAAAATAATGTCGAAACTGCTGTCATTCCGATACATATCAACGGCGATTTGCCCGTTGTCTGCAATTTCAAAGGCGTAACCGGCCTTTTTGAGCATGACTGAAGCAACTTTCTGGTTTACGCGATTGTCTTCAACCAAAAGGATCTTCTCAGATTTGCTTGGCACAAAGTTAGGCTCAGCTTGCTCTGGTAATGTTTTCTTGGCTGTTTGTGCACTATGAATAGGAGTAACGGTTGAACTTGTTGATGCTGCTGGCGCGTTATGTGTAACTGGCAGTGGCATTGCTTCTACAGCCGCAAGCACTTTCTCCTTCAACATCTCGAACTTGAATGGTTTTGGTACATAATCATCCATACCCACGTCGAAACACTTTTGAATATCGTCATCAATCACACTGGCGGTGAGGGCGATAATAGGGATGCGGCGCGTGGCGCCAGTTTCTTTTTCAAATCGTCGGATGTTGCTTGTTGCGTTGAAGCCATCCATTACTGGCATCATGCAATCCATGAGTATCGCAGCGTAATGAGGGTTGGCGGTGAACATGTCGATGGCCTCTTGACCATTATTCGCAAACTCGAATTCAAAACCACTTTTACCGACGTGGAGTCCAGCAATTTTTTGGTTGATCTTGTTGTCTTCGACGATGAGGATTTTGTGTTGGATGGTCGTAGTTTGTTGGTTGGCTTCTGACAATTCAGCTAAACCTTGCGTATCACAGAGCTCAACCGCTTTAATCAAACGTAATCCAAGTAGGGGCTGCGATACCTGAGCAGTAACGCTGTTACCGATGTCAGCTGGCTCACTTAAGAAAGAACGAATCAAACAGATAGTGATGCCGTTTTGGTGCAGCTTATCTAAATCAGTGGTGTAGTAATTGGCTTGGAACGCGTCATCTTCAGCAAAAATTACGGTGATTGGTTTATTGTGTTTTTGAGTTACGAGCTGTTGTGTGATCGTAGCTGTGTTACTCACTTGCTGAGTAACCTTCAAGCCGTAAAGGTTAAGATCCCATTCTATGCGTTTAGAGAGCATGTTCTCGTTACCTAGAACATATATGTCAGCTGTTGCTGTGCTTGGTTTCGGTAGCATAATATCGACGGGTAATTCTAAGTCGAAGTAGAAACAGCTGCCTTCGCCCTTGACGGAGTCGAGCTGAATCTGGCCACCCATCAGTTCAACCAACTGTGTGCTAATGGCTAGGCCAAGACCAGTACCTCCGAATTGACGTGTGGTTGAATCATCTTCTTGAGCAAAGGGTTCGAATATTTGTTTCTGTTGTTGTTTGTCGATCCCAATACCGGTGTCTCGTACAGCAAATCTAAGGGTGACACTATTTTCTGACTTGTCGAGTGTTTGAATTGATAGGGTGACACCGCCTTCTGCAGTAAACTTCACCGCATTAGACATGAAGTTCATTAGGATCTGTCTTAAGCGGTGATCGTCAATCATCACACGAGCAGGTGTGTCAGGGCTGATATCAACGTTGACTGAAATTTTTTGTTCTTTCGCTTTTGGCGCCACAATAGAGGCGATGTCGTATATCGATTCTCTAACGGATGCTGAGTGTGGACTGATCATTAGCATGCCAGATTCAATCTTAGAGAAGTCCAAGATGTCGTTGATTAGGCTCAGTAGCAGTTGGGACGAGGTCTCAATCGTATCAACATAATCGCGTTGGGTCGGTGTGAGAGGGGTGTCTGCAAGAATCTCAGAAATACCAATAACGCCATTGAGTGGGGTACGAATTTCATGAGACATATTAGCTAAGAAGCTACTTTTCGCTTTGCTGGCCTGTATTGCGTGATCTTTCGCTTGTTCGGCGTCCTCTTTGGCTAGTGTTAGTTTCTCTTTAGCGAGCTCTCGCTCGATGGTCAATCGTTTAACTTGTTGAGCAAATAGGCTGAGCTCATCTTTACCCTGAATTAGTTTGTCTAAAGAAGGGCGCTGTTCAGCGTTTTCGCTTTTTAAGAAAGCCAACACCAAATTGAGGTTGTTGGTTACTTGTCTCGCTAAACTTAAGGTTAGCCCCATGACCATGGCTGCGAGCAGGGCAACGATGGAGATAAACAGTGTTCGTTGCACTTGCGCATCTGAGATCGCTTGCTCAACTTCTTGTTGGAACTCTTGCTTGATAACATTACCGAGGCTTTGTAATAAGCTGAGTCGAGCACTCATCGCCTCTAACCCAACAGAAACCTCTTGAGGTGTCAGTTGGCTAATGGCGTTTAGATCAAGCAGTGCGTTTCTGATCTCTTGGCTCTGAGCAAACACGTCGTTTCTAAATACCTCAACCATCAATGACACTTGATGTTCGTTGGCATTCAACGATACAAAGCGTTCGAGGAACAGTTGCTGTCTTTCACTCAAGGTTTCGATCTGTTCAGCAAGTTCTGGGTCGTACTCTTGGCTAGTTTGGAATATCTCAATCAGTGAAGTACCCAGTTTGAACTCTTCGTTCGACCAGAACATCAACCATTCGAGTTGTTGTAATGCGGTGAGGTGTTGTTGAATTTCGCGCTTGGTATTTTCGAATGGGACTTTTTCTATCTCAAGCAACAGTTGCTTGTATAAATCACTCTGCCATTCAAGAGCGTCCAACTTATCGTAAGTGTCAGTCGCTTCCATCGTGGATAGGGTCGCTTCACTGAAGTCAGCCACCAGTTGATTCATATCATCCGAAGCGTCTAAAAAAATGATGGGTGACAGCGTTTTTAATTCTGCCTTTACTTGATTGCTTTGTGTCGCGAATTCTTCAGGGCTCGAAGCCAGAGTACTCCGATATAAGATCGAAATATCTTGCAAATACACAGATAACTGATTGGTTCGTTCAAAATCTGTTAACTGAGTCGTTAAAATATACGCTTGTCTGCCTGCTAGAAAGAGCAGTAGTGAAATGGGAAGTAGAACTAAGCCAAAGAGTTTATGTTTGACTGAAAGGTTATTCCAGACCGTAATCGCCATATAAGGATCCATTCTACTGTTTTTATATAAAAACAGTAGAATAAAAATGCGGATATGGAAACCTTGAAACGGTAAATTTAATGGAAGTGTGGGAGGGGTATAAGTTCTTGTGATTCTGTGGCTTACATGATGAATGTGACTCATTTCTGGCAAATTATATAGATGGCCAGTCGATTTGATTTTTCTATTATTGATGATTAATTAATAAGTGCTAAGAACCTCATCGATTTGCTGATTGATGATCTTCATTTCGCTGTAGATAACGGAAAGATCATCATCTTGTGGTGCAAGCTTGTTGAATGTGTTTTGTTCAACTCTTTCTAATGCAACAGTCGCCGTTTCTTCCCCAAAACTGGCTAGGATGCCTTTTAAGGTGTGCACGGTAAAATGAAGCTTGCCCCAATCCTGTTGTTGAACCAACTCTTCGATCTCTTGTAGCGAATTGCCATGGTCTTCTTGATATGTAGACAAAACGGCGTAAATGACTTCTCTGTCGTTGTCTAAGTAGGCGTTTAAAGCATCAAAGTCTAGCATGTGGACTCCTGTCGGCTGCATGTTGAAAATGGGCTAGGCGGCTTAGTGGAAAAACCATACCGTGATGAATCACTAATCCATTGGTTCCATTTTGGAGGAAGTTCTAATTGTAAGATTTCTTCTAAATAGTCGTTGCTAAGTTTCTCATCTATATGAGCTTTATTGACGGCATATATATAGTCAAGTTTGGCGGCAACTGAATATGGGTAACTGTGAATGTAGTCTTTTAATTCCTGGATCGAGCCAAAGTTTTCAATGTTTATACAAGTTGAAGGGTCGACATTTTTGGACTCAAGTTTGTGGCTTATTGCTTCTCCACGAGATTTTAGACATTCCACGGCTAAATGATAAAGAGAGTACTCACCAAAGTGGGCGAGCAGTGGTAATAGTTGAGCAAGCAAATAAGTTGGTTGGTTGTGGAAATTATTCGCTATCAGTGTCGAAGCTCGAATCACTTTTTTGTGGGCAACCTGAGGGCTATTTTCGATGAGCAATATGCTGCTCTGAAATAGGGCAAGGCTGGCCAAAACTTGCTGCTGTTGTTTTACCGGAAGTTTCAGGTTTACCAACTCTGTGAATTGGTTGGCGTGCTCAAGCAAAATACGTTTGTACTTTAGTTGCGTCTCGCGTTGGTAAGTTGCTTTTAACGAATTAAAGTGCGCACCAATGGAATGGATGACATCAATGTCAGCAGCTGAAATGTGGGTCGCATACATCTCACCTAACTTTATGATCATATGTGTGTTATCTGCGTTCTCAGCTAAGTCGATCGCCCTAATTGCACGATGGCTGATACTTGGTGTCATTTCAAATGCACGAATCGCCAATTTAAGAGCAGGCAGCAGCATCTTATGTTTTTCATAGATACAGCTTAAGCAATCAATAACGCTCAATGAGAGTGGCTGCGCTATCAGAAAATTGTGGAGCTTATCTATGGCTAAATTTGGCTTGCCTAAGCTGTCGAGAATTAGCGCTTCAGCCACTAATTTTGTTGGGTGCATGTTGGTTTTCGAGTTGTTAATGACGTTAGACAGCAACTGCCATTTCTTACCTGCAATTAAATGTTCAATCAATGTCGCTTCGAACTGGACACTGGTGCCATTAGGGGAGACCGCCAAAGCTTGAGCTAACCTCTCTTGAGAGGAGATTGGATATAAATCATTAAGTTGGGTGAGCTTCTTCGACACGGACACAGCACTTTGGATCTTTTTACCTAACCTCTGAGTATGAATCGGTTTAGATACGAAATGGTGTGCTTCACCTGAAAGGGCAGTTAATACCGTTTCTTGACGCATATCCCCAGAGAGCAAGATTGTCGCTACAGTGTGGTCTATTAGGCGATTTCGATACAGAATCCCCAAAAGCTCAAACCCAGTGAAGGATTGCTCTAAGTGATAATCGATGAGGAGTACATGAAAAGAGTGCGTTTCGACCGCTTTAATGGCTTGTCGATAGTCGGTCGCAATAAAGATGCAATCATGTGAAATGCCTAAGCTCGAGAGTTGCTGCTTTATAAGAATAGTAGCACTCTTGGAGTCGTCGACAATTAAAACTCGTAGGTCAGGTGGTAAGGTCAAATCCATTTTCCTCAATACCAAATGTTATGTTTAATTTAGGTGTCAGGTTGCACAATGTCAAGGTGCCTGTATCACATACAAACACTCAATAAACTATTGGTAATTAAAACATTTATGAAAGCCTTCAAACACAGGTTACTTTTACCTGATTTTTGTTAGGTTATACGTGTTTTAGAAATAAAAAAGAGGCAAGCCGATAAGCTTACCTCTCTATTTCATTGTTCGAGTTTATATTCGAATGCTGTTCTATGTTTGAAGTTTTAATTACCGAAACTCTAGCGCTAATCACGCATGTTTAGAATCAATACTGCAGCGAGAGCCAAGAACGCCGTCATCATTAAGAACACATCGTTGTAAGCCATGATCGCAGCGTCACGTTGCATTGTGCCGAGCAAGCTTGCTTGTGCTTGTTGCATCGCAGTTGCGGCATCACTTCCTGACTGAATGAAAAACGCTTGTTGTTGCTGAAGCGTCTGCCAACCAAGTTGACTCACAGAAGGTAATGACTCCTTGATGTGTGCCAAGTGCTCACGCGTTTTGTTATCGAGTAGCGTAGCGATAATCGCGATGCTGAAAGCACCACCTAGGTTTCGCATCACGTTGGTTAACGTTGATGCGTCTGGCGTGTCCATTTTGCTGATGTTTTTCATGGCAACCAAAGACAGCGGAACCATAATAAATGGGCTACCGATAGCACGCAGAACCATAGACAAAATCAGCTGCTGGCCACCAAAATCAATCGTCATATGTGTATTCACGTAACAACTGAAACCGAACATCGCGAAACCAAAGGTCACTAAGTACTTAGGCTTAATGATTTGCGTCAGCTTAGGGACGATTGGGAATATCAACAACTGTGGGAAACCCATCCACATCAAGACTTCACCAATCTCCATCGCATTGTATTGTTGGATTTGAGTTAGATACATTGGCAGCACATAGATAGAGCCGAGCAATGCCATCCCTAGAATCAAATAGGCGATACAAGACATAGCAAATTGCCCATCTCGCAATAGCCGTAAATTCACCAGTGGCTTTTTGTGTTGGAGTTCGTTTATGACGAAGTAAACTAAGCTCACTGCAGACACAATACTCAAGCCTATGATGAAGCTCGAACTGAACCACTCTTCACGGTTACCTTCTTCTAACACTACTTCTAGACAGCCCAATCCTAACGCCATGGTGGCGATACCAAACCAATCGGCTTTTTTCAGCGTACCAAGGTCGAGCTTTTCATCATCCAAGCCATATCGGATCATGGTGATCACCAGTAAAGCTGGAGGAATGTTGATATAGAAAATATAGTGCCACGAGAAGTTCTCGGTCAGCCAGCCACCAAACGTTGGGCCGATTGACGGAGCAAACGTTGCCGTTACACCAAACAGTGCCATACCCACAGCGCGCTTGTTGACAGGCAATAACTGAATCACCAACGAGAAAGCAAGCGGGATTAAAGCACCACCACTAAAACCTTGCATTGCACGGAACACGATCATCGAGGTCATGTTCCAAGAGAACGAACACAACAAAGATGAAATGGTGAAGATGGCCGTCGTCCACGTGATATAACGGCGTTTTCCAAGCGCTTTAGAAAGCCAACCACTGAGTGGGATAGCAATCATCTCTGCGACTAGATAAGACGTAGAGATCCACGAGCTTTCATCTAAGGTGGCAGATAGCGCACCTTGAATGTCTTTGAGAGACGAGTTGGTGATCTGAATATCTAAAATCGCCATAAACGCGCCAATCAAACCGCCAAATAGGGCGATCCAATGACGTCTTGAAACCTCACCATCATCATTAGTGTGGGTTATAACACCAGCGTTACTCATGGTCTAGCCTCGTTTATCGATGGTCGCGACCACAGACAAACCAGGAAGCAATCGACCTTTCAACTCTTGCTGATCTGGAATGATGATTTTCACCGGTACACGTTGAACGATTTTAGTGAAGTTGCCGGTTGCGTTTTCTGGTGGTAGGAGCGCAAACTTGGCGCCAGTCGCAGGGGAGAAGCTGTCGACCACACCTTCAAGTGGTTGCCCCGGGAACGCATCCAGTTCTACTTCAACCGTCTGACCTTTATGAATGCCACTTAGTTGTGTCTCTTTGAAGTTGGCTTCAATCCACACTTGGTTGTTTGGCACCAAACTCATCAATGGTGCACCTGCTTGAATCAACAAGCCTTCACGTACACTGCGTTTACCAATCACACCATCTGCTGGCGCGTAAACTTTGGTGTAATCAAGGTTAAGTTGTGCTTGATCTCTTTGAGCTTTAGCTTCTGTTACTGAGGCTTTGGCTTGCTCAATTTCGCTAGCAATAACGATGAGTTGGTCATTAGTTGCGACAAGGTTGGCTTTAGCTTCTTCTAAGTCTGCTTGAGTCACTTTTTGTTGTGCGACCATGCTGTCGACTTCATCTTGAGAAGCGTAATTGCGGTTTAACAAGCTGCGAGAGCGCTGTACTTGTTGGATAGCACGTTCATATTCTGCTTCTGCGGAATCGACGCCACTTTCTGCTTGGTTAATTTTGCTACGTTGTAACGTCTGTTGTGCGATTAAGTTCTTTACGTCAGATTGTACGACGGATAAATGGGCATTAGCTTGAGCGAGTGCTGACTGGTAATCTCGGTCATCGATTTGAACCAACAAATCACCTTCTTTTACTGGTTGGTTGTCACTCACGTAAGACTTAACAATATAGCCAGATACCTTAGGACTAATATTAGTGATATCGCCTTGCAGGTAGGCATTGTCAGTAGATTCAAAGTACTGGCCATAGCCGTACCAGTATCCAGCGCCGGCTAAACCCAATGACAGCATGATCGCAGTAGCAATAAGCGGAGCTTTTTTACGTTTTTTTGTGCTTACTGTTTGCGAAGCGTTGTTGTTCTCTGTCATTTCTTATTTCTCATTTTGTTTTTATTTAGATGTAACGAATTGTAAATGAATTCGATTGATTGATAAGATAGGAAAAAAGGGAAACACTGTTGCAATAATCTTACTAATAGGGTTTTGGGAGAAGTACGATGGACTTAAATGCTGTGACTGTTTTTACGCAAGTTGTTGATTGTGGAAGCTTCACGCACGCAGCTGAGGCATTGAACATGACCAAGTCGACCGTCAGCCGAAAGCTTGACGAGCTGGAACAGCACCTAGGTGTGAGGTTGATCACTCGTTCGACACGAAGTTTAGTCTTAACGCCGGAGGGTGAGCGCTTCTATCAATCGAGCGTGCAAATGCACGAGATCATGAACCAAGCTGAGCTAGAGGTTTCTGCCAATCAGGATTTGATCCGAGGGCAGTTGAACGTTGTGTTGCCTGTTGAATTGGGGCATCAAGTATTAGCCACATACATCCACAGCTTCCTAAAAGAGCACCCAAACGTGACTTTGAATTTAGAACTGACGAATCGAGAAGTCGACATCATTGCGGAGGGGATCGATCTTTACGCGCAAATTGGTGAGCTAGTGGACTCGAGCTTGGTTTCTCGCTACCTCACAACATCGAAGCGTGTATTGGTAGCCAGCCCTGAGTATTTAGAACAGTTCGGTGAAATCTCTTCGCCCAATGACCTTAAACCGCCATTCCGAATGATTGAGGTGGTAAATAAGGCGGCGCGCCTGCCCAAGTGGCATTTACAATTGGAAGGCGGTGAGTCGATTTTGATCGATCTGCCGTGTCAGTTGCGGGTGAATACTATCACGGCATGCTTAACAGCGTGTGTTGATGGGCTTGGCTTAGCGGTGCTTCCTGAATTCATTTGTCGTGAGCACTTCAAGACAGGTAAGCTGATTCGTTTATTACCTGAATATGAGATGCCGGAAGTTTCAGTAAGCCTAGTGTATGCCGACAGGCAGTTGATGCCGAAACGTAAGAAGGTCTTTATCGACTACCTACTGACTGCCTTTCAAAATAGGAAGCACAAGTAACGGGCTGAACATTAGCGGTTAAATAAGTACTTAAGCTTCCTATTATTCAATTTTGTCTAAACCGTATTGAAGCTAACTATGATTTGGCTGCCAGATGACGACTTGTCCATTCGATAATATAGCTGGTAGTGGTTTGAACCTATCTTTAGTTGATAAACACCAGATTCGGGTTTGATGAACATTTCATTGGTTTCAATCTCTTGATACTCATTTTTGGAAGCGAGTTGTCCATCAAGAAGGACTTTTCCTTTAGGCGATACCAAAGAAAGAGTTTGGGCTTCTAAGCCTTTGTTGAGTTGCTCAGCAGAGACTTTGATTTGATAACCGTGCGATGACAGGCCTGTTCATAAGCTATTTCCAAAATACATCGGGTAGGATTGCGGAGAATAATGAGGCGGCCGTCAGCTTGTTTTATCAAGTGTTCGACAATAGTCAGGCCGATGCCCATATTGTCTTGCTTGTGAGTTTTACTTGGCGTGACACTGGACATGAGTCGTTGTATGGGCGAAGGGAAGTGCCCCTCGTCTTGCACTTCAATAGTCAGCTTGTCTTCGAGTTTGACTTGTACCAAAACTTCACCTCTACCATGTTGTTTGGCATTCTTTATTAGATTATCCAAGCAGATCGTTAGCCAGTAATAAGGCAGGTTCAGTTCAAGTTCACGCGCTTCACATTGATAAGAAATATTGTGCTTTACACACACATGATCGAGCCATTCTTCTAATGATGCGTTTTGCTTTAACAAAGGCTCTGACTGCTCCGAACTTAGGTACACTTTGCTGTTTTCGGTGAGCTGAGAGAGCCTTTGATAGTCAGATATTAAACGCCAAACCGCGCTTTGAGTTTCATCAGAATAGTCATCATAGCGATTTCTGAACATCTCAACAGTTAAGCCAAGGCTAGCAATGGGCGTACGCAGTTCATGAGTGAGAAGCTGCAAAACGAACTGCCTCTCTTTGCGTTGTTTTGTTCTTAGGTATAAGACTCTACCAAGTCCGGAAAGCAACGTTAACAGCAATGAAAAGATCAACGTTTTCATGATTAAGTTGTCATTGCTAGGTTCGCTCAAGCACATGTTGCTGTAACGAAAATTACAGGTGTCACCCGTCAACGATAGTTCTTGCTGCTCTGCAATAGGTTGCCAAACATCTAAGGGAATGGCTTTCCAGCCTTGTTCGCCACTTAGCCAAAGTACATCGTCTTGTTGCCAAGCGCGGTATCCATTGAGCAGTGCTTCTTTGCCTTGTGCGGTTAGCGTTTTTAGCTTGGAATATAAAGGGTGCTGGGGGTTGGCAATACTCAAAAATGGGCGTATCTGCTCGCTTACGTCGGGGTAAACTGCTAAATAACGATCAGCAAAACTGCCACCTGCAGGGTGTCGTTTGGAGTGTGCTGCAAACCAAACGGAATCCAATGCTTGTTGCTGACACAAAGTGAGTTCGAACTCGATGGCGTCATGTAATGAAGGATTATTGTTTTCAATCGCTCTGCAGTGATCTTGTATTGAGGCTAACGTTGCGATGTCGTCCCAACTGAAATGGTTGAAATTAGGATAACGGCTACTTTCATGAAGCAGAACTTTTGGGTACTGAGCCAACTCTTGTTGAGATATTAAGATTGGGGATGATTGCCAGGTCAGTTGATACAGGGTTTGCCACTTGTCTTGCAAACTTTGGGCATTGGCTAAAGTTGGGAGCCAAAAGGTCAAGCAAAGGGCTAAGGTAAACCTGCGCATCCAATCATTCTCATTAAAAGTCGTGAGGCGAGTCTAAAGACTTTTGGGTGAGATTTGTAACCTGAATGTCAATAAGTGCTCCCTTAACAGCAAACTGTCGAGTGGATCATGCTTTTAAATAATAAGATGAAATTACAGTAAGTATCATTTGATTCCGATAAATTAGATAATTATGTACTTATTGTCATTATTAAGCATGTGGGAAGGACTATACTCAACTCATACCAAATAAGAGGAACCATCATGAAACTAATCATCAAATCAGTATTGGCAATCAGTATTTTGGCTGCGGGCTCTGCTCAGGCGTTCGAATTAACCAGCAACGATATTCAAGAAGGTCATCCAATGGCGAAGACTTTTGAATACTCAAGTTGGGGTTGTGACGGCGATAACCTATCACCACAGTTAATGTGGAAAGATGCACCAGCAGGAACCAAAAGCTTTGCAATCACGGCGTATGACCCAGATGCTCCGACAGAAAGTGGTTTCTGGCATTGGGTTGCGTTTGATATCCCTGCGACTGTTAACGAGCTACCTCGCGGTGTCGATATATCTAAAGTCGGTGGCAAAGAAGGTCGCATTGATTACGGTACAGTTGGTTACGGTGGCGTCTGTCCTCCTGAAAAAGATGGCATGCACCGCTACCAGTTCACGGTTTGGGCATTACCAACGGATAAGCTTAATCTAGACGAAAATACGCCGTCGGCAGTGGTTGGATTCACGTTGAACAGTATGGCTTTAGATAAAGCGAAACTGACCGCAACTTATACGCGTTAATAGCTTATACACGTTGATAATAAGTAAACAAGGGGATGAGATGAATCATCAATACCAAGTGACGATCTTTCGTGCCGAGCAGTTACAAAAGCTACGTAATGTGAGGATTCTATCCCCTAGTATCATTCAGATCATTACAGGCAGTAAGCGCCTGTTTTGGAAAGACTCAGCGGCAGAACTCTCACATTCTGAGCTGTTGCTGTGTGAGGCATCAGCTTCACTAAGCTTTGAGAACATGCCCCACAAAGGGCGCTTCTTGTCGCGAGTATTCAGCTTTCAATTACAACCTTCTCAGGCGATGCTTGATTTAAGTGAGGAACGGTCGAATGAGCTGGGGTTGCCTACGGTGCAAGCGGACCGAAACTTACAAGACTCACTCAACGCGCTGTTTTCGTTTGATACACAGAACATGAGCAAAGAGACTCAACAGTTTTGGTTGCAGGGCTTATACCAGCAACTGGCTGAAAAAGGTGTGTTGCATCGACTCTTTGTCAGTGCCAACGTTTCGTTTAGCCAAAAGCTCAGCCATTATCTTTCACATTCACCAGATGAGAAGCATCCGCTAGAGTCGGTGGCGGAGCGTTTTGCGATGAGCCGCGCGACACTGATCCGAAAGCTAAAACTGGAAGGTATGCAATATCGTGAGGTATTAGCAGAAGTGCGTTTAAGCCATGCTTTGTATCTTATGCAAAATGGCCAACACAATGTCACGATGCTCGCTCAATCTTGTGGTTACCAGTCTGAAGGACGTTTTAGTCAGCGCTTTAAGGGTAAGTTTGGTCTGTCGCCAAGTGAGTACATCAAGACGGTTGCCTCAAGGGCATAGTAAGGGAAATACCATCCTATTGACGTTAGACATAAGTATAGGTTATTGAATCATTTCTCGATTACGGCTCTAATAGGCTGCACACCAAGTGATTGAAATAGCGCAGAACGCTAAATACCAGAGAAGGTAGCCCATGATCGAACTGAATCTAAATAACCTCACCAACGACTTTCCATTACTAAATAAGCTTATGGCGCTCGAAGAGGTGGTTTGGTTTAACCCAAATGTCACAACACTAGACCAAGGGTTACCTTATGTCGGCTTGGATGAGAAAGACATCCATGATGCGAGCTTGAGGTTACAAAGGTTTGCTCCTTATCTAGCCAAAGCATTTCCTGAAACTCAAGTGACCAATGGCATCATCGAGTCTGAGCTTGTTGAGACCCCATCGATGAAATCAGCATTGGAAGCGCATTATCAGCAGCCTATTAAAGGGCGCTTGATGATGAAGAAAGACAGCCATTTACCGATTTCAGGTTCAATCAAAGCTCGTGGTGGTATTTATGAAGTACTAACGCATGCCGAAAAGCTAGCGATTAAAGGCGGATTACTGTGTGAGAGTGATGACTACAGTAAGCTGTTTGAACCTGAGTTTCGTGACTTCTTTAAGCAATACAGCATAGCGGTAGGTTCAACGGGTAACCTTGGTATGTCGATTGGCATCATGAGTGCGAAACTCGGCTTTACGGTTTCCGTTCATATGTCGGCAGACGCAAGAGCTTGGAAGAAAAACAAACTTCGTGAGCATGGCGTCCATGTTGTTGAATATAAGAAAGATTATGGCGTTGCCGTAGAACAAGGCCGTAAAGAGGCACAACAAGATCCTAGATGCTTTTTCATTGACGATGAAAACTCGCAAACCTTGTTCCTTGGTTATTCGGTGGCAGGAGAAAGACTTAAACAACAATTTGAACAACAACAGATCATCGTCAACAAAGAACACCCGTTGTTCGTTTACTTACCATGTGGTGTTGGCGGCGGCCCAGGTGGTGTTGCATTTGGTTTAAAGATGGCTTTTGGTGGTGATGTTCACTGCATTTTTGCTGAGCCGACTCATTCTCCTTGCATGTTGCTGGGTGTTCACACTGGTTTGCATGATGAGATTGCAGTGCAAGATCTTGGTATCGATAACCTCACCGCTGCCGACGGTTTGGCGGTAGGACGGGCATCTGGCTTTGTCGGTCGAGCCATGGAACGTTTGCTTGATGGTTACTACACATTAACTGATGAACGTATGTACCAATTGTTAGGCGTATTGAACCAAGCCGAGGGTATTCAATTAGAACCTTCTGCACTGGCTGGTATGCCGGGGGCTATTCATGTTGAACACAACAGTGAATATCTGGAGAGGTTAGGCATCACTGAATCAACGTTAGCGAACGCGACTCATCTTGTTTGGGCAACCGGTGGCGGTATGGTTCCAGAGCAAGAAATGGCAGCGTATCTGGCTAAGTCTTCGTTGTAAATCGAACGCAGGTGGATGATTTACGCGTTTAAATGAGACAATAACTTGCGCAGATCGTTATCCAAAACACACGTTTTATAAATTAAGCTTCTTAGATGTTCTAACTATCAGTTAGGTTGAGTGGCATTCAACTTGATAGGGACATAATGATGCAAGCCGATAAAACGATTCAATCGAGTAAACAAGAAACGCGACAGTTGGTCAATACACCAGAAAACTACTACAACGTTTAGATGCGATTGGAGATTCTTTAAGAGCTTCTGGTAAGGCGCATGCCTTGTTGGGGCTTGGTTCAGTTGGTATTGAAACGGAGCGACTGGATCAATACTCAGACGTCGATTTCTTTGCGATAGTGCAAACGGGGCACAAGCAGTATTTCTTAGACAGTTTGCATTGGTTATCTGACATTCATCCAATCGACTACGCGGTAAGGAATACGGTCGACGGCTATAAGGTGCTCTATGCAGACGGGGTGTTCTGTGAGTTTGCAGTGTTTGAACCACATGAATTAGCACATATTCCGTTTGCTGAAGGGAGAATCGTTTGGCAGGAAGCTGACTTTGATACTCAGTGTTGTATTCCACCACAAAAGCGGGCAGCAGAAGCTAATTCGCAAGAGTGGATTATAGGGGAAGCCTTAACCAACCTTTACGTGGGTATGTCTCGCTATAACCGAGGTGAAAAGCTGTCGGGCAGTCGGTTCGTCCAATCTTACGCACTCGATCGTTTGATCGATCTTGTGGGTCAAACGGAAAGCTCACAACCTGAATTCGTCGATGAGTTTATGTCTGATAGAAGGCTAGAAGCGCGCTTCCCTAAGTTTGCTCAGTTACTGCCAACCTTTACTCAAGGCTACGAACGCACGGCGGAATCGGCTCTGGCACAGCTTGAGTTTTTGAACGTTCACTTTAACGTCAATCAAGCAATGCGTTCTAGAATTATTGGTTTATGTAATTAATACATTTGCTTACGATATGCATCTTTAATAGTTTGCTGTTTTGAAACGCCTCGAAAAGCGATTTCGGTACGTTAGTTTTATTACCTACCAATAAAAGGGTTGTCGTTAACCCTTATTGTTGGTAGATTTTAATAATGAAATTTACTTCTGCTTCAACTTCAATTTTCTTTTGGTGGTGCTCTATCTAGAGCAGCACGGAATACTCACATTCTTTAGCTGCTGGAAGGTAGTTAAGAATGTCACCAAGAATGTCGTTTCTTTTTATCTCCAGTAGCTTTTATTACTTGGAGATACCCCATGAAAACACCTCAAAATACGAACAAACCGGAAATTATTCTTACTGGCGACCGAGCGACTGGCCCTTTGCATTTGGGGCATTATGTAGGTTCACTTCAGCAGAGGACTTCATTGCAGCATATTCACGACCAAACGATATTGGTCGCTGACATGCAAGGGCTTACCGACAATGCACATAACCCTGCCAAGGTTTCGTCTAACATCCTCAACGTTGTTGCTGATTATCTAGCGGTAGGTATCGACCCAACAAAAACCACGATTTGCCTCCAGTCTCAGTTACCAGCACTGGCCGAACTCACCATGTTTTACAGTAACCTTGTTTCTATCGCTCGTTTGGAACGCAACCCAACAGTTAAAAGCGAGATTCAAAACAAGGAGTTTGGTCGCTCAATTCCAGCTGGTTTTCTGACTTATCCGATTTCACAGGCGGCTGATATCACGGCGTTTAACGCGACCTTGATTCCGGTGGGTGACGACCAATTGCCAATGCTAGAACAGACCAACGAGATCGTGAGAAAAGTTAACTCACTCGCGGGCAAGCCAATTTTAAATGAGTGTAAACCTCTGCTTAGCAATGCCTCTCGTCTTCCGAGCACCGACGGCAAAAGTAAGATGTCGAAATCAATGGGCAACGCTATCAACTTAGGTGCGACAGAGAAAGAGATTCGTGCCGCAGTCAAATCCATGTATACCGATCCAAATCATCTACGAATCGAAGATCCGGGCCAAGTTGAAGGGAACATCGTGTTTACCTATCTTGATGCTTTCCATACTGACGCTCAGTACGTTAATGAACTAAAAGATCACTATCGCAGAGGCGGGTTAGGGGATGGCCAAACTAAGAAGGTATTGGAAGAGTGTCTACAAGAGATGATTCGCCCGATTAGAGCACGCAGAGCTGAATTATTAGACGACAAAGCACAGCTCATTGATATTTTACGCAAAGGTACACAAGTATCGAGAGAGAAAACAGAAGCCGTTTTATTCGATGTAAAGGACGTGTTTGGGCTGAATATACTCTGATTGACGGCAATGGCACTTGTTAAGATAGCCAACAATAAATTGGTCATTTGCATGCTTAATAAACACTAGGTTAAGTCCGCACGCTAGGTAATACACCCTTATTACGATTTTGCACGAAACCGTCTTTAACTATTTTCGGGCTCTGAATCTAATAGGGGTGAGTTGGCGCCGTTATTTGAAAATCGATATCGAACCTTAATCTCGTAACGATTCGAAGCATGAAATTTCCGAGTATTGTCGGAAATTAGATACCCCTCCATATTTTGCGTCGATTTGTTGAGTTGTTGCTAAGTGGCGGAAAGTATGGGTTTTTTGACTCCCCACCTCACTTTTATTTTCGTGAAAGATTATCTTCTGAATCAATGTCACATATAAAACTAAATGCATTTAATCATGCGCATAATCTATCGTTAAGATGCGCGCTCATCCAGTGGGTGAATTTATAAAAACAAAAATTATAAAGGTGATGTATGCGTGGTACACATTTACTAATGCTATTCCCAATAGCGTTTACTTCTCAAGCTGCCAATGTAGTGAATTATTCCGATGTCGATCTATCAATCATTCTAAATCAAAAAAATCAGGGCTTTAGTGCTGTAAGTCAACCACTTGCTTACTATGAAGCAAGTCGAGTCGATACCGGTACAACGACACTCCTGCGTAAACAACAGCTCCACTATGGCATTCCGGTTTATGGTCAGTCAGTGGTGGTTGATCATTCTCAGCAAGGCATTGCTCAAGCAATAGACGGGCAAGTTTTAACGGGTATCGAAGCTGATATCGGTTCTACTTTGCCGATGATCAACGCCCAGCAAGCAATAGCGATTGCTAAGTCACAGCACAAGGGCGTGGCTGCAGCTACGATTCGTAATCCAAATGCTGACCTCCTCATTTGGCTTGATGAACAGCAACAAGCACACCTGATTTATAAAGTTGATTTCTTACAAACAAAAGGTATGGGACCTTCACGACCAATTACGCTTGTAGACGCTAAATCTGGCGAGCTACTCGACCAGTGGGAAGGTATTGCGTTCATTGATGCCGAAGGCCCTGGTGGAAACGAGAAAAGCGGTCGTTACTATTTTGGCCCGAATACTCAATACGGTGGTTTCCAGGTTAACTCATATTGCCAGATGGACAGTCAAAACGTTGTTACGATGAATATGAATAATCGCCAAGACTATGGTCAGGTTCATCAGTTTGCCTGTAATGGTAATTACGGTAGGAACGTCAATGATTACCGTGCGATTAACGGCGCGTATGCACCAATGAACGATGCACATTACTTCGGCCAGCGTGTTTTTGACATGTACAAAGAGTGGTTGAACACTCGTCCTATCCAGCAAAAACTAACGATGCGTGTGCACTACGGTTCGAACTACGGCAATGCATTCTGGGATGGCCAACAGATGACGTTTGGTGATGGTAACCAATCTATGTATCCATTGGCGACGTGGGATGTGATCGCGCATGAGGTAAGCCACGGTTTTACTGAACAAAATTCAAACCTTGAGTACCGCGGTCAGTCGGGCGGCATGAATGAGTCTTTCTCTGATGTTGCTGCAGCGGCTTTAAGCGAATATGTTCATGGCAGCTTTAACTGGAAGATGGGTGAGCACGTAATGAAGTACAGCCCTGCGATGCGCTATTTCATTCAACCTAGCCAAGATGGTATGTCTATCGATCACGTTAACCAATATTACAACGGGATTGACGTTCACCATAGCTCGGGTATTTTCAACAAAGCATTCTACCATCTAGCCACCAGCAACGGTTGGGACATTAAAAAGGCGTTCATGACTTACGCTACGGCAAACCAACTTTATTGGACATCAAAATCGAACTTCCAATCAGGTGCGGAAGGGGTTTGTAAGGCGGCACAAAAGCTAGGTTATGAAGCATCTTCGGTGCGTAATGCGTTTAGTCAGGTCGGCGTTAATGTCCAAAACTGTGGTTCTGGTCAGCCGAATCCAAACCCTAATCCACCGACACCGACACCGGGCATCAACAATTTAGAATTGAACGTTCCTGCGCCTGTGTTGAGTAGCGGTAACGATCAACAGCAGTTTGTTCTGAAGAACAGCTCTGAAGGTGATGTTTGGATCCAAACTTACAATGGTTACGGTAACGTCGATCTATATGTTGCTATCGGTCGTCCAGCATCATCAAATGACTACGATTGTTCGTCTACTAACTTGGATAACAACGAGTACTGTGGCTTTGGTGGTATACAAGGGGATGATATCTACGTAATGGTATCGGGTGCGCAAGGGTCAACAGACGCTTATGTAGCGGTCAGCACTGTACTAGAACTGCCAAACCCTAGTCCTCAACCTGATCCTCAGGACATGTGTGTGGATGTGCCAGAATGGAGCCCGAATATTTTCTACCCAGCTGGGGCGTCGGTTCAATATTGGGGCAACCGTTTTACGTCTACAACAGATAACTGGGGTGCTGATCCGTTTGAAAACTATTGGTACTGGACGCATGAAGGTTTATGTCACTAATTTAACCAATCAATTTAGTTAGAATAACGTTGCAAAGGGAGCACTTAGAAGTGCTCCCTTTATTCGTTGATAATGGGATCTATAGCCGTAAAAGGCTGTTGTATCACTTTTCTAAGCGTTAGATTATGAGTGAATAACGCTCTGGATTTTTATCAAATCTTGTAGAGGAGTTAATTAGCAGGCCTGTCACTTACGGAGAGCAATCATTTATGGATATCAGTCACTTAGATCACCTTGTATTAACCGTTAAAGATATCGAGATAACGGTAGACTTCTATCAGAGAGTGTTGGGGATGAAACCGATTCAGTTTGGTGAGGAGCGCTGGGCACTGTCGTTTGGTAACCAAAAGATAAATCTTCATCAGCAAGGGCAGGAGTTCGAACCTAAGGCTAAGCATGTACAAGCGGGGAGTGCCGACCTATGTTTCATCACCAACACACCGATTGATGAGGTATTCGATCATATTACGGGACAAGGTGTCACTATAGAGGAGGGCCCTGTAGAGCGAACCGGTGCAGTGGCCAAGATCACCTCAATTTACCTCCGCGACCCTGATGGTAATCTGATTGAGGTATCAAACTATTAAGGTCAGTCATCACTACCTATGAAATTATCTTAACGAACTTTAAGTTTAGCTGAGAGTAAACTATTGATTCATCAAGTAGTAAGTAATTATGTACACATCTGGTTACGACAAAACAAGCGTGTCACTGGAACTCCTAGCATAAGTTACTTACAATTGAACAATGTTTTATTAATCCAGTCCCAATCGTCATGGTCAGAAAATTAATCATAATAACTATTAGCCTGTTGCTTTTATCCGCTTGTGCGACAACAAGTGAAAATCAAACCGACGAAAATACATCAAGCAATGAGAATGTGCTTAATAACAGCGTCGAAAAGGCTGTGGTCAAGGAGACGGCAAGTGAAGTGGCCATTGAGCCTGTCGCAAATAACGTTAACGAGAGTTCCGTTATTACTGCAGATACCAGTGATATCAATAGCGATGGAGATTCGGCTTCTCATGAATTGAGTGAACCAGCAAAAACTAATCAACAAATGCAAGTGACAGATAAACAAGTCACCGAGGATCATGCAAGGGTTCACAGTGAAAAAGGCTTAGGTAATCATATATTCAATAACGGGCCTACGAAGCAGGTCATAAAATCATTGGAAGGTGTGACAGATGCTTTAAATGTCATGACTTTCGGAATATTTGCTTCAGGAACGCGACCAGCACAATAGCTCGATTTTAAAAACTAGTACTAAACAAAAAAGGCGAACCATGTGGTTCGCCTTTTTTGTTTCTTATTAGGTGACTGGCAGTCAGCTCGTCAGGATTACGTAACGTCTTGTTTGCGCTCACTAACACAATATGAGCTGGACTCGAGTAAGGGGCAGGTCAGCACAGCTCGGTATTTACTTGTTATGGAAGGGGCTCGCCGTATTTAACCTGTTGATCTTGTTATATGCACCAAGGATTTGAATACTCTCCCAAAGTAAGCGATGAAATCTAATCTTACAAAGACAAGGCTTATATTCATGTGTGAGCATAGTAAGATGTTTGCTGTTAAGTTTGGTTTAAGTTTAGCTATCAACATTCTAGGGAAGAAATATGAACAACAAGAGTGTGTTTTTAAGCGTCGCGATGGTGATGTTATCTGCTCAAGCAAACGCATCAGACGCGAACCATGAGTCTGTTTCAGATGGTGTTATCGCAGAACAAAGAGCGAAGCTTTCTGAAAATACCCAAGGGCAAGGTTTTGGTCCGCAAGCGCCTCGTGATCTAGGTTCAGTAGAAGGAACAAACGCTCGATTGTTTTCTGATGCGCCAGATTCAACAGCCATGAACCTATGTAATATCCACTTCCATAAGAACGCAGAGCACAAAGGTGGCGAGTTTACCCAATACGCTGGTAACGGTGATGGCAAGGGTTTCCAGAGTGGCTTTAAATACACTGGTAAGCTAAGTGAGGCTGAACTAAAACCATTTGAGGGCAAGGTTTGTCCGAGCGAGCATGGTTCTTTGCATTCGGGCGATACCATCGAAGTGCATTACGTGTATTCAACGGCACAAGTAGAGCCGGGTGAAACACTGGGTGCTTGTTTCAACGATGCGATTACCAATCCGCAACTGCGTGTGGAGACCCAAGTATACGTATTAGTGAATGACGACAAAGCACTCGACTTCGAAGCATTGGCTAAGCACTCAAAAGTGAATGGATTGCACCAAGCAACCAACATCCCACAAGATACGGGTTCAGCGATTCAATACGCAGGTTCAACAACGGGCCCAGGTTACAACGAGCAAGGTTCACCTTTCCAAGTAACATGGAGTGTTCGTCCACAAGTAGCGAAAGTAAACATCGCGACAGTCGGGAACTGGTGTGAAGGCAATGACTTTAACGAAGACCACGCCCACGGTGTGAGAAACTTGGTGGTTAACCCTGAGCTGTTGTCACCAATGGCGAACTAATCTTGCTACGTTGATTCGTAGTCAATATTTTGTAGAGGTGAGCCATTAGGTTCGCTTTTTTATTACCTTAGATAAAACACTTGGTGCTTTGTGGGGAAATTACGTATGACAGTTATTCAAACATGAGCTTTTTGAATCTTCGCAGACCAAAACACTCTTTACCTAAATCGAAACTCCATGATACGTTCGTGATCAATCATGTTGGGTTATAAGTAAGGACAAGCCAATGTCATTAGAAGGCGCAGTTACATTCTTTATTGCCATGTTTATATTTGGCATTACTCCGGGTCCCGGTGTATTTGCGATTTTGGCTCGTGGTATGGTCGATGGGTGGCGAAAGTGCATTTCTCTTTCTGTAGGAATGATATGCAGTGATCTGATTTATCTTGCGCTTGCCTGTTTTGGTCTAGCGACGATTGCTGAGAACTGGTCGTTTGCTTTTGAGGTGATTCGCTACGTTGGTGCCGCTTATTTGATTTACTTGGGCTACAAGATGTTTAAGAGCCTACCTGAAGTGCAAGGCACAGCTGAGCTCGCAGCAAAACAAAGTCAGAAATCGGAACTCGCCAGTTTCGCACAAGGCTTTTTGATTTCAGCATCAAACCCGAAAGTGATTTTGTTCTATATTTCATTCTTGCCAACGTTTATTGATCTGACTGTTTTGCGTTCACAAGATATCGTCTTGGTTGCTGTTTTAGCGGCGGTTGCTTTGATGTCCGGTTTAATGATCATTGCAATGGGCGCGGGCAGAATGGCAAGTTTACTTAAAACACCACGCACTCATAAAAGATTAAACCAAAGTGCTGGTGGAATAATGATTGCGGCTGGTTCATATTTGGCGATAAACAGATAAACAGATAAACAGATAAACAGATAAACAGATAAACAGATAAATAGATAAATAGATAAACACAGTTCAATTTAGATAAAAAAAGCGCGTTATTGCCGAGTAGCAGTAACGCGCTTTTTTGTATTAGATTATTGGTCTATCTTAGCTTGCTATTGAAACATCTGCTGGTGGCAAGTCACGCTTCTTAATCACGTATCGCAAGCGAATTAACATCAGCGTCGCTGAAACGCTCAAGCCCGTTAGAATACCTATCCAAAAGCCTTCTTCACCCATTGCAGGAACAATGTGGTCTGTTAAGCCCAACACCATACCCAGTGGTAATGCTAAGCCCCAGTATGAAGCGATGGCTAAGATCATTGGGATCTTGGTATCTTTATAACCACGTAATGCACCGTTAGCAGACGTTTGTAATGCATCGCTGAACTGGTACATCGCAGTAAAGGTCAACAATACTGCTGCTGTCGCGCTTATTGCAGGGTCAGTCGTGTAGAGTCTAATGATCCACTCAGGGAACAAAAGGAACATCGCAACCGAAAGCAGTGAGATCAACGCTGCAACTAAGATACCGACTTTGCTGCGTTCAATCGCACCAAGTTCATCTTTTTCACCCAAGGCGTGTCCAACACGAATCGTAATGCCAAAAGAGATACTCATAGGAATCACGTAAGTTAGGCTCGATATGTTAAGTGCAATTTGTGCGGCTGCCACGTTCTCTGCACCAATACGGCCGATCATCAATGCGATAACCGCGAAGATGCTGCCACACACAGCGATGTTCATACCGATAGGTAAACCTAGCTTTAGAAGGTGAAGCATCTCTTTCGCTTTTGGCTTAGCGTCTGCAAAGCTAATAATGGTTTTGTAGTGATGATGACCTTTAATGTAGGAATACAGCATTCCTGACATTAACCAATAAACCAAGCTTGTTGCCCAGCCACAACCTACAGCGCCCATTTCAGGGAAGCCGAACTTACCGTAGATAAGCACGTAGTTAACAGGAATATTCACCAACAAACCAACCACAGAAATGATCATTGGGACCTTAGTGTTATTCATACCCTCACAGAAGCCGTTCAAGGTGTAGAACAGGGCAATACCCGGCACACCAAAGGCTAGGGCAAACGCATAGTCACTGCCGATAGGAATAATCTCAGCGGCAACGCCAATCCATTCTAAGATCGGCTTGGCACTTACGAGGTAAGCGATGAGCAGTACGCTAGCAATTAATGCAAGCCATACCATCTGGAAGAACTCGACAGAGATACTTTGGAAGTCGCGAGCGCCACGGTGATAAGCAACGACTGGCGTTAACGCCATAATCACACCACGCAGTAACAGCAACACAGGAATCCAAAGGCTGGTGCCAAGTGCAATAGCGGCGAGATCGGCAGGACTTACTTGGCCAGCCATTGTCGTATCGACAAATCCCATCGCTTGGGTAGCTATTTGAGTCAAAATGATTGGAATCGAAAGATGCATAAGCGCACCCGATTCACGAGTAAAAGGACGAAATTTCGTTAGCATGGAAGTTCACAACACCAATATAAATACACGAATGATGGCAGGATGGCCGGTGTGTATTTTAGGATGTGCCCGTTGGGCGGGCGACAATATAAACACCTTACCGTATAGGGTCAAGCTTTGGGTTAAGTTAGTCGGATTGTTAAAATATAGAATTAAATTCTATGAATGCTATACAAAGTTCAATCATATTAATCAATGATTGATAACGCTTTGAACTGGATTAAACGTTTATTTTTCAAATGAATATTTATAAATTTGACATCATTCAATGTTATGTAATTACAAGTAGATGTACAATTAGTGGCATAGGGTTTTAAGAAGAAGTCTTTACCTTCAAGTACACAGATTCTGTGGCTATTCATTACAATTAGATTAAGGGTAAAAATGAAAAACAAAAAGGCGCTTGTCGGCACTCTGTTAAGTGTTCTAGTTTCTGGCAATGCTGTTGCTGGTGTTTACACCGATGAACTTACGAAATGTTTGGTGAGCTCAACAACTAAAGAAGATAGGGTTGAGCTTGTAAAGTGGATGTTTTTAGCTGTGTCTGCTCATCCTGCTGTAGACAAAGTTTCTGCAGCGACTCCCAGTCAAATGGATGAGTCAAACAAAAATGTCGCTAAGTTATCTATGCGCCTGACAACTGAAGCTTGCTTGGAGCAAACGAAAGACGCAATCGCCTATGAAGGAGATGTTGCGTTGGAAAAAAGTTTTCAAATCTTGGGTGAAGTGGCAGGTAAAGAGATGTTCTCACATCCTGAAGTAATAAAAAGCATGGCGGGACTAGATAAGCATTTAGATAGCCAAAGAGTAATGGCTCTTTTGAAGTTGTAATAACTTAAAGAGGATATCACCAATAAAAGTATTCTAAATGAGGTGTGGGTAACTATTATAAGCCCTCCTATGCGCGCGCGGAGAAGAGTTAATTTATCACCCGGGCAACAAACAGTTAGAAGCTATAATCTTCAAGCTTTTTGGAAGTGAAACATTTATCTATCTACTGCCACAAAGCCAGCAGAAACACAAAAAGACCAATTCCAATCGTGACTTTTAGAAGCAAGCCAAGAGGGGCTCCACCTTTTGGCGCTTTGTTACAACATCCCATCATCGTTTCCTCATTCATCATTGGATTCATTTCACCTTAAACCTTTCCCTTACGGTAAGGTCAATGCATTTGTAGACCTTGAATTTCAGACAACAAAAAGGCGAACCGTTTGGTTCGCCTTTTGTTGTGTTTCGCTGCTTAGCGCCGCTACGAATTAGTCTTCGTAGTTATCGATGCTTGGGCAAGAACAGATTAGGTTACGGTCGCCGTATACGTTGTCTACACGGTTAACTGTTGGCCAGTACTTCGAGTTCTTGGTTGCTTTCGATGGGAAGCAAGCCAGTTCGCGAGAGTAAGGGCGATCCCATTCTGCGCCAGCTAGGTCAACTTGTGTGTGCGGTGCGTTCACTAGAGGGTTGTTGTCTAGTGGCCATTCACCCGCTTTCACTGCTGCCATTTCGTGACGGATTGCGATCATCGCTTCACAGAAACGGTCTAGCTCTTCTAAATCTTCAGATTCAGTTGGCTCTACCATTAGTGTGCCAGCTACTGGGAAAGACATCGTCGGAGCGTGGAAACCGAAGTCCATTAGACGCTTAGCAATATCTTCTTCGCTGATGCCTGTGTCTTCTTTAAGCGGACGAATATCGATAATACATTCGTGCGCTACGCGGCCGTTAGTGCCACGGTAAAGAACAGGGTAGTGAGGACGTAGTTTTTCCATCACGTAGTTCGCGTTCAGAATCGCTACTTTCGTTGCGTCTGTTAGGCCAGGTTCGCCCATCATTGCGATGTAAGCCCAAGAGATAGGTAGGATAGAAGCACTACCTAGATCTGCAGCTGATACCGCGTAGTCAGAACCTTGTACACCATTTTCGATGTGACCTGGTAGGAAAGGTGCTAGGTGAGATTTAACACCGATAGGACCCATACCCGGACCACCACCACCGTGTGGGATACAGAATGTTTTGTGTAGGTTCAAGTGAGATACGTCTGAACCGATGAAGCCAGGTGAAGTTAGGCCTACTTGAGCATTCATGTTCGCGCCGTCTAGGTAAACCTGACCGCCCGCTGCGTGCACTTGTTCACACACTTCTTTCACTTGCTCTTCGTATACGCCGTGCGTAGAAGGGTAAGTGATCATGATGCTTGATAGGTTTTCTTTGTGCTTCTCGATTTTCGCTGCTAGGTCTGTCATGTCGATGTTGCCATCTTCATCACACTTAACAACTACTACCTTCATTGAAACCATTGATGCTGTTGCAGGGTTAGTACCGTGCGCAGAGCTTGGAATCAGACAAACGTTACGGTGAGCGTCACCGCGGCTTGCGTGGTAGCGTTGAATCGCGATTAGACCTGCGTATTCGCCAGATGCACCAGAGTTAGGTTGTAGTGAGAAATCGTCGTAACCAGTGATTTCACATAGCTTCTCTTTAAGATCTTTCGCTAGCGCTGTGTAACCCGCTGCTTGATCAAGAGGTGCGAATGGGTGAATAGAACCAAACTCAGGCCATGTTACTGGAATCATCTCAGCAGCAGCGTTCAGCTTCATCGTACAGCTGCCCAGTGGGATCATGCCGTGCGTTAGTGAGAAGTCTTTGTTCTCAAGCTGTTTTAGGTAACGCATCATTTGCGTTTCGCTGTGGTGCGTATTGAATACTGGGTGAGTTAGGAACTCTGATTCACGACGGCAGTTTTCTGGAATTGCTGCAAATTCGTTTGAAGCAATGTCAGAAGATAGTGCTTGAACGTCTTCTTTCACGTCGAAGATTGCAAACAGTGAATTCACGTCGTCGATCGTTGTTGTTTCATCTAAGCTGATACCGATCTTACCCTTAAGAAGGCGAAGGTTGATGTCTGCTGCTTGCGCTTTCGCGTACAGTGCATCTGTCTTCTCTTCAGAGTTGATCGTGATGGTATCGAAGAAGCTGTTGTTCGTTAGTTCGTAACCCGCTTTAGTCAGGCCAGCTGCTAGGATAGCTGTCATATGATGTGTACGACGAGCAATAGTACGTAGGCCTTCTGCACCGTGGTAAACCGCGTAGAAAGACGCCATGTTTGCTAGAAGTGCTTGAGCTGTACAGATGTTCGATGTCGCTTTCTCGCGGCGGATGTGTTGCTCACGAGTTTGCATTGCCATACGTAGCGCTTGGTTACCGTGAGTATCGATAGATACACCGATTACACGACCTGGCATTGTACGCTTATGCTTTTCACGAGTACCCATGAATGCAGCGTGTGGACCGCCGTAACCCATAGGAACACCGAAACGTTGCGCTGAACCGATAACTACGTCTGCGCCCATTTCGCCAGCAGGCTTAAGTAGAGCAGAAGCAAGTAGGTCAGTAGCAACTGTAACCAGTGTTTTGTTAGCTTGAGCTTTCGCAATGATGTCTGTTAGGTCACGAACTTCACCCGTTGTACTAGGGTATTGAAGAAGCGCACCAAATACGTCTTGCTCTGGAAGTGTTTCAAGAGCACCAACCATTACTTCAAAACCGATGTACTCAGCACGAGTTTTAACAACTTCTAGTGTTTGAGGGTGAACATCGTCAGCAACGAAGAATACTTTGCTCTTGCTTTTACCAGCACGCTTACACAGTGTCATCGCTTCGCCAGCCGCTGTCGCTTCATCAAGAAGGGATGCGTTCGCGATTTCCATACCGGTTAGGTCCATTACCATTTGTTGGTAATTTAGTAGAGATTCAAGACGACCTTGAGAAATCTCTGGTTGGTATGGTGTGTAAGCTGTGTACCAGCCTGGGTTCTCTAAAACGTTACGTAGAATAACGTTTGGAGTGAATGTGTTGTAGTAGCCTTGGCCAATGAAAGTACGTTTCACTTGGTTTAGGTTAGCGATCTCTTTAAGAGAGGTCAGCATGTCCATTTCGCTCAGTGGCGCAGCAAGTGTCATTGGTTTTTCAAGACGGATTTGTGCAGGAACCGTTTCGTCGATCAGTGCGTCTAAGCTAGTCGCGTTGATCGCATCAAGCATTTTCTGCTGGTCTGCTTTATTAGGGCCGTTATGACGAGCAACAAACTCGTTTTGAGTACCCAGGTCTTTCAGTAATTGGCTTTGAAGTAATTCAGTCATGATATGTTCTACTTTCTCTCTGGAGCCGTGAGCTAGCCCCTAAAATTAAGCTGCTCAAAAGAGCAGCTTTATCGTAATGAGGTTACCTATTAGTCTTCTTCGATAGAGCTTAGGTATTCTTCCGCATCCTTAAGGTTGTCTAGTTCAGACGCATCAGACATCTTCACTTTAACAATCCAACCACCTTCATAAGATTCTTCGTTAATTAACTCAGGGCTATCTTCTAATTCTTCGTTGATTTCTACGATTTCGCCAGAGATTGGTGCGTAGATATCAGAAGCTGCTTTCACTGATTCAACTAGAGAGAAGCTTTCGCCAGCTTCGATTTCGTCTCCAGTGTCAGGCAGGTCAACAAACACAACGTCACCTAGCATCTCTTGAGCGTGCTCAGAAATACCGATAGTTACAGTACCGTCACCGTTGTCTTTTACCCACTCGTGGCTGTCTGCAAACTTTAGTGTATTGTCCATTGCTTATTCTCCAAAAATTTATGAGGTTTTAATTTAAATCTTAAAAACGGTCTAACGGTAAAGAGGGAAGCGCTTGCAAAGCTCTTTAACTTGCTTGCGAACACGTTGCTCAACTTCAGCGTTGCCTTCAGGGCTTTCAACTAAGCCATCAAGTACATCGCCGATCCATTCACCGATAAGTTTGAATTCTTCAGTGCCAAAACCACGACTGGTTCCAGCTGGCGTACCTAAACGAATGCCAGAAGTAATCATAGGCTTCTCTGAATCGAATGGTATACCATTTTTGTTACATGTGATCCCTGCACGCTCTAATGCTTCTTCAGTTACGTTACCTTTCAAGCCCTTAGGACGAAGGTCAACCAGCATTAGGTGCGTGTCTGTTCCGCCAGTCACAATGTCACAACCGCGAGTTTGCAACACTTCAGCAAGAACTTTTGCGTTGTCGATCACTGAATCAATATAAGTATTAAATTCTGGGCCAAGTGCTTCGCCAAATGCTACTGCTTTAGCCGCGATAACGTGCATTAGTGGGCCGCCTTGTAGGCCAGGGAACACAGCAGAATTGATCTTTTTGTTGATGTCTTCGTGGTTAGTCAGAATCATACCGCCGCGTGGGCCACGAAGTGTCTTGTGCGTTGTTGTCGTAACAACGTGAGCGTGTGGTAGTGGGCTAGGGTGAGCACCTGTCGCAATAAGACCCGCGATGTGTGCCATATCGACCATTAGGATTGCGCCAACTTCGTCAGCGATTTCACGGAACTTAGCGAAATCGATAACGCGTGGGATAGCACTACCACCAGCAATAATCATTTTAGGTTGGCTTTCGATAGCTAAAGCGCGAACTGCTTCGTAATCGATTTCAAGAGTGTCGCGGTCTACGCCGTATTGAACTGCGTTGAACCATTTACCAGACATTGCAGGACGTGCACCGTGTGTAAGGTGACCACCAGCGTCAAGAGACATACCTAGGATAGTGTCGCCAGGTTGAAGTAGGGCAAGTTTAACTGCGCCGTTTGCTTGAGCGCCAGAGTGAGGCTGTACGTTTACGTATTCACATTTGAACAGCTGCTTAGCGCGTTCGATTGCGATAGCTTCTACTGTATCTACGTGCTCACAACCACCGTAGTAACGACGACCTGGGTAGCCCTCAGCGTATTTGTTGGTTAGGCAAGTGCCTTGAGCTTGCATTACTGCTTTAGAAACGATGTTCTCAGAAGCAATAAGTTCGATTTGTTCGTTTTGACGAGTGTTCTCTGCTTGGATTCCAGCAAATACTGCGTCGTCAGTCGCAGATAGGTTCGTAGAGAAAAAACTGTCTAAGCTATGGTTTTGGTAAGCGTTCATTGTCGAGACCTTTCATTAAGCTAATGGTGATTGTTTTTATAGTCCATTAGGTCTTACGTTGATTTCTGCATCGGTATCGTTTGCGCTATATAGGTATAGATAAACGTGAATTGCGTTATAAATATACTCTTACAGCGTCTAAGCGATCGTTGTAGGGTCAATGCAGCACGAATTGTTTCCCAAAAAGTTCGGGTAAAAAACAGCTCTTACAAATGTTAAATCTATCATTTGCTGCAAGCTGAAGTAGCATCTCTTCATCTAACAAGTCGATAACATAGCTCTGATAAAATCAATTTTCAACAAAAATTTCCAATAGGAAACAACTTTTCTCGTTTTGCTACAGGGAGCACGCTTTATTTCTGTGTGTGCTCTTTAATCAACAAAGCGCTTCATGCAACAATGAAATGAATAGACAGGAAGTAAGAAAATAATGAGGGACCTATGTCAGAAGACATTTATGATGAGTACCCATCTTTAACGTTGGCGAAGGAAACGTTAGACCAGAATATAGAACCACTCAGGCTAGGCCAGCGTATTAAAGATATCCGCGGCAAGCTTGGGATTACGTTAGAAGAAGCAAGCCAAAGAACTGGCTTGGCGCGTTCTACGCTCAGCAAAATCGAGAATGAACAGATCTCACCAACGTTTCAAGCAATGCAAAAATTGGCGATGGGTTTGCAAATTGATATGCCACAACTCTTTGAACCGCCAAGGAAAAAAGTCGCAACAGGACGTCGAGACTTAACCAAGGCAGGCCAGGGCAAACCACACCCAACACCAACTTACGAACATGAGTTGCTTGCGACAGAGCTTTCTAATAAGAAGATGATGCCGTTCAAAAGCCGCGTAAGAGCGCGTACTTTTGAAGAATATAATGATTGGGTTCGTCACGATGGTGAAGAGTTCTTAATGATCATCTCCGGTGATGTGATGTTCTACTCAGAATTCTACGAACCCGTACCAATGAGCGAAGGCGACAGCATGTATTACGATGCCAATATGGGCCACATGTTGATTTCTACTAGTGCAGAAGATGCGCTGATTTTGTGGGTGACTGCAAAATAAGTTAACAAACTTAGAATTTCTTATAGTGAATGCAAACGTTTGCTTTTGTTTCTAACGTTTGTCAAATGACGCGATATTGATGTGAAAATCATCAATATCGCGTTTTTGTATGTATCGAATAATTGTTTTTAAATTGTTAAATGTCACATTTTGAGCTGTTTTAATCTTGTTAAGGGTGTAAAACTCACTCAGGCTTGTTTATTATAGTGAACACGGTTTACTCATGTTGATTGAAGTTTACTGAAGTGAATTCTTAGAAAGTGAGTTGTATAGGGTTTGTACAGCTATTCATATTTATAACGCTAACAATATAAGCCTATATAAAAGACATCACTTTTTACTATCTACTGTTTCTAACGTTAACCCGTATCGTTAGAGGCGACTCTAAATAGAGATATAAGCGGCAGACTCGATTTTGGACAGCCTGCAACGCTTCATGGAGAATAAAATGACTCAAGAACACGCTAATCAAGACCTACTAAAAACACCACTGCATGCACTTCACGTTGAAGAGGGTGCGAAAATGGTTCCTTTCGCTGGCTACGATATGCCAGTTCAGTACCCACTAGGTGTAAAGAAAGAGCACTTACACACTCGTGACGCTGCCGGTCTTTTTGATGTTTCTCACATGGGGCAACTTCGTCTACATGGTGCAAATGCAGCTGCTGTCTTAGAATCTTTGGTTCCTGTAGATATTATTGACCTTCCTTCTGGTAAGCAGCGTTACGCGTTCTTTACTAACGAGCAGGGCGGCATCATGGATGACCTGATGGTTGCGAACCTTGGCGATCACCTATTTGTTGTTGTGAACGCAGCTTGTAAGACACAAGATATCGACCACCTAACGGCTCACCTTCCTGCAGACGTAGAAATGGAAGTGATTGATGACCGCGCTCTACTAGCACTTCAAGGCCCTAAAGCGTCTGAAGTACTGGCTCGTTTCCAACCTAGCGTTGCAGACATGCTGTTCATGGATGTTCAAAAAGTGGATATCGATGGTGTGGAATGTATCGTAAGCCGCAGTGGTTATACAGGCGAAGATGGTTACGAAATCTCTGTACCGAATGATCATGCTGAAGCACTAGCACGTAAGCTAACTTCAGAAGCTGAAGTAGAGTGGATTGGCCTTGGTGCACGTGACTCACTTCGTCTTGAGTGTGGTTTGTGTCTCTACGGTCACGACCTAGATACAACAACAACGCCAGTAGAAGCTAGCCTTCTATGGGGTATTCAAAAAGTGCGTCGTACTGACGGGGAGCGTGCTGGCGGTTTCCCTGGCGCTGATATCATCCTTGAGCAAATCGCGACTAAAGACGTTCAACGCAAGCGTGTTGGTCTTGTTGGTCAAACTAAAGCACCAGTACGTGAAGGTGCTGAATTGTTTGACGCTGAAGGTAACAAGGTTGGTGTGGTAACTAGTGGTACAGCTGGTCCTAACGCGGGTAAACCAGTTTCAATGGCGTACGTGCGCACTGATCTAGCAGCAATCGGCACCGAAGTATTTGCTGAAGTTCGTGGTAAGAAACTACCAATGACAGTAGAAAAAATGCCATTCGTACCTCAACGTTACTACCGTGGCTAATCTCGTTTAAGAGAAACCGCAATACATAACAAAAGCCTATTGTTTGATTCCCTGTATAGAGAAGTCCGACGGTGGGCTTTTTTGTTTTTGAAAGCGTATGTTTTTGTGAGCGTATTAGGTTTAGCGTTACCCACTAACAACGGTTACTTAAAATTCGTTTATAAAATGAGATATGTGGCGATATCGTTACAAATACTTACTATAATCACGGTTGTGACGTGTTATGGTGGCGATTCATCATTTTTGTAAATAAGTAGTAAGGGTTACAAGGAGTTATCTATGAATGTTAACCATACAATGAGTCCAGTTCGTAAAGCCGTTTTAGTGCTATTAGCACCGTTGATTTATACATCTAGTGCATTGGCGACGGAAAACTCGGTCGAAACTTCTCCTGACGCGAACGTAACACCTTATATTGTGAATGGTAGTGATGCTTCAGTGACGGAATTCCCTTCAATGGCGAGTTTGTTCATTGATCGTATTGATTATGATGGTGTTTACTCAACAGGCCCTTATTGCGGCGCAACCATTTTAGACCCGACCCACATTCTAACCGCAGCGCACTGTATTTACGGTAACGAAGAAGGTCAATTGTTTACTACTGTTGTCCCTCAACTTGAAGATTCGTCTCAATTTCCTAACGGTAACATTCAAAAAGCACGTGTATCCGAAGTTTACTATCGCAGTGATTATTCAAATGCGTTGAGCGACCTATTACGCAATGACGTTGCTATACTTAAGTTAGAAAGCGCACTGAATGTCGACTCAATCAATGATGTTGTTAAGCGTCCTTCAAACGATGATTATCGAATTGGTGTTAATGACTTCGTTGCTGTTGGCCATGGTGATACACGTTCAGGTTTTGACAGCACGACCTTATTGCAAAAAGCATCTCTTAATTACGTAGACAATGCGACTTGTGCAACTGCTTTTATTGATGGCTCGACATTAACTGATAATCAAATTTGTTTTAATGGTGACTATAGCGTATTCACCGGTCTTTATAATGGTACTTGTCAAGGTGACTCTGGTGGTCCAGTCTATTGGAAAGATGGCACTGAGTATAGACAGGTTGGTATCACTAGCTTTGGGCCAGACACATGTGGTGGAAACTCTACGGTGACATCTGTATTTACTGAAATCCTTGACTATGAAGCTTGGATTGATAGCGTAATTGCTGGAACTGAAACCGCTCAATTTGTTTCTACTGACGCTAAGCGAACAGCTTATGTGAATGCGCGAACTTCATCTGGTTCTGGCAGCAGCGGAGGTAGTGTTTCATTTGGTTTGCTAGGTATGCTGATGTTGATTGCTGGTGTTAGAAAAGCAGTTAAACGGTAGAACTTCAAAATGTTTGAACAAGTCGACGCTTTATCTAACGATAGCGTCGACTTTTACTTTTACAGTTGGTTAGTTGTTTGTCGAACTAGTTACTCAGCTCGATTACTGCTTTACGGCTGTATCTTTCTAGAATCTCATCCATCTCTTTTATCGCAGCATTGATGCTTTTAATCCCACCTTGCGCTACACCTTTTTCATTTTCGTTCAATGCAGAAAAAGCCTGCTTTAATTCCTTACCTTCCAACATGCTCCCGTGTAGCAACACCTCTTTGTAAGTGAGTAGCTTATGTTGTATTGCAATAATTTCTGGGCGGGGATTGTCTGATTCTAATGCGTGACTAATGCAAGGAAATGCCAATGTATAGTGATTCGCAATTTCCAATTTGACGTTTTTCTTATTCGCAATATGCAATTTTTTTAATTTCCCAACACTTGAGTCTTCAAGTCTTCTAGCCTTTACGCTCACGACCAATCAAAGCGTGAAAGTTTATGATACGTAACGTTTTTTAATAATTGGATAATATGCCTTTGATGGCTTATGTAAACCATCACAAGTCAATATGGTCTGCTTCTTGCTGAATTTAGGTCATAACTGTCTTTTGAGGATGAGCTTATGTCACAAGAACCCATAATAGTGGCGCTGATTGAGCGTAGGAAACAAGCTAACTTGTCTCAAGAAAAGTTAGCCTCGAGTTCAGGAATGAGTTTAAAAACCTATCAACGGATTGAACGTGGCGAGGCGGATATTAAGATGTCTCAGTATCGTTCAATCACCAGAACCTTAAAGGTGACGGATTTGGATGTGGTTCTTGATATTGTGGGTGCATCACAAGCAACAGCGGAAGACGTTGCAGCGGTCAGTCGCTTACTGACCAGCGAAGAGCGAATGTTGTTGATCAAACTGATTTTGTCGGTCAAAAAGAAGCAGTAATCTTACTTTCAAATAAACAGCGTAATGGATCTATTCGTTAGTCAAATTGACAGGTCTTTCTACAGTAATGTGGTTACTGAGGGCATGAAGCCATCAGCTCACTCTTCCGCGTAGCTGTTTGGTGGTACTTCTCTGCTTCTTACTTTCTAAACGTCTTTTCTGAGAGCCACGCGTTGGTTTTGTTGCTCTTCTTACTTTTTGAACCTTTGTCGCTTCCAAGATCAATTCTTTCAAACGCACTAAAGCATCATCTCGGTTTTGTTCTTGAGTTCTATATTGTTGCGCCTTAATGATAATCACCCCGTCTTTGGTGATGCGACTATCTTTGTGTGCCAAAAGCTTTTCTTTATAGAAGTCGGGCAGGGTGGAGTGTGTGATATCAAAACGTAAATGTATCGCGCTCGATACTTTATTGACGTTCTGACCGCCGGCTCCTTGGGCTCTGATCGCTGTTAACTGGAGTTCCCAGTCTTGAATCGAAACAGAGTTAGATATTTGTAACATAAACATCCATTTTGAACGGTAATATGGGGTCATGATACTGAATATTGGTTATGGTATCAGTAACTTTCTTAAAGAGTGGTAGTAGTGATGAAAATAGATTTAACGGCGTATGAAGGATTGATCTTTGATATGGACGGTACGTTGATCGATACAATGCCTGCACATGTAAAGGCGTGGCAGCAAACGGCTGAAGAGTTCGGCTTTCATTTTGAAGCGTCTTGGCTGCATAGCTTAGGTGGCATGCCGAGCTACAAAATAGCCGGTGAGGTGAACAGTAAATACGGTTTGTCTCTCGACCCACAAGCTGTGTCCACGTTTAAAATGGCATCGTTTGCGGCTATTGAAGACAAAGGAGACGTTATCCCTTGTACTCACTCTCTGCTGTTAGAGCATCTGGGTAATAAGAAGATTGCAGTAGGAACGGGCAGTCAACGTAAAAGTGCCGAACAGTTACTGGATAAGACAGACATCTTGAGTAAGCTCGATATCCTAGTGACAGCAACAGACGTTAAGAATCACAAGCCCAATCCGGATACCTTCTTAGATGCGTGTTTTGGTATGGGTTTGCAGCCAAAGCAGTGTGTTGTTTTTGAAGATACGAACCTAGGTAAGCAGGCTGCTCATGCTGCGAACATGGATTGTATTCTTGTCGTTGAGGGGAGCAAGTTAGAATTTTATCCGGCTCCAAGCTGATCGTTTGCCGGGCAAGTGAATGCAATTGTCATTTGCTAGGCTATTTCGCTCATCTCTTTATCTAGGAATAAGCACACATTGTTTCTCCCTGCTGCTTTAGCTTCGTATAGGGCTAAATCGGCGCACTTGTAATTAAGTGCTGGATCATTTGTTACGTTAGTAATCCCACCGCTCACGGTGACTACGTTGTCGAGTTCGATACTGACAGCGATTCTGAGCCTATTAAGAACGTATTCAGCTTCTTCTGTTGTAGTGTGAGGCAGAATAACGCCAAATTCTTCACCACCAATACGAGCGACAAAATCTGTTTCACGGCATTCTCGCTGGAGTACTTGAGCAACCGTTTGAATGACGCGATCACCATAATCGTGACCAAATCTGTCGTTGATGCGTTTGAAGTGGTCTATATCTAAGATCGCTAAGCAAGACTGTTCACGAGTAGGATAACGATTCACACGAGAACACTCATCTCGCAGCTCAAGATCGAACTTACGGCGGTTCCAGCACCCAGCTAAGGCATCTTTTTCGCTCAGGTTTCTCAGTTTGTTTTCTAGCTCTTTGTGTTTACTGATATCCACAAATGAAGCGACATAAAACTGAATCACGTCTTTCGAATCTTTGATGGTTTGGATTCGCAGTATTTCCGTGATTAAAGACCCGTCTTTACGTCGGTTAACGACTTCGCCTTCCCACATGCCTTTCTCTTTGATGATACTCCACATCTTGATGTAGAACTCTTCATTGTAGCGGCCAGAGGCAAACATCGATGGTTGACGACCTTTTACGTCTTCTAACTCGTAGCCACTCACGCGGGTGAACTCTTGGTTTACTTTGATGATGCGGTTGTTTCTGTCGGTAATCACCAAGGCAGACATGCCATTCATTGCTGCTTTAGCCAGTTGGCTCTCGATACTGTTCTTCTTGTGATTGCTGTTCCACAATACGAAGCCGGCAGAGATCATTGAAATCAAGAAAGATAAAGTGATGATCTGAACGACAATCGCTTGTTTTTCTTGTCGGTATTGACTGCTGAACTGCTGATTTTCAATATGAAGAACCATGTAGATTGGGCCTTCGAACTGTTTTATGTTGGGGCTGATATCAGAGTGGAAATACCAGTTCTTACCATCAAAATAGCTAGAAGATTTCTTGTCTTGAATCGCAGTCCAAAGCTCCGGGTATAACTTTGCGTAAGTTCGCTCTGAACGTGACTCAATCACATGTCCGAAAGATTCCTTTGGGTCTGGCCCCATAATGATGTGTCCGGTTTTGTTGAGAATAATCGGAACAGCAGACGATGCACCAATCTGATAGTGAAGGCGCTTATAGATCTCGAGCATGTTTAGGTTTGCGATGAAGTAACCAATGATGCGATTGTTTTCAGCGACTGGCGTCATAATGCGAAGCGCTGGTATTAAAGGACGAACGATCTCTCCGTTTTCAACTTCTAGGTCAATGCCGCGAGAACTAACTTCACCAATCTTTAATCGTTGCAGTTCCTCATAGTAATCACGTGAAGACTTGTTCTGCAGTTCGTTATCTGGGACCACGATTGCTTGACCGTCTTTGTAGTTAACGCGGAACACTTCGTTGCCAGCTAGATCGAGATAACGAAGCTGAGAATAGTATTTTTGGCCACGAGCTAACATTACCCAAAGATCTTGTAGCGTTTCTTTGTGGATGAGTGAAGGTTCTTGAACGGCACGAAGTAACGTTTGAGAGTCTGCAATAGAAGGAACAGAGTTAGATATTTGCTCAACAATAACGGCGAGTTCGTGAAAACTGTATTCGATTTGGTTCTGGCTGGATTGTTTGATATTTAGCGTATGCTGAGCGTCGACCCTGTCAAATTCAGAGTTAATATAGAGGGCAGGGACTAATCCTAGGGCAAATATGGTGCATAGAAATTGCCCGACTAGTTTTTTTATACTTGTATTCATCACTGTCCTCAAAGAATCAGCGCAATACTATATATTTTATAAGGTTTTTAATGTGATCTTGCCCCAGAACTTAAGACAATATGCGCATATAACTACGTTTTTATTGCAACTTCTTGCACTTAAGCTTGATTGTTGAGCAATTACTTCGTTAGGAAATGATTGCTCAATATAGAACACCGGTCTGAAAATTGAGCCAAATTAATCGCGATTATTTGTCGTTTATCTAACTAAGGGTATTTAGCTTAGGCCGACGATATTTCCATTACTGTCAATATCTAACGACATGAACGCTGGTTTGTCAGGTAAGCCTGGCATGGTCATCACATTGCCACACAACGCGTAAATAAAGCCAGCACCAGCACACAATTTTAGCTCTCTAACGGGTACGTCAAATTGAGTGGGAGCACCTTTTATGTGTGCTTCTGTCGAGACCGATAGTGGTGTTTTTGCCAAACAAACTGATAGGTTGCTATAGCCATGCAGTTTGAATTCAGCTAGTTGTTTTTTAGCCAGTGGAGATAGTGAAATACTTGCCGCGCCATAACCGACTTCAGCGACAGCCATTAGCTTTTCTTCTAGGGTTTGCTCAGAGTGGTACAAAGGCTCAAATTCAGACTCCTTTTTGCAAGCTTTTACCACGGCGCGAGCCAGTTGAGTCGTCCCTTCGCCGCCTTGACCAAATGCTTCGCTCACTTCAACGCTAACGCTTGGGTCGAAGTCGGTGATCATCTGTTTCAAAGCATCGAGCTCTTGAGCTGAGTCTTGTGGGAATTGGTTAATCGCAACAACTGTTGGCACTTGGTATTGCTTAACGTTGGTTATGTGCCATTTTAGGTTCTCAAACCCTGCAACAAGCGCGTTTTGGTCATCATTAAAGATTGAATCTGGTAGTGGGGTGCCCGGTCTTAAATCGTACAAACCTGAGTTCGCTTTTAATCCGCGTAGTGTCGCAACAACAACGGCACAGTCAGGCTTCTTGTTGGATGCCTTAACCTTGATGTTACATGCTTTCTCGAAACCCATGTCTGAGCCGAAACCGCCTTCAGTTACCACAAAGTCACTCAGTTTAAGAGCAATCTTATCGGCAATAATTGAAGAGTTACCATGTGCGATGTTTGCGAAAGGCCCGGCGTGAATTAGGGTAGGAACGCCTTCAAGGGTTTGCATCAATGTTGGTTCAATAGAATCCTTCATTGTTACGGTCATTGCGCCTGCAACATTGAAGTCATCTGCGGTTAACGGCAAGCCTTGTTTGTTGTAAGCAAGTACCACTCGTCCAATGCGCTTTCTTAAATCTTGAAGGTCATCTGCTAGAGCAAGGATAGCCATCAGCTCTGAAGCGGCTGAGATATCAAATCCATCTTCGCGCTCAAAGCCGTTAATTGTTTTGCTTGCTTCGTTCTTGCCTACCGTGATCATGCGTAACGCGCGATCATTATGGTCGAGTACACGTCGCCATACGATTCTAGTGGGGTCGATATCCAGTGCTTTTAAGCCTGAGCGCGCTTCAAAGGCTTCTAAGCCTTCACGCTGTTCATGATACAAACGTGCATCGATTGCTGCAGAGGCAAGGTTGTGAGCGGCCGTAACAGCATGAATGTCACCAGTTAGATGTAGGTTCAACTGTTCCATAGGAGCGACTTGAGAGTAGCCACCGCCAGCTGCGCCACCTTTAACACCAAATACAGGGCCCATTGAAGGCTGACGAATACACGCCATCGCTGATTGGTTAATTTTGGCAAGACCTTGTGCTAGCCCGATGGTGGTCACCGTTTTGCCTTCGCCGAGTGGCGTGGGTGTAATCGCCGTGACTACGACCAATTTACCATCTTGTTGGTTGGAGAGGCGTTCAAGTGATGTGAGAGACACTTTAGATTTGTATTGCCCTAATGGCTGATGTTCGTTGTGTTGTAGGCCAGCTTGCTTGGCAACCTCACTGATGTTTTTAAGGGGAGTAGAGCGACAAATATCAATATCAGACAGCATATTTGATCCTTATATCAGAACCGAAAGGTGGTACGTAAACGTTTGCGTGGCGATGGTACTGTATAAATCTGCCAAGTAAAGGCAAACCACACGAATTATGTGCTGGAAGATAACAGATCTAAAGAGTCATTGCGCGAGATCAAATCTTAAACGAGCAAAATATTCGATCTGATTACCTACAGTTGCAGTTATATTGGTGTTGAATACAAAAAGGGCTGCATATAGCAGCCCTTCAACGAATAGGTAATCTGACTTGGCGTTAACCTCAATCAGTTAACCCCTAATATGGTCGATTAACGATCCCAGTATGTTTCTTCTAAGCTATCTTCGCGTTCAGGTAGCGCACGAGAAAGACGAGGAGAGTGCTGAGTCAACACTTCGTAGCTTACACGGTTTGCGTACTTACAAATTTGAGAAAGAGAAGAGTAAGTTAGACAAGCATGCTCGTGTTTTTCTGAGTTTGGTACATTCACGTGGTGGTAGCTGTTTGCTGCCATGTCGTGAAGTAGTGCTGAAAGTGCACCATCACCAGCACCATTGGTGTTCTTAATCTCAAGTGGGCCACCTAGGTAAGGGCCAATATGAGAGTACACTTTTACAGGGTCTTTACAGTCTTGCTTACGCATCGCGCGGCTGAATTCATATTTATTGAACTCAGGGATGTTACCCGGTAACAATGGCAGTGTGGTTTCGCGTTTCGCTGGTTCGTCAGTGTAACCTGCCATGTATAGGCCAATAGGGCCAGCAGTACATAGAACTAGGTCGACCCATTCAAGCGCTTTGTTAGCCGCCAATAGAGGGTCTTTTTCACCTGTGAGCGCTTCACCTTCGTCTTCGTTCATCGCGACGATGGTTACGTTCTCTTTCAGGTATTCTTGCCACCATTCAGCGTTACCTTCGATCACATACTTAGTACCAAGTGTTAGTACAACAGGCACATTGTGCGCTTTCGCGTATTCAATCGCTTTTTGTACCGCTTTTGGCATCGGATCTTCAGGTTTGCCACGCATTAGGTATGACGAGACAACTAATGCAGACGCTTTCTCGAACACTTTTTCAGGAATGCTCTCTGGAAGAAGTTGGTTCATGTGACCTTCATTGATTGCAAACGTACGTTCGCCATCTTCAGAAATAAGTGTGTAGCAACGACCGATTGGACCATCAACAGTTTGAAGGTGATTTAGATTCATACGAGAAGAAGTGCGGCAAAGATAACGATAACCAAATGAGCCAACTTCAATCTTCTTAGACATAACGCCAAGCAGTACAGATTTGCTGTCTGCAAGTACGGAATAGTTGTGCAGTGTGTTGCCGATAGTATCGCCAGGGTATTGATGCGTGATCAAACCGCGCTCAACTAACTCTTCATACAGCGCATCTGCTTTACTTTCTTCCAATACTAGTGAGTGACCTTTACTCAGCTCGTATTTTTCTAGGAACTCGTTGTCAACACGGGCTTCGATATCAACAATCGTTTGGCCAACACCGACAATCGTTGCGCGGTGAAGCTTAGGTGTTTGTTGAATTTGGTTGACCAACGGATCACGTGCGTGAGTTGGAAAGTAATGCTTAGATTTACGCTGTCCAGGAAACTTCATATGAAAAATACAGTGAAAAAATTTTGCCGCATGATATCACATTTTGTTTCTGTTTCTTTCATTTTTATTACATTTTGAATCACCTGCACAATGTCTGTACAGGTGAATCGTCTTACTTTGGCTTGAAGCTATTCAGCTGGAACAAGTGTTGCTGGATCTACGTAAGCCTCTGTACCCCAAAGCGGAACGGTTGAAAGGCTATGCTTGAAACTGCCTTCCGTTTCTTTGGTGGTGTAAGACAAGTAAAGCAGCGACTGATTCTCTGCATCGTAGATACGACGAACCTTCATTGTTTTAAAGAAGATACTTTTCGATTGCTTGAATACCACTTCGCCAGACTTACTCTTGTCTATTTGAGCAATCATTTCTGGTGTGATTTCACCTGTTTGACGACAAGAGATAGAGCTATCACTTGGATCTGAAAGGCTAAGGTTTGCTTCGATTGATGCGATATGACAGGTAACACCTGCGATCTTATCGTCATCTAATGAAGACATCTTGATATCCTTCATTGTGAAGAAACCCAGTGAGACGTCGCCAACCTCGTTGTCCGAACAGCCAGCTAACATTGTGACGATACCTGCTGCTATTAAGGCTTTTTTCATAAGAAGTCCTTTTTATTTATATAGTTCTGTTTACTATAAGGATATTGAAAGCTTGAATACGAGTGTAGAGCTTTTCGTTAAGTTCTTAAAGGATGTTGTTGGATAATGAAAAATATGAAGCATTTAAAGTACTTGTTGGCCTTGGTCATGCTCTGTATGCTCTCTGCTTGTAGCTCGGCACCTCAGCCGACCATATGTCTTCCAAATAACTGCGATATTTGGGGATACTAACCGTAGGTACTAAAAGAATGAATAACGAAATACCTGAAATTGTACATAAGAAAAATCAATGGCTTTTTAGTCAGCTCGACATTGCTTACCCCGCAAAAGAGAGCCTCCTAGGCCGTGAACTTTATCAAAGCAAACTCCCATCCAAGACATACCAACTCCTAGCTCCAGATCAAACACCTTCCCAAATTGATGAACTGCATAAAGTTGATTTCCATAAATTGACCGTACTATTCTCACTTAACCAAGCAAGCGTGTACCAAGATGAAGCCGAAAGGGCACACATGCTTGAGTTCTTGAGCCAAATTATGCTGTCTGATGAACATGTTTTATACATCGGCACTCACAATGGCGAAGTTGTTGCGAGTGCGATCATCACAGAGTTAGAAGATTCCCTACTGATCTCGGATGTCGTTGCTGGAAATGGTCAAAGTATCAACAACTTTGCTAAGCAGTTACACGATTTTTGGGCACAAGATCATGCTTCTTGCGATAAAGTGTGGATCGAGAACTGAAGATTCTTTGACAAAGCGTTAATCTAAGTACAATACCCCGTCTTATTTAAAGGGTATTGTATGTACAAGCTATTGATATCAATCGCTGTATTGTGTGTTAGCGCTTATTCTTCACTCAGCTTTGCTAACGACTGGGATATTAAACGCATCCTAGTTTTACACTCATACGAACCTTCTTATCAATGGACTGCTGACTTCCAAAAAGGGATAGACAGTGCGTTCAGCCAGTCTCAAACCGAAGTTAAACTCTCAATCGAGTATTTGGATTCAAAGCGTGTCCACAGCCCAGAGTACTATGACTCTCTCGCGAACTACTTACGTGCGAAATATGCAGGTTACAAGTTTGATGGCGTAATTGCGACGGACGATAACGCAGCAAATTTCCTTGAATCGTTAGGTGCTTTAATTGACCGTTCTACTCCTGTAGTGGCGGTGGGAATCAATGACACCAGTACCGATATGTATGCAGTATCTGACAGAGCAACTGTGCTTTACGAGAACGATCAGATAGACGTTAATATTAAGCTGATCTCCAAATTAAGGCCTAATCTAAAGAACCTCTATTTTGTAAATGATTACAGTGTCACGTCTGAGTTAATTCACAAAGAAATGAACAAAATGATTGCTGAATTTCCAAATATCAACCTCATAGAAATTCGCGATTTGTCGCTGGAGCATACAAGCCAGTTTTTGGAAGGAATCTCTGCAGACGATGCGGTATTGCTCAGTCATTACAACACTGAGTTGAAACAAGGGGTTTACCACACTTACCAAGAGATTGCGGATACCTTGTCAAAAGCGAGTGCTGCACCAGTGTTCGCGTTGTGGCAGTTTTATATTTCGGGCGATGTTCTCGGTGGTTATGTGAATCACTCACAAAGCATGGGTGAGGAGGCAGTTGATGCGCTAGACAAATACCTTCCTCTCGGTTTTGCAGAACCGTTAACTCCCGGAGATAACAAACGTTTTGTATTCAACTACCCTGCAATGAAACGATACGGGATTAGTGCCAACGCATTACCTGATGAAGCGGTATTCATTAACGAACCTTCTTCCTTTATTCGCAAAAACTTCCAGTTGTTAATGGGGCTGTCGATGGTGATTGCGGGTTTGAGCCTGATCATCTTGATGCAATTTGTCACTCTGCGCCAAAAGAAAGAGTTGGCCAATAAGAACAAACGAATCTTAAAGCTTCAGAAACAGACCTTGAATATCCAAAAGGATATGATTCATGTTCTCGGCGAGGCGATTGAAACCCGCTCTGGCGAAACCGGTAATCACGTTAAGCGTGTAGCCAAGTTATCCTCATTGCTCGCTAAGTATCGTGGCTTGAGCCATCGCGAGGTCGAGATGATTGAGATCATCAGCCCGATGCACGATGTGGGTAAGATTTCTGTCCCTGAATCGATCTTGGATAAACCTGGTAAATTAACCGACCAAGAGTGGGAGGTGATGAAGCTTCATACTACGGCTGGCTATAACTTACTGAAGAGCGGAGCGGGTGATATTACCAACCTCGCGGCAATCATTGCTAACGAACATCACGAGCGCTGGGATGGAACAGGATACCCGAATGGCAAAGTGGGAGATGAAATTCACCTGTTTGCTCGCATCACTGCCGTAGCCGACGTCTTTGATGCGCTGCTTAGTGCTCGTTGCTATAAAGAACCGTGGCCGTTAGATATGGTCGTCGATTTGTTCGAGCGAGAGTGTGGCTACCAGTTTGATCCTCAGCTAACGACATTGCTACTGAAACACTTACCCGAGTTTGTCGCTATCCGAGATTCTTATCCCGATACTGGAACTGTGGAATATGCGATTTCACGTTCGCTTGAAGCTAAGGTTTTAGAAGAGCCGGTTGTTCGCTAAGTCTATATTAATCGTTTATACATCTTGGTTTTTTATCTAGTCACCACGATCCGGCTAGGAAGTGGTGATTTATATTTTCCCCTGAAATTGAGTCGCTTATGTAAACCTCGCAGTATTTGATTTCGTAGGATCTTGGTTAATTTGATGAAAACTGTTGCTTATGCCGAGCGATAAAGTGATCAACTCCATATTTCGCGAAGAGAAATAAGCCTGTTTCCGTAAATTGTTACCTTAATCATCTCGCGTACTGAAAGAACACTATAGGATAAAACTTGGATTCAATCTGAGTGAGATACCTATGCGGTTAGAACAGACTAAATGTGTAATTTTCGATTGTGATGGAACACTTATCGACAGTGAAAAGCTGTGCTGCCAAGCTTTGGTGAACGTTTTCACTGGCTTTGGGGCGAAGTTGAACGTCAACGACTGTTATGCGCACTTCCAAGGTGGGAAGCTGGCCGACATCTTAATGGATACGCAAGCGCGTTTAGGCTTATCTATCTCAATTGACACACTAGAACCGTTATACCGGATCGAATTAGAAGCACTGTTTCAGCGTCATTTAAAGCCGATGGACGGCGCTATCGAACTTATTGAATTCCTCAAACAACAAGACATTGAGTTTTGTATCGCTTCCAATGCACCGAAATCTAGAGTTGAATCTTCATTGGCGATGACAGGCATGCTCGATGATTTTAAAGGTAAAGTGTTCTCAGCTTTTGATGCTAACAGTTGGAAGCCAGAACCTGATCTAATCATGTACACGGCCATGAATATGGGCTTTCTACCAAATGAGTGCATCTACGTGGATGATACGTTAAAAGGGATTGAGGCTGGTGTTCGTGCGGGTATCCAATCGTTTCGATTACGCCCGAGTATTGATGAAGCAATCGTAGATCCCGAAGCCGACTCAGCAGAACTCGCGGCTCAGGATATCTACAGTTTAGAAGAAATTTCAGTTTGGATTAATGGCAAGCACTGCTCAAATGGTGATATATCGAATTCTGCAGCTTTGGTGGGGTAGAGCTTAATTGAAGGCTGACTACCTTACTAAATTGTTTGGTATGGAAACCGCAAGATGCACAAGTAAACTTCTCACCACTTTCTGAAAGCAGATACTCGTCGTGTTGGCATAAAGGGCATGTAATGTCGTCGGTGTTTGGTGTTTCTGTTTTATTCATTATGTGTCACCTGCAGCAAGAGGGTAAGCGAAAAAAGACCCGTTCAATTAGATTACTCCTAAGCTCGAATATTAGACAGTTCTTACACTTCTTAATCTCTCCTTTGCGACTTGCTTCATGGTAATTGATAATGTCATCGTTATTGACCATGATTCTTGTAATGTTATTAAACAAAAGTCAAAAAAAAGGACCCATTACGAGTCCTCATTAGTTATTTTCAATTCACGTCGCTAGCTAGCCTGCAGATCCTTAAGTGCGGTATCGCGCCAACGTCTGAGACAGAGAAACCGACGCTTCCGTTAGTCTAGATACACCATTTGACGAATTCTGAGCGACGTCTTTAATCACATCGGATTGGCTGCGAATATCGTTAAGTTTTGCGGCAATCGTATTGGCAACGTTGCTTTGTTCATCGGCTGATGTTGCAATCTGGATACTCATGTCCATCAGCGCTTGTGCAGAATCTGCAATCGAGTTTACGTCGTGACCAATGTTAGAAATCAGCTGGCTACTGGTTTGCGCCTGATCGACCGTTTGCTCTGTGATCTTTGCAATATTTTGACTCTCTTGTTGTAAGCGCTCAATCATCGCTTGGATCTCAACGGTAGCTGACTGAGTGCGACTTGCGAGTGTTCTTACTTCATCAGCAACAACAGCGAAACCACGACCTTGTTCGCCCGCACGAGCGGCTTCAATCGCAGCGTTCAAAGCCAGTAAGTTGGTTTGTTCTGAAATTGCGTTGATCGTCGTGATGACTTCGTTAATTTGGCTCGTGTTCACATTCAAGCTGGTCACAGAAGATGAGGTTTGTTCAATCAAAGAAGAAAGGGTGGTGATTTCTGAGATTGCTTGTTGAACCTTCGCGTGGCTGTCGTTGATCTGCTGTGCGTCTTGCTCTGTTTGCTCTGTTGAACGTGCAGAGATGTTAGACACTTCATTGGCAGATGCGGTCATCTGGTCCATTGCAGTAGCAACCGAATCTAGAGATGCGTTTTGGCTCATGATTTGTGTTTCGCTGCGCTTCATCTCTGTTTCGAAAGAAGCCGACGTTTCACTTAGGGTTGCTGCACTGTGGTTTACGTTGTTAACTAACTCACTGAGCGTGTCCATTGAACGGTCAAGAGCACAACCAATTGTGCCGAATTCGTCACGGCCAGGATGGAAGCCAAGGCGTGAAGTTAAGTCACCATCACCAATCTTTTGAGTGGTTGAATAAAGTACCCAAAGAGCGCCACCTAAGAAGGTCGCTACCCAGTAACAGAAAAGACCAAAAGGCACACACCATAAAAGACTGAGTAATAAAGTGTACAGTGCTTGCTGCTTTTGGTTTTGTGTATCGTTGTTTGAGACGGTAAGAGAGTAATAATTACCATCTTGTCCAATAGCCGTTGCGGTAACCGCGCCATTGTTCGAAATGATGGTCTCTTGAGGACGAGTTTGTTGGCTAACAGTACGAACAGAGGCAGGAGAATCTGACGCTGATAAAATACCTTTGAGTTGATACTCAACTTGCTGTTTTGCACTTGCGTCAATTTGTTCCATTTTATTGACGTAGTTGAGTCCAGCTAGGCTCGCCACAGCGGCGAAAAAGATTAAGAAAATGACCCAAAACTTATCGTTGATAGACATTTTAATAAACAGTTTGTCTATCGTTCGAAATTGTACTTCTTTCATAAAAACTCCACGGTAAATCCTTTACCGTGGACTCTAAATAACCGACCTCAATAAAAATGTGATATCAATCGACTAATTGTGAAAATTAATGATAGCAACATGTCATTTATGAGATCTCAATCAAGTATTTATATCCTGTATGGGTTTATTAGCCCAAAGACGGTATTAGGCCTACTGATATAAGGATTTGAATGGCAATGATAAATACGCCAATGCTACCCGCTAAAAATAACGCTTTGCTTCCACCCAACACCTGGTAAGTCGCTTCAGTACCATGAGATTTTACCGAGAAATCTGTGTAGCGAACTTTGTATACCATTACGGTAGGTAGAAGAATCGCCAGCACTGAAAGTGCAATCGCAGCATAACCCAACGCCATGATAAAACCTTGTGGGTAAAACAGGGCGAAGCCTAAAGGCGGTAAGAAGGTGATAACAGCGGTTTTAACGCGCTTTGCACTGCCTAGTTTTTTGCTTAGCGAGTCACCCATAAATTCGAATAGACCTAAGCTCACGCCAATAAATGAGGTAAGAAGAGCAAGGTCAGCGAACACGCCTACGATCACGCTTAGATTTGATTGATGAACGGTTTGCGAAAGCGAAACTAAAAGTGCACCCAAGCTTGTGTCTGACAACAGTTGTTCTTGGCTTACTACGCCCAAAGTGACGCTCTGCCAGAATACGTAGATAACCAAAGGTAACGCAGAACCGACAATCATTACCTTGCGTAGAGAGCGAACGTCTCCATCTAAGTAACGAACGATCGATGGGATGCTGCCGTGGAAACCGAAAGAGGTGAACACAACCGGGATAGCTGCAACAATCAGACCTTGTTGTAAAGGCATGCTCAGCAAGTATTGAGAAGTGATGTTAGGTGCTAGGAAGCTCAGTACCAGAACCATTGCAACCAGCTTTAAGCCAAATAAAACGCGGTTAACTTTATCGACACTGTGTGTACCAATCGTTACAACGCCTGCAACCAACAAGGTAAACAGAAGAGTCGTGACTTGGCCATTGAGTTCAAGGCCCGCGATATCTGAAATACGTTGGTTAAACTGAGCGCCACCGCCCGCGATGTATGCAGCGCATAAAGCGTAAAACAGAAACATCACTGCGAAGCTCGCGATCCACTTTCCTTTCGTCCCTAAAATTGTATGAGCTAAGGTGTGTAGGGTTGCATCAGATTCTGCGAATTGGTGAAGCTCGACCATTAATAAGGCAGTGAATGCCATTAAAGCCCACAAACCCAGCATTAAGAAAAGTGAAGTTGAAAAGCCAATACCTGCAGAAGCAAGTGGAAGAGCAAGCATGCCAGCACCAATCGTTGTGCCTGCAATGATCAAAGTACTACCAAAAACCTTTGATTTATTCATTGTATATAATTCTTTACGTTAGGGTGTGTTTTCATTGTAATTCTTCTAGCTTAAGCGCATAAACCCAAAGAATATCTCGATTTTGAAGTATTCTGATTGAGTTTAATTCCAAATGCAATATCTAATGTAATTAAAAATATGCACTGTAAATATTAATTTACACACATTTGAGGGTTAGGTGTTGAAAAGGGAGAAGCAAACGTTTGACCATGATCTGCTTCAAAATTTGTAGAGTAATCAGTTGTACTTGGTGTAAGGTGGCAGTAAATATGTCGTTCGCGTATACCCCTTTAGCGTAAACAAGCGCTAATGATCGCGAGTAGCTTCAAGCTATAAATATGGAATGGGTAGAGTAGAGTGCGTTCATCAAAGTGACATAATATAAGTCCAAGATGGTGCACTAGTTAACAGGACATCATGTCCACACCAAGGAATAGAGGGGGCACAATGAGTGACCAATCTTATAATGACGAAAGTCTTGAGTTGTTAGATGCTATGGAAATTGGCATTGACTTGTCTGACTATGAACAGACAGTTAAACAATTAGCAGAAGAACTTTTTAAGTCTTCGAACTAAGCTTTTAAATTTTTAACTTGAGCTTTTTAAGCAAAAGTACTTAAACGAAAGCTTCCTTAGCTAAAAGTTTTTTGTAGTTCAACGTTCTCAAATTAGACAATTCTTAAACTGAGCAAATCTCATTCGCTCACACGTCATATCAAAACTATCCTCATTAAAGTTCGCGAAGATAAACGAGTACGTTTACCATGTTACTTAGTTCTCGATACTTTAATGAGGTTCAATGAACTTTCTCGCACACCTACACATCGCTCAACACTGCAACAGTAACTTAGCCGGTAACCTGTTAGGTGACTTCGTTAAGGGTGACCCGAATAAACACTATTCGGATTCACTCTCTGACGGCATTAGGCTTCATCGATTTGTTGATAGCTATACTGATCGTCATGATGTTTCTCGCTCTGCAAAATCTCTCTTTTCAGACCAAACACGACGCTTTGCGCCTATCGCACTCGATGTATTTTGGGATCACTGCTTAGCCAATCATTGGGCTCAGTTCTCGCAGCAGACATTAGAACGTTTTTGTTTCGATAGCCATGAGCAGATCTTTGAAAATCAAGAGCCACACTGGCCAGAAAATTTCGTTATGGTTCATCAGAAAATGGCTGAGCATAGATGGTTAGAGAGCTATCAAGACATGTCATCAATCGAGGTGGTATTGCAGCGAATGGCGTTGAGAAGACCAAAGCTCGGTATGCTCGAGGCATGTTACGATGATCTCGAACGTCACTATGATACGTTGCAGTGTCACTTTTATGAGCTTTATCCCAATGTTTTAGAAGAAGCGAAGCAGTTTAATGCGCTTCAAATGAAGAAAAATCAAAAGGAAAGGTAAACAGCGTAATGCAGGTTTGCTACAATCCGCGCCTATTTAATCTTTGAGCATCATACTATGTCTGAATCTACTAAATCTTTTAACCAACTAGGATTGTCTGAGCACCTTCTTGCTACGCTATCAGAGCTTAACTTTACGGCTCCATCCAGTGTTCAAGAACAAGCGATTCCATTGGTATTAGAAGGCAAAGATGTACTGGCGGGTGCTCAAACGGGTACGGGTAAAACGGCTGCGTTTGGTTTACCGATTATTCAAAGGTTAATCGAGACGAAAGACAACGTTATTCCAAACCCGAAGCTCGTTCGTGCGCTTGTATTAGTACCAACTCGTGAATTGGCACAGCAGGTGTTTGATAACTTAACTAGCTACGCAAAGGGCACCGACATCAAAGTTGTGGTGGCTTACGGCGGCGTTAGCATGAAGGTTCAAACTGATAACCTACGTGGAGGCGCTGATATTCTTGTTGCGACGCCTGGTCGTCTTATTGACCATATGTTTACTAGGAACATCATGTTGAGCCAAACGGAAGTGCTGGTGCTAGACGAAGCTGACCGTATGTTAGATATGGGTTTCATTCCTGACATCAAACGTATTCTTTCTCGCATGAACGAAGTGCGTCAAACGCTGTTCTTCTCTGCAACGTTTGATAACAAAATCAAAGCGATTGCGCATCGTATGATGCAGAAGCCAAGTGAAATTCAAGTTACGCCAAAAAACAGCACCGCTGAAACCGTAACACAGATGGTTTATCCGGTAGATAAGTCGCGAAAAAGTGAATTATTGGCGTATTTGATTGGCTCAAAAAACTGGCAACAAGTGTTGGTGTTTACAAAGACTAAGCAGGGCACCGACGCTCTCGTTAAAGAGCTTAAGTTAGACGGTATTAAAGCGGCGTCAATCAATGGTGATAAGAGCCAGGGTGCGCGTGAAAAAGCATTAGACGATTTCAAATCAGGCAAAGTTCGTGCGTTGATCGCAACCGACGTAGCAGCTCGTGGTATTGATATCCAGCAGTTAGAACAAGTTGTAAACTATGACATGCCATACAAAGCTGAAGATTACGTTCACCGTATCGGACGTACTGGTCGCGCAGGTAACAGCGGTTTAGCGATTTCGTTGATGAGTCAGGATGAAGCTTACTTATTGGGTGACATTGAGCGACTGCTTGATACGCGCTTGCCTCAAGAGTGGCTAGAAGGCTTTGAACCTAGCCTAGAAAAAGATCTAGCACCAGAGCGCGGTGGTCGCAGTAAGAGTCGTTCATCAGAAAAACGTAAGATGAAAGCAAAGCTTAAGATTCACCAAAACCGCGGTAAAGCACGTCGTTAACAAACTGGAACATGCTCCAGTTTAAAATTCTATACATATAAAAATGCGCCGTTACAGTTGGCTCTGTAACGGCGCATTTTTGTTTCAAGTAAATCAATTTATGACCAATGCAGATAAAAATACTGGGTTAATTATGTTCTTGATTGCACTTCCATACACAGGGCACTTCGTAAATCAGTTCTTCTAAGCTAGTTGGGTTTAGCACCCATTGCTCTTCGATTCTAAATTTACTTACCATTTGTGAGTTGAATAGTTGCCAATGCTTGATTAAGGACTCTTCGGGGGAGGTGACCATGTCGCCTTCATTCCACGTACTCTCCATGAACGGTGTTAGGCACACCGCGGCGTTCGCGTAGATGATCATTTGCCATTTTACTTCGTAAATGTTGATCAGATTATCTGGATTGGCGTCGTTATATTGTTTCGCCAGTCCATTAATTTCTTTCTCAACATCACCAACGTTATCGATAAAGTAATCAACCAAGTTATCTTCTTGACGCACTGAATCTGAGAGAAGTTGCATTGGTCTGCGTGAGTGAATCATATTAGTAAACAAGCGCATAGCGAATAAATAAATCGAAATATTCGGCGCAATACCTTTTGGTAGCTCTTCCATTATCTTAGCAATATAAGACTGAAAATAGTCGTGTAAACAATCGCTTATAGCATGCCAGATCTTTTCTTTGCTACCAAAATGATGGCGAATAAGGCTATGCGATACGCCTGCTTTCTCACTAATGTTACGAAGCGAAACGCTATCATAACCATGCTCACAGAACATATCCGCGGCAACACCCATGATCAAAAATCTCGTCTCTTCAGCATCTTTCGCGCTTCTTCTACCTTGTTTCTTTTCAGTCATCTTCATTTCACATATTTACCTGATTACCACATTCTACACTGTTTTTACTGAAATAAAAAATACTGCACAAGTGGAAAGTAAAGCTTGAGAATTCTTTAATATTAAATATACTGCCCATCTGTGTAATAAATCATAATAATTAAATGGAGAGACATCATGCAGTCCAATTTGTCTATCAATGCCATATCGAGCAAGCGCATGGGAGCTGTTATTGCAGCACTATTGCTCGCAGGCTCTCTAACTGGATGTGACAAAGTTCAGTCAGAGGAAAATGAGCAGGTAATCAAGCCTGTAAAGCTGTTCGAAATCCCGCAACAGACTGATATTGATCTTGATAGCTTCATTGCAAAGGTTGATGCAACCGACCGTGCGGCACTTTCTTTCCAAGTGGGTGGCGATATAGAAACATTCGATATTCGTATGGGACAAGAAGTGAAGAAAGGTCAGGTGTTAGCCGTATTAGACGCGACGGATTACAGTATTGCCGTTGACGCAGCCCAAGCTAAATTTGATCTTGCAAACAGCCAATACAAACAAGCTTCTGAGTTGTATGCAAAAAAGCTGGTCAGTACCGATTACTACGACCAAGCCGTGAACACCTTTACTGCCGCTGAAGTTGAGTTGGATCAAGCAAAAACAAACCTTGGCTACACTACCTTAGTTGCTCCATTCGATGGTGTGGTATCGATGGTGTTTGGAAAGCAATATCAATTGATTGCAGAAAAGCAGCCTGTACTGAATATCTTGAATCACAGTGAAATGGATGTGACGTTTTCAATTCCAGTATCAAAGCTTGAAGACCGTTCTATTCAAGACCTAACGAGCTCAAACATGTGGGTTGTGATGGACAGCCACCGCGGCATTCGTATCCCGACTCGCTTTAAAGAAATCTCAACGCAACCAGATGAAGACACCAACAGCTACCAAGCGGTTGTGTCTATCGAAAAGCCAGAAGGCATCAATCTACTTTCTGGCATGACAGCGCAAGTTGAAGTTCAGAAAAGTAAATCTGACTATGGCATTGGTATTGTGGATTCAGCTTGGTTAAACAAAGACGCAGGCCATGGTGAACTATGGCGTTATAACCCTGACTCTCAACTGATTTCTAAAGTACAAGTCCTTCTTGATGAGCAAGGCAAGGTTATCGACGGATTGTCGTCTGGCGACCTTATTGTTGAAGCAGGTGTCGATGTGTTATCAGACGGACAACAAGTAAAAGCTTGGCTTCGTGAGGGCGGTATTTAATGAACCTTTCAAAATTATCAGTCGTTGTCGCGTCGGCTCTGTTACTTCAAGCCTGTAACAATGAAGCTGTACACCGTGAACAACCGCCTTTGTTGGTGTCTACCTTTGAAGTTGGCGCGCCGCTGACTAATCAGTTCAGAAGTTTCAATGGACAGGTGATGCCAGCTGAATTGACTCCTTTGGCATTTAAGCTATCAGGTGAGATTCAACAAGTATTAGTAGAAGCGGGTGATAACGTCGAAAAAGGGCAACTATTAGCAACCTTAGATAACGCAACGTACCTCCAAGATCTTACTGATGCTAAATCTCAATTTAAACTGGCGAGCAAACAGTTGGCCCGTGGTACGGAGATGTTTGGCAGTGAGATGTTATCGCAATCAGAACACGATCAACTGACTGCTAACTACAAGCTGGCGTCGGCGAATTTGGCGGCTGCAAAACGCAAGCTAAGTTACACGGAGCTTTTAGCGCCATTCCAAGGAACAGTTTCAACGGTTGATAAACAGCGATTCGAAAACACGGCTCCCGGCGAGACGCTACTTAACGTATACCAGAACGACAAGGTGTATGTAAGAATTCAAATATCAGATTCTATCTTGGCATCAATTAGCCCAGAGATACGTTCAAATAGCTATCGTCCAGAGGCAACCTTTGGCGGCCACACCGGGCAATACCCACTGACGTATCTTGAGCACACCAGTGAATTGCACCCACAATCACGTACATACGAGTTTTGGATGCAGATGCAACAACCTGAAAGTGAAATTCTGCCGGGCACGAGCGTCACGGTTAATGTGGATATGGCGAAAGCGGGCCTGAGCGATGTTCAAGGCTACCAGTTACCAATGACAACGCTAGAAGCGGGCTCTGAAGCGAATCAGTTCTATGTGTGGAAAATGGAAGACGGCCAAGCATTCAAAAGCGAAGTCGAAGTCGACAAGATCAGTGGCCAAGGCGCATTAATCGCTCATGGCGTTGAGCAAGGTGACGTACTCGTAAATTCAAATCTAAGAAAACTCCGTGACGGAATCCAATTGTCAGGAAAAGCAGAATGAACATCGCAGAATATTCAATAAAGAACAAAGTAATCAGCTGGCTGTTTCTCGTCATTTTGGCCATTGGCGGTGTGACGTCTTTTGGTAATCTATCCCGTTTAGAAGACCCAGCTTTTACCATTAAAGATGCAATGATTATTTCAACTTACCCTGGCGCTACGTCTATGGAAGTTGAAGAAGAACTGACTTACCCGCTTGAAAAAGAGATAAGACAGCTCCCTTACATCGATAAGATCACATCGATCTCATCGAATGGTATGTCTCAAATTATGGTTAGCATGAAGATGGATTACGGTCCGGATGAGCTACCACAAATCTGGGATGAAATGCGTCGAAAGATCAACGATCTACAGCCAACGCTGCCTAGTGGTGTTAACTCTGTCCAGATCATCGATGATTTTGGTGATGTGTTTGGCGTGATGATCATGTTGACAGGTGATGGCTATGATTACGTAGAGCTAAAACAGTACGCAGATTATCTAACTCGCGAAATTGAACTGGTTGAAGGGGTCGGCAAGGTAAGTATTGCCGGTGATCAACAAGAGCAACTGTTCGTTGAGATGTCACTAGAACGTTTAGCCGCATTGAACTTAGATATGTCGACTGTGACATCACTGCTCGCACAACAAAACAGTGTGGTATCAGCGGGCGAGGTGATGCTAAATGGTCAAAGCCTAGCGATCAAGCCAAACGGCACATTGAGCACGGTTGAAGAGCTAGAAAACCTGATCATTCATGGTCGTGATACGGGTAACCTCATTCGTTTGAAAGATGTCGCTGAAGTGACTCGTGGTATTCAAGAAAAGCCGGGCAATGTATTAACGTACAATGGTAAACCAGCGATCAACTTAGGTATTGCTTTCTCTTCAGGCATAAACGTGGTTGAGATTGGTAATGCGCTTGATGCGGAACTTGAGCGCTTAGAAAGCATTAAGCCAGCCGGTGTTGAGTTGAATTACTTCTATAACCAAGCGCAAGAAGTAGACAAATCAGTCGCTGACTTCTTAATCAGCCTCGTTGAAGCGGTAGCGATTGTTATCATCGTACTTCTGTTCGCAATGGGCTTACGCAGTGGTTTGATCATCGGTTTAGTACTGCTACTGACGGTGTTCGGTACCTTCATCTTGATGGACTACAACGATGTTGAACTGCACCGTATCTCGTTGGGTGCTTTGATCATCGCACTGGGTATGCTGGTGGATAACGCGATTGTTGTCGTTGAAGGTATTTTGGTTGGCTTGAAGAAAGGCAAAACCAAGCTTCAAGCAGCGAAAGACATCGTGAAGCAAACACAATGGCCATTGTTAGGTGCGACCATTATCGCTATCACAGCCTTTGCGCCGATTGGTTTATCGAAAGACGCGACAGGCGAGTTCATGGGCTCACTGTTCTGGGTATTGTGTTTCTCATTGTTCTTAAGTTGGGTTACGGCACTAACACTAACGCCATTCCTTGCTGAGATGTTGCTAAAAGAAGAAGACAAGGTCGATGAAAACGAAGACCCTTACAAAGGTATCCTGTTTGTTGTATTCGGCGCGTCTCTGAAATTAGCATTGCGCTTCAGATGGTTAACGGTAGTGAGCATGATCGCTCTGCTAGCTGCATCAATTGTTGGTTTTGGTATGGTGAAGCAACAGTTCTTCCCGCCATCAAACACACCGATGTTCTACGTCGACATGTGGATGCCAGAAGGTACCGATGTTCGTGAAACGATCAAGCAGACTGAGAAGGTTGAAAGCTACATTCGTCAACAAGACGACGTAGAGTTTGTAACCACAACGGTTGGGCAGGGCATGCAACGTTTCGCTCTGACATACCAACCAGAGAAAAGCTACGAAGCTTACGCCCAGTTGCAAGTAAGAACGACTGACCGTGACACTATGTTTAAGGCTCTAGCGGCGCTAGACAAAGACTTAGCAAACGAATTTGAAAAACCGACGTTCCAATTCAAGTTGATTGAGTTTGGCCCGTCACCAGCTTCAAAAATTGAAGCGCGTATTATCGGCGCCGATCCACAAGTACTGCGTAATATTGCGGTTGAAGTCGAAGATATTTTACTTGCCGATCCTGGCTCTCGAAATGTGCGCAATGACTGGCGTGAACGCACCAAAGAGCTCGTGCCACTGTTTAACGAATCAAAGGCACGTCGCCTTGGCATTTCAAAGGCGGATCTGTCTGAGACACTACAGATGGCGTTTGGTGGTTACAACATAGGCTTATTGCGTGATGGTACGCACATGTTACCTATCGTGGCACGCCTGCCTGAAGAAGAGCGTTTTGACTTTGAATCACTGAACAATGTGAAGATTTGGAGCCCATCACTACAAACTTACATCCCAGTTGAGCAAGTGATTGATGGCGTGGAGCTTCAATGGTCTGAGCCACTGATTCAGCGTCGTGACAGAAAACGTACGCTAACGGTATTGGCTGATCACGATGTTCTTGGTGATGAAACGCCAGCGAGTCTGTTTGCTCGTGTGAAACCAAAGGTAGAAGCATTAGATTTACCAGAAGGCTACAGCATTAGCTGGGGCGGTGAGTACGAAAGCTCTAAAGATGCGCAGGAATCTCTGTTTGGCTCACTGCCAATGGGTTACTTGCTGATGTTTATCATCACGATGCTTCTGTTTAACTCGGTTCGCAAGCCGCTTGTGATTTGGTTTACGGTCCCGCTCTCTATCATTGGTGTTTCAATTGGTTTGTTAGGTACCAATATGCCATTCAGCTTCACGGCGTTCCTAGGCTTATTGAGTCTAAGCGGCATGATTTTGAAGAACGGAATCGTACTGCTTGACCAGATCAACAGTGAGCTACAAACAGGTAAAGACCCATATGTAGCGGTTGTCGACAGCGCGATCAGTCGTGTACGACCGGTATCTATGGCAGCACTTACGACTATCTTGGGCATGATTCCCTTGGTATTCGATGCATTTTTCGGCTCGATGGCGATTACCATCATGGCAGGCTTAGGCTTTGCTACAGTACTAACGCTAATAGTAGTACCAGTGATGTTCGCTATTCTATATAGAATCAAACCGTCCACTGCGGGTTATTAGGGAATGATATAAAACAGATTCTTTTAAGCCAGCCCAGTCAGTTTTGACTGGGCTTTTTTATACGTGTGATTTGACGACACGTGAGAGTGGCAAAGGGTACGAATAGATAAACATTAAAAAAACCGCTTACCAATGGTAAAGCGGCTTTGTCGGGAATAGAGGCAGTGCTAGATTGCGAGGCGTATATCCAACTCAATCGGTTTTGGCATGGCCAAATGATAGCCTTGATACATATCGAAGCCTAGGCTCTGCATCGCTTCGAGTTGTTGTTGGGTTTCTATTCCTTCAATCACTGTCTTTGCGCCAATTTGGGTTGCAAGATCGAGTACCAAGGTCATTTCTTGAGTTTCACCTTGTTCAAAGTCCAACATAACAGAGCGATCAATCTTGATTATATGAGGGTTGATATGGCGAACGCGCTGCTCGGTTGATGCTTGTGTTCCGAAATCATCGACTGCTATTTGAAAGCCATTATCTGCAAGTGAGAGGGCTGCGTCTTTTAAACGTTCTTCGCTTTCGACATTGAGTTCAACCAATTCCATTACAATTTGCTCGCACGAAAGGTTGAGCTCGTGAAGGCGTTTGGCTAGCAAGCTGTCACTTACTTTCTCTGCAGCAAACAGCTCACCTACGTTTGGAAGAACGTTCAAAAACAGGTTTAAATGACGAACATTTGATTGCGCAAAGTTGCGAATATGAATTGCTCGGCTCAACCTCTCTACATTAATTTTGTCTGTGCATGAGGTTTCGTCTGAATGGAAGAAGTGATCGGGACGAACGGTATCACCTTTGTTATTTGAAATGCGCACCAAAGCTTCCACGCCTATTTGAGTCATAGAAGAATCGAATATAGGCTGATAGACACTTCTAAGCGTCAGGTCTTGGTATTTCGCAATGAACTGCATATCAGCATCTACGGATATACAGCTAATAAATTCACTTCTGTCTGATAAAATCATAGTCGCTAGTAAAGAGGGCTTATTCAATGGCGGACGTAAATGTCGCGGCTGTCACAATATTGACAGGTGTAAGTAAATTGTCAATTAATAAAAACTCATTTGTAGAGTCAATATTTAAATAAATATAATTAACGAAAAAACAGCATGATAATTGATATTAGTCATTAAAATTACTTATCATTCACCATTAATAATGATTATTGTGAATTTAATCCCTGAGTAATCTATCTCATATCAACGTCAATCAATATATGTTTTCAGCGCTAATACACCAGGTAAAAGTAGGGGCAAAGCCTTAAGTTATGGGGGAATGTCAAAGTTACGATATTAACAAACAGCTCTGTTTGCATATAAATGATATCTACTTCTCAAAATATCAACGATGAGCGTGTAAGTTATTATTTTAAAGAAGATAAACTTTGATTGATTATTGGGCAGGGTTTGAATTGGGTCTTATAAAGTATTGGGATGAAGGTCTAACTATTTACTTTAAAGATGGAGTGAAAAAGTTGACCCATATTGTTACTGCCATTGAAGTACGGCATAAAGTTGCAGGTATTTACGAACTAATTGTTGATTTCCTGACCGTTTGAGAGGATGTCCGAATTTAATAAAGCAAGGGCTGATTTTAAAATTACTATTTAATTCAGTGGCGAATTGAGAATCACTCTCTCTTAGCGTGATGCCTTGTTGGCTATATTCAGTGATCTCGTCTGGGAGTTCACCCATCCACCAATGCAATAACTCACCACTGTTTTTACTTCGGCTAATCCAATGGTCGGAAACAATGATCAAAACGTCACTCGGTTGAATAGAAAATCCATACTCTTGTTGCCAATTATGGATGTCCAACATCAATTTTCTGCGACAGGTTTTCCCTGCACTCACCATATGATGACTGATCATCCAAACCGTACCTATCTCAGAAGATATTCGGAAGTGTCGAGGCGTTTCGCCAGAGGAGATCATTTCAAGTGGGCTGATGTTGCTTGCGTGATTAAAACTAACGAAGGTGTGCTCCATCCGGCGGGCAAATGCCTTACCTATATGGTGCTCACTGATCCCTTGATTGTGTACTGTCGGGTAGTGGCGTTCACAGAGCTTTAGGCAATCGTCCTGAAATTGATTAACGCTTTTAATCACTAGATCTAATAACAATGAAGTCCCTTATACACGGTTACTATCTTATTGATGGGCAATAGTACGGTAATTGTGGCTCCGTTACCTATCGTCAAAGTGTGAGTTCTTGATCTCTCTATCAAAATTAGCCATTGCCACGTGATTTTATGGATAGCACTGGCACTTCAATGGTCTGTATTCTAAATTATGAGGAATTCTAGTTAGTTACCACGATTATAGTCTAGTTAGCTAATAACGATTTATCTACTTACTCTTTACTTGGAAACATTCATGACTATTCAATTAGATTCGAAGCAAAAGTCTGAGCTTACCCATGCCCTTCAAAAGTACATGCAAGATGAACTTGATGTAGAACTCGGTCAGTTCGACACGGAATTCTTAGTCGACTTCATCAGTAAAAAGTTTGGTGCGGTCTACTACAACAAGGGGATAGAAGACGCTCAAAAGGTGATGGAGCGTAAGATGTTAGACATCTCTGATGAGCTTTACGAGATTGAACAAATCGTTGAAATTTAATGTTAACCCCAAACTTGTTCAAATAATTTGAATAACTCGTTTAATTTGAAATGATGTTACCAATGTAAAGCTTGGTAAATACTATGTTACACAAACTCGGTGTAGGGTACGCTTTGCAAAACTTCACCACTCGTTAACATTCGGAAGAGATGCATGGACAACAACGTTAGAAATTACAACCCTTTAGTAAGAGCGATGCATTGGATTTCAGCACTCGCAATATTTGGCTTATTTGGTGTAGGCCTGTGGATGGTTGATCTTTCATATTACAGCGAGTGGTACAAAACAGCACCAGACTATCACCGCTCGGTAGGCATTCTTTTGGCTGCAGTTACCGTTATCCGCTTGGTTTGGAAATTGGTTACCGTGTCACCTAAGGTGGAAGGTAAAAGCTATGAAGTTGCTGCAGCGAAGATCGCTCACGGCTTTATGTACATTAACTTAGCGGTTTTATTTATTTCAGGTTATTTGATTTCAACATCAGACGGCCGCGGGATCGACGTATTCAATTGGTTCACTGTACCAAGTATGGGTGAACTGTTTGCAAACCAATCTGATCTCGCAGGAACGATTCACTACTATGCTGCATGGGTACTGATCATTATGGCATCAGTGCACGCCTTAGCGGCGATAAAACACCACATTATCGACAAAGACGATACGCTACGAAAAATGATAGGAGCTTCAAAATGAAACAGTCAATTATCGCTACAGGATTAGCATTTGCAATGGCAATGCCTTTCGCTGCGAACGCCGCTGATTACGTGATTGATACAAAAGGTGCGCATGCTTCAGTTAACTTTAAAGTTAGCCACCTAGGTTACAGCTTTATCCAAGGTCGTTTTAACACATTCTCAGGTGACTTCTCATTTGATGAAAGCAACGTTGAAGCGTCTACAGTAAACGTAACGGTTGACACTACAAGCCTTGATTCAAACCACGCAGAGCGTGATAAGCATATCCGTAGCGGCGATTTCATCGATGCTGGTAAATTCTCAGACGCAACATTCAACAGCACAAAAGTGGTCGATAAAGGTGACGGCAAACTTGAAGTTATGGGTGACCTTAAACTTCACGGCGTAACTAAGTCTATCGTTATCGAAGCTGAATTCATCGGTGCTGGTCAAGACCCATGGGGCGGTGAGCGTGCTGGTTTCGTTGGTACAACTCGTCTAGAGCTTGCTGACTTCAACATTCCAGTAATGGGCGCTTCAAGCTACGTAGATATGGATCTACACGTTGAAGGTGTAAAGAAGTAATCTAGCTATCAATAGTTGCTGACTGGTATCAACATTTTTAGAAACATCAAAAGTTTGGTCGATATCAACTAGCAGGTTAGTTAGAAAAAGAACAAGTAGCTAGAAATAGAGAAAGGCGCAAAGTAATGACTTTGCGCCTTTTTTATTGAGGTAAATGGCCACGCGTTTAGATCTGTTTTGTGTCAAACCTTGAGTTGCGTTTTAAGCCTCCATTTACTTCTAGCCAGTCAACGTTGCCATGACTGATTTATCTAGCTGAACTACTAATCCCTAATAGTTCAGCTTTAGATTAGTTAAGCTGTTTCTAGTTCAGCTTGTGGAACCACGTTTAGGCGGTCGCCGTAAATTGGACGTAGTGCTTGCATCACTTCAATGCGAGTCAACACACCCACCATTACGCCATTTTCTAGCACAGGAAGCATATGTGGTTGGCTCACTTTCATCGCTTTTGCACGCTCTTCTAGAGAAAGAGAAGTCAGGCGAGTCGCGAAGCCCATGCTTGTTGTCGGGTAAAGTTGCTCTTTGTCGATGCATAAGAACTCAGCAACGTCTACTAGCTTGTCGTTTGCATCGATAGCCACAACGTCACGGCTCATTAAGTCTACGACTTTCTGGCCTTTAGTTGGGATGTAATCTTGGCACCAAAGATCCACCATTACGTCATGAACAGAGAAGATACCAACCAGACGACCTTCAACATCGCAAACAGGAGCGCTAACAAGTTGAGCGTCTAAAAGTGAATCAATTGCCACTGATGTAGGCATTTCTACGCTTAGTGTCATAGGCTGAGTGTTCATGATTTGCTTGATAGTCGTTGCTGTGTTCATAGTAATTTCCTTAACTGACGTAATTTCTGTTGTTTGTGTAATAGCGGTAATTTTTGCTGCTTTAAGTTGTGGGCGACGGTAAATGCTCCAATTGGCTAAGCCGACCAATACTGAACCACCTACGATGTTGCCGATTGTCACTGGTATTAAGTTCGCGGTGACAAATTGCATGATGTTTAGGTCTGCGTACTGGGCTGGTGTTGCGCCAATTTGCATCCAAAAACTTTCTGGTGCGAATGCTTGAATCGTGATGCCTAGTGGAACCATGAACATATTCGCCACACAGTGTTCAAAGCCTGAGCTTACGAACATTGCTACGGGTAGTACGGTCATCATTGCCTTGGTCATTGCATTAGCAGAGCTGAACGTTAACCAAATCGCTAAACACACCAACAAGTTACAAAGCACACCTAAAGCAAATGCTTGAACAGGGCTGTGGTGTAGCTTGTGTTGAGCAATGTTCAGAGCGTTTAAGCCCCATTGCCCGCCATCCAGTTGATACAGACCTGCTGCGCTTACCAAAGCTAATAGGAACATGGCACCGATAAAGTTACCGACATACACCTTGCCCCAGATAGACAGCATCTTAGTGAAGGTGATCTGCTTGTTAGCCCATGAGATGCTTGATAACACTGAGCTGGTAAACAGCTCTCCACCACAAATCACAATCAAGATCAAACCCATACTGAATGCAAGACCGCCGGCTAAGCGACTCAATCCCCATCCAGCATCAGCGCTGCCCGTGGTTACCGTGATGTAGAATAGAAAAGCAAGCCCGATGAATGCGCCAGCCATGATTGCTAAACTCAATGTCATGCTGCTGGTTTTATTTGCTTTGCTTAATGCAAACTTCTCTGCTTCCGCCATCATTTCTGTTGGCGAGAACAGTTGATGATTTTCAGAAGTGCTGGTTGCCATATCCCCCCCTTGAACAATCCGTCATGTGTAATTCCTAGTATTAATGACTTGGTTAATCCGTAATGGTTAATCAATTGTGTTTTGCAGGGCTTCTTGTGTCCTGCCATTCCAGATTAGGGCGTTGAGGGGTAGAGGTAAAATTGATAATTTTTAGAAACCACATCAAATTTATTGATATAGATTTGGTTACGCGTAGAATGAAATTGATTGCTCATCGGCTTAATAAAAAATGAGCATCAGGACACAAATAATTAAAAGCATTAAGGATGAATTTTGCGTTATTCATTAAAGCAACTCGCGGTATTTGATGCAGTAGCAGACTCCGGGAGCGTTAGTCAGGCAGCAGACAAATTGGCGTTGACTCAGTCGGCGACAAGTATGTCTCTTGCACAGTTGGAAAAAATGCTCGGCAGACCTTTGTTTGAAAGGCAGGGAAAGCAAATGGCCCTGACTCATTGGGGCATGTGGTTAAGACCAAAAGCGAAGCGTTTACTGCAAGACGCACAGCAAATTGAGATGGGTTTCTATGAGCAGCATTTGTTGAGTGGCGAACTCAAATTAGGTGCTAGCCAAACTCCAGCGGAACACCTAGTTCCGGATCTCATCAGTATTATTGATAACGACTTTCCTGAGATGCGAATCTCGCTCGGCGTGCAAAGTACCGATGCTGTCATTGATGGTGTATTGGATTATCAATACGATCTGGGCGTTATCGAAGGTCGTTGTGATGACAATCGAGTTCACCAAGAAGTATGGTGTACTGACCATTTAACGGTGGTTGCTTCGGCTCATCACCCGTTTGCGAAGCGTGAACGAGTGAGTTTGGCACAGTTAGAGCAAGCGAAGTGGGTATTACGCGAACACGGCTCGGGTACTCGCAAGGTTTTTGATAGCTCTATTCACCATTTAATTGGTGATCTCGATGTTTGGCGAGAGTATGAACACGTTCCTGTTTTAAGAAGTTTGGTAGCAAACGGCCCATATTTAACGTGTTTACCTTATCTCGATGTCGAGCAGTTTGTTGAATCAGGGCAACTGGTGACGTTGAATGTTCCTGAGCTTGAAATGGAGCGTACGCTTTCATTCATTTGGCGTGCCGACATGGCAGAAAACCCACTTGCTGAATGTATCAAACGTGAAGGCAAGCGCATGATGAAAGGCAAACGTTCAGTTCTGTAACGATAAATTGATAGAGTGCTGATAACTGATTGTGTTGAATAAGCGATTTCGGTCTCTATCTGGTGATAAATGCACATTCGCGTACATTATTAATGTGATCACGATCGTCTAAATGAAGGCGTTCTTACCATAGTATGCTTACTTGATTTTAAGTGAGGCTAAATCCGGTTGCGTTCAATGACGTAATTAGGCTTTAGAAATAGTATGAGTACATTAGTCGCGATTTCATTAACAACAGGTATTTTGTCAGGTCTTTGGGGATGGATAGCTATCTCTTTCGGCTTATTGTCATGGGCAGGTTTCTTAGGTTGCACAAGTTACTTTGCTTCGCCAACAGGCGGCGTAAAAGGATTAGCAGGTAGCTTATTGACCAACATGACAGGCGTATTCTGGGCAATGGTGATTATCGAAAGCTCAACCTTCGCAGGGTTAGAGATTTTAGGCTACATGATTACTGCTATTGTGGCTTTCTTTATGTGTATTCAAGCAAAACAAGCGTGGCTCGGTTATATCCCCGGAACCTTTATTGGTTGCTGTGCGACGTTTGCTGCAGGTGGCGATTGGCAACTTGTAGTACCATCTTTACTGCTTGGTGGTGTATTTGGATACTTGATGAAAGCAACGGGGCTATGGCTTCACGAGAAATCGACTCAATCTTCGGAAGTTGTTGAACAACACGCTAAGCAAGCAAAGGCGTAACGAATACGTTAAGCAATGATGCTCTAGTTACTGTGAACTCTTGCAAGATAACCCCCAATTAATTTGTATATCAATTTATACAGGCACACCATCTGGTGTGCCTTTTTTGGTTTTGGTTTTGGTTTTGGTTAAGATAATAAACTAAAGATTTCATCAGTAGAGCAACTGATAGCATCTATAAAAAATTATGCTTAGGTATTTCCGTTCGCCATGGTGATCACGCGTTTTAATGTCCACCTTAATAAAAGCGGAATGCATTCTTGTCCTTGATTCTCGCAATGAGAAACAATGGCGAGTGCAAGGTCAGGCTTTGCGTGTTTCTTCAATACTTTGGCGACCACTTTCTTCGGAGGGATAGGGTGATCGTATGGAATCTTAACCATGTCACGGAAAAAGCTCTCAAACCCGTTCATATATAAGTAATGCTCGATATCCTTATCAGGCAGTTCGGTGAGTCGATGTCTTTCCTGATCATTACCGAGTTTCGATAGCACTGTCGCGGCATACTTTTTACCAGCGGCATCGCCGTCAGTCACAACATGCCAATCAATGCCAAACTCTTGTGCAACCTTAATCAGCGCCTTAAGTCCCGATTGAGCGAACTCAATTATCTGCACCCCTTCCGCGGCTAGGTTATAGCCACATTGGTTGGCCAGTTCATTGAACAACCAAACCTCGGTTTCACCTTCTACTAATAGCCAACAGCGAGCAAACAGAGCCCCTGAGCGGTGGAAACGGATATGAAAACCAATTCGACGAAGTTCATCCTTACTGAAGTGATTCATGTTGAGTTGGTTGGCGAGGGTTTTGTCGGACTGACGAACTAAGCGACGAATTGATTGAAGTGGGACAGCAGCAAGTAGATCGCCACTGTTGGTAGTGAGTATTTTCTGCATGGGCAACTTCTGCATTAAACTCCAAGCCCTTGCCAAGTGCGTTGGGTGCAATCGACCTTCTGGATCTTCAAGGATCAAAAGTGGGCGAGCACATCGTCTTAAGTCGTTTGGCCCTTTAGCTTGTAGATAAGCGTTGAGTAACCCCATGAATAATAAACGAGTCTGTTTGTTTTTGGTTTCTTCAACAAGTTGATGAATACTCTGATCATTGGCACCCGCCGAATAAAGCAATCCGTCTCGCTGTTTTCTAGGGTTACGACGAGAAGTACTTTTAAAAGAAAAATAGTGTTCAATCAAACTTTGCATCGACTCTAGGCTACTGCGCATTTCACCTTTATTAACATGACCGGGTATCGCCATTAGACGACGGCAGGTGTTGTCGATTCGCTTTTCTATTCTTGCCTGACGTCCATTGCCATTATTAGCGCCGTTTCCATTTGTGCTATTGCCATTGCTCGCTTGATGATTCCCGTTCCCGTTTGAATTGGCATTATTCGCGTGACCATTGCTAGGAAGGTGGGCATTGTGGTTAAGAGACTTGCCGTTGAAGGGACGATCAAAGTGCCTTGCATCACGCAAACGGATGACGGGATGTAAGGTCATTAATTCTTGAGCGAGCTTTTCTGAATGATGAAGCTTGAGCGGATTACCGTCCAAACCAAGAAATGCATAGTGTGTGGTTGTCTCATACTGTTCTAACGTCGCGCTGATTCGGTAATAGATGCGAAATACGCCAAACTCATCCTGAACCCAAATAGGTTTGAGTTTGCGATAACGACCTGCGTTAAGTTCGCTCTTATCGTTAGCTTTTAAGGCGAGAACAATTTGAAGATGTTGAGACTGTGGATGTGAAACAGAGTAATCGACATGAAAATCGGTCATTTCAAAGTGATATGGCACACCGTCTGAGGGCAGAACAACGGAAAGGGCATCCAATAATGAAGACTTACCCCAAGTATTTTCGCCAATAAGCGTGGTTAGCTCGTCAAACGCGAGTGACATGCGCTTGATACCTCGAAAGCCAGAAATCTCGATTCTTTCTAGTTGCATAGGCTTACTCCTAACGAAAGGCTCTGCTAATTATTTGAAAGCTAACAGATATCTTTAATCATAATCGAAAAAACCAAATCCGGTATGCTCACCTGTCACAAAACCCGTTGTTTATTAATACGGTGCAAAATGAGATTTTTGATCTATCTCGAGTATTTTTTTGCAGTGCAGTTTCATAAAATTCACGATTCTGTCATGATTCTCGACCTAGTATGAAGGGACTAAGAGAGAAGAAAATATGACTAAAAAGAATAAGCCGACAAAAATAGTGTTGGCACACATCAACGACACCCACTCATACTTTGAACCAACCTCGTTACAGCTATCACTTAAAATGAACAACCACATCATTGAACCTTATGTCAGTGCTGGTGGCTTTGCTCGAATTTCAACACGCTTTAAACAAATAGAACAAGATGCCCAGCGCCAGAAGGTTGGAACTTTGTTCCTACACGCTGGCGACTGCTTCCAGGGCACTTTGTACTTTTCTTTATTCAAAGGAAAAGCCAACGCCGATTTGTTGAATGCCCTCAATATAGATGCCATGACGCTCGGTAATCACGAGTTAGACATGGGTAATGAGCCCGTTGCGATTTTCGCGAAAAGAATCAAATTCCCACTGTTGGCCGGTAACTGGAATCTATCGAATGAGGATATCAATAAAACTCATACGCTAGCGGACAACGACATTGTTAAGCCTTATCTGCCTGAAACACGAAGTGCTTCTTTTATAACGAAAGAATTTGACGGCGAGAAGGTCGCAATATTCGGCTTAAGCATCGACAAGATGGCAGGCATCGCTAACCCAGATACCGATACACCGTTTGAAAATGCTTTGGAAACGGCAAAAGCGACCATTGAGCAAATTCATCAAGCAGGCATCAACAAGATTGTGTTACTTAGCCATCTTGGTTACGAAGCTGATTTAGAGTTAGCAGCTAACGTAACAGGTATTGGCGTCATCGTTGGTGGTCATAGTCATCGCTTACAAGGTGATTTCTCTGATATCGGCTTAGTTAAAGATGATGAATACGGTGTGAAAATTGGCGATACCTATGTTGTGCAAGCGGGTTTCCACGCCATGAGCCTAGGACACTGCGAAATTGAGTTCGATTCTCAAGGTAAAGTGACGCACTTCAATGGTAAGAACGAACTGTTATTAGGTCGTCGACTCTTTATAGACGCGAAACTGAGTGAAGTAGGGCAAGACGACGCACATGATATGGCGTGTGAGTTTTTGAACAACCACCCGAATATCGCTGTATGTAAGAAAGATCCTGAATTGCATAGCATTCTGACGGATAAATACCAGCCGCGAGTTCGTAAGCTTCAGCAGCAAGTGATTGCTCATGCTGACAGTAAACTTCGCCATGTTCGTATCCCAGATGAACAAGGGCCAAGCCAACTTGCGCCGTTGGTTGCCCAGTCGTTCCATTATCTGATGAACAAGAAAGGACACGCGGTAGAATTTGCCATCCACAACTCTGGTGGAGTGAGAAACTCACTGAATAGCGGCGATGTTTCGGTTGCCGATATTGCCGGAAAACTACTACCGTTTGCCGTACCTATTGGTGTGTATGAAGTCAGAGGTGAAACGATCGCTGGCATGCTGGAAGGCGCAATCAATAACGCATTGGATAACGGTGTGGTAGGTACGGGGTCGGGTAGCTTCCCTTACACACATAACCTAAGGTTCTGTTACCACAAAGAAGCACCTCTAGGGCACAGAATTCACAATCTTGAAATCCACTCTGAAGACGCCGGTTGGCAATCTGTTTCGCGTGAACGTGTTTATCGCGGAGCATCATCAGCCTACACCATGAAAGGGAAAGAGGGCTATAACGCGGTGTTGGATATGATAGGCGATGGCACGGTAACTACTGACTCCATGGCAGACTGCTTCATTGCGTTTTTACAAGACCACCCAGAGTCGCTTCAACACAATGAACCGTTGAATTGCATGGATTGTTTCAGATAACCACAGGTGATACAGATACTTAGCATCATTACCTTAGCTTATTTATAAAATTGGCATCGTTTATGCTTTATCTCTGCAGGTCCCTTCTTGTGGAGATTTGCATGGATAAGAAAGATTGGTTAGATGCGGTAGCTGTTGTAGGTTGGGTATCTGTTTGGTCAGCGTTAGTGTATTTGGTGCCGACTACAGGTTTATAATGGTGTTGCATTCTGGATAAGACTAGCTTTTGAACAGTCGCAGTATTCCTATTATCAATACACGCTATACCAAGCGAAAGTGGAAGAAATAAAAAAGGAGCAGATTGCTCCTTTTTTGCTTTTTCCGTGCAAATTTATATAGACGAAACACAATCAGAGGATTATTATCCACGCGTTTGGGGAGTAGTTAGCGCAAGTTTACATATCGTCATCTCGTTAGGCCAAGAGTCTATCCGGTATGTAAAGGTGAAATCCCATATTTCACTTCAACGAGACCAACGCAATCACAGTCAAGATCCGTAATGGAGCTTGATATGCTTTGTTTGCGGAAGGTCTTATACAGTTCTTCCGCCCGGAGGAATAATGAACTCAACTCAATCTCTATTATCTACAAATAGTGAATCCTTTTTTTCATCGCCAATCATGACGACTTATGCGGGCTTTTTCCTGCTGACGGTTATTCTCGTCTCTATTGATATCTATCAGACTCGTGGCGGCAACGTTACTATTAAGAAAGCGGCAATCTGGAGTGTTTTCTGGTTTGTACTCGCGTTTTTGTTTGCTGGCTCTATTTATCTGTTTTGGGACATTTATGCGCCGAATAGTGACTACACAGCGCAAAAAGCAACAGTGTCATTCATTACGGGTTACTTGTTAGAAAAATCCCTTAGCGTAGACAACTTGTTTGTTTTTGCGATGATCTTTGCTCAATACCAAGTTCCTGAGCATTTAAGACCTCGTGCGCTTCTTTGGGGTGTAATTGGTGCATTGGTGCTTCGTGCAATTATGATCGCACTAGGCGCACAACTATTGGCTGAATACCACTGGGTACTTTACGTGTTCGCTGCGTTCTTGATTGGTACAGGTATTAAGCTGGCTTTAGACAAGGGCGAAGAGGAGAGTGTGAATACACTGCCTGAAAAGCTACTTCGTAAAGTGATGCCGGTAACAGAGGATTTCCATGGCCCTGCATTAATGGTTAAACAGGGTGCTAAATGGGCATTCACTCCAATGATGTTGGTAATCGGTGCGATTGCAGTCATGGACGTGATGTTTGCATTGGACTCTATCCCTGCGATCTTTGCGGTAACACAAGAACCGTTCTTGGTATTAGCGGCAAACGTATTTGCGTTACTTGGCCTTCGTTCGTTGTATTTTGTACTGCAAGGTATGATGGACAAGTTCATCTACTTGAAACCGGCACTGGCATTCATCATGGTGTTCATCGGTGTGAAAATGCTATTGGTTGACAGTGAGTGGGCTATCCCAACGTATTGGTCGCTCGCTGTGCTGATTTCTACTATGACGATTGCGGTTATAGCGTCGGTTTATGCGAAGAAGCCAGGCATTGAACAAGTAAATTAAAAACAAATATAACTTATCGAAAAGTTGATAATGAACACGTGGCTGATGAAGTGGAAAATTTATTTATGTAAATTTTCTGTGACATTGGCCACTTTTTTTTGCGGGGTATTTGTACTAAATGCATGATTTAAACACTATATTGAATTTATACTCATATAGTATGCATATCTATTTTGTGGTGTTGTTAATGGTTTGTTTTATTAGAAAAACTAATTCCAAAATCTAATTTTAGTCATTTTTTAACCTGCAAAAGATCACTTATTATTCTTGTCATCAGAACGAAACACATTAATAAATTTATAGAGAGGCAATCATGGCTCAAGCAGTACAAATGAATACTATCGCTGTTCCTAACTCTATGGATAAGAAGACCTACTCGGTTAACTTCAAAGGATTGATTGCACACATTTTCGATATTCTTTTCGTAGACAACTCTCCACGTAGTTACTACGCAAGCGACCTATCAGGTCACATGCAACGCGATATCGGTATCAACCGTTAATCTCAGCGTAAACGCATAGAATAAAAGAAAGACAGAATTTTAAAAACGCCAGCTTCTTAGCTGGCGTTTTTGTATCTGAAATAAACTCTATCTCTTCGCAAACTAAGCACCTGAAAGAAAAACCTAGGCATAACGGTCTGTATTTGAGCGCCAATCAATTCGCTTTGTACAAGGATCTCGGTATGTCACACGCCAAACGCAATTCATCATTGATTAAACTTTGCTTATTTACCTTACCGATCGGCTTCTATTCTTCAGTGTCGAATGCACAAACATGGAGTAACGAAGGGCAACCTGCACAGGTTATCGAACTGTTCACCTCTGAAGGTTGTTCGAGTTGTCCGCCTGCTGATGCCTACCTCAGTACTTTTGAAGATGACCCAGGGATCTGGACACAAGTCATCCCACTCGCGTATCACGTCGATTACTGGGATTATCTCGGTTGGGGGGATAAGTTCGCGAGCAAAGCCTTCAGTCAGAAGCAACGTTTGTATAAAGCTTATGGAGTGACAAGCGGGGTTTATACTCCGGGGTTTATCGTTGACGGAAAAGAGTGGCGTGGTTATTTCAATTGGCTCGACAGAACGTTACCTTCGCTCCCACAACAAAATAACCCCAAGCTGACAGTCAATCATAAAGGCGACACGTTCAGTGTGAGTTACGAAGGTAAAGGTGATTATGTAGCTCATATTGCCTTATTAGCTATGAACGAAGTCACTAGCGTCAAAGCGGGAGAAAACAGAGGTAAGAAACTCGAACATGATTTTGTCGTGGTTTACGACGGTTACCAACGTGGTGAATCTGAATGGCAATTCAATGTGGACTTTGACCCGCTAGTCGCCTCGCCAGATGCTTTAGCTGTATGGTTAACCGCACCCAACTCGTATGCACCTGAACAAACGGTAGCAGGGTGGCTGAACTAAGTACAAACCACGGCAATGTTTCAACCACGACAATCATATAACTAGAATACATTTAGACTAAGTAGGTACGGCGAGTATCAACGTTCTCACATCGATAACTTCGTTTATGGAGGCTATTAATCGGCGAAATAGAAGCGAAAGGGCGATTTAGTTACGTAATACTGCTGAAATACGTTAATATAGCGCGCTATTATTTTAGCTTTGAGTTCCTGCAATTAATGACTAACACCACTACACCAACCAACTTCTCTGATCTTGGCTTAATTTCTCCTTTGATGGCTCGTCTTACCGAGCTTGAATATCAACAGCCAACGCCTATCCAAGCGCAAGTTATTCCAAGTGTGTTAGCAGGACGCGATTTAATTGCAGGCGCAAATACTGGTTCAGGTAAAACCGCAGCATTTGCACTTCCACTGTTACAAAAGATTCATGAAGATGCACCTTTAGACCGTCGTTCAGGCAAAGGTAACTTCGTTTCTGGCCTTATTTTAGTGCCTACACGCGAACTGGCAAAGCAAGTGGCTGATAGCGTTAAATCTTACGCAGTGCATTTTAACGGTGCGATTAAGACTGTTTGTGTGTTTGGTGGTGTGTCTGTGAACACTCAGATGCAAGCACTACGTGGCGGCACTGATATCTTGGTGGCAACGCCAGGTCGTTTACTTGACCTTATTTCAAGCAACGCAATCAAGCTAGACAAAGTTAAAACGTTAGTGCTTGATGAAGCTGACCGTATGTTGAGCCTTGGCTTCACAGAAGAACTAGACGCTATCTTGAAGCTTCTGCCAAGCAAGAAGCAAACTCTATTGTTCTCTGCGACGTTCCCAGAGCAAGTTCAAACGCTTACTCACGAACTACTTACTGACCCAATTGAAGTTCAACTTCAAAGCGCCAACGCGAGCACTCTAGTTCAACGTGTATTCGAAGTAGAAAAAGGCCGTAAGACTGCATTGTTAGCGCACCTGATTCAACAACACGAATGGCGCCAAGCACTGATCTTCGTAAACGCAAAGAACAGCTGTGAGCACTTAGCAGATAAGCTTTACAAACGCGGCATCATCGCAGAAGTATTCCACGGCGATAAAGGGCAAGGTTCACGTACTCGTATCCTTGAAGATTTCAAATCTGGCGAGATTGATGTTCTGATTGCGACAGACATCGCGGCTCGTGGTCTGGATATTGAAAAACTTCCAGTTGTTATCAACTTTGACTTACCGCGTAGCCCGTCAGATTACATGCATCGTATCGGCCGAAGTGGTCGTGCGGGTGAGGTTGGTCTTGCGCTATCTTTGATCGATCACGAAGATTACCACCACTTCAAAATCATCGAGAAGAAGAACAAGATTCGTCTTGAGCGTGAGCAAATTGAAGGCTTTGAAGTGGATGAAGAAGCCACAGCTGAACTGATCGCAGCACTAAAACCTGTTGCGCCACCGGCTGGTACAGGCAAGAAGAAAAAGAAGAAGAAAGCTCCACAAAACCAAGATGTGTGGCTAAACAACAACTGATCCAGAATCAGTAAACAATAGAGTATCCAAAGGCACTAATCAGCGCCTTTCTTGTTTTTCTTATCCCAAGTTAAGCTAATCCACGTAACGAGATTAAGCGATACTCTTGACTCTAAAGAGGTCGGTAAATAATTTGCCTATCATCAAAATGATGAGCAGTGTGGTTAACATCAGCAATGGTGTTTGTATTTGATAAACCGGTGTTAGATTAAGCGCACCAGATGTAAGTACGACCAGCAGGTTAATGCCAAGTATTCGGTGCACCATCAGTTTAGGTGTCGCGAACACTTTCCATATAACAATGCTGTTGATGAAATAGAACAGCGCCAATTGCCACAATTCAGTCATCATCGGCATGATAAAGATATATTGAAGCAAGATAACTGTGCCCGTACCAATAACACCAAAAAACGCATCCTTAATAACACTTGGCGGCATAGTTGGAAGCATTGAAGAAAATATGCCCGCAATCATCGGGAAGATAAAACCACCCGGTACAGGCAGGTATATCCAAACCAATAACGACGTGACGAACATCGATACACCTTGTAAGACTTTTCTCCCATCTTCATTAAGGTGTTGAACAAACGTGCGGTGCTCATGGTGCCAAGAAACGTTTTTCTTTTCAGTCATCACAAATGGCACATCATCTATTAGTGACGAGTTTGGCGCCATTAACTCCAGTTTTTCCATTTTTTCGGTGAGAGCCGCCCAATCAAGAGTTTGACTCAGTTCATCCGAGGCAAGTTCAAGCAGACGATCTTGAATATGCGCCATTTCATTGATTCGTAAACGCCATGCGTGAATATTTTCTTTTAGGTGATAACTGCCAGTGAGCGGTAAATCCAACAGTTGATAGAGCTTTTCAATATTAGCGGTATTGGACTCTAAGGCCTCTATATCAAGGTTGTCGGTATCGCTCATTGCTGCGATCAGCGTTTCTCTGCTTGTTTCAAATCGTTGTACGAAGTTCTGTTCAGTGTTTACAGGCCAGATCAGACGATAAACAATCGAGAAGGTGATAACACCTAATAGAGTTTCTTGTATTCGAAGCACTGCAAAATAGAATGTAATTTGGTTATCGAACCCACCCATGCAAGAGATGATTGAGCAAACTGCAAAGCCTATAGAAAAGACATAACCGTATTTTTCATCACTCGACATGAAGATGCATGTACCTAGAAATAAGGTGAAAAACATCAGGAATAGAAAACGGTCTTGCGAAAACATCGCAATCAAGAAAAAGGCGTAGCCAGTTCCTAACAAGGTGCCCATTAATCGGTTATGGCCTTTGTTTATTGAATGAGCAAAGCTCTCGTTCAGTGCCATGACCGCAACCGCAATCGCCGCCCAATAGGGTTTCTCCCATTGAAACCACAACGCAACACAGATAGATATGACAATAGCGAGAGCCGCTTTAATGGCTTCTTTGGTTGATGCACTGAACATAAAGACATCCAACTATTTGATTATTTTGAGCGAAGCTGTCATGCCAACACGAAGTTGTAAGTCTTCAGGCACGTTATCGAGCTCTACTTTGATTGGTATGCGTTGAGCAAGGCGAATCCATTGAAAGTTTGGGTTCACGTTAGGAAGAAGGTCATTACCAGTGCTGCCGTCTTGTGTTGCAATACCAAACCCAATGCTTTTGATATGACCCTCTAATTGAATATCGTTATGCATCATGAGAGTGACAACAGCTTTGTCGTTTGGGCCAACATTAACCAGATCAGTTTCTTTGAAATAACCTTCGATCCAGAAACTGTCTTCATCGATCAACGCAACTACCGGTGTATTGGCGACCACTTGAGAGCCTTCTCGTAGGTTTAAGTTCGTGATGTAACCGTTTGTTGGCGCGTACACTTTGGTGTATTCAAGATTTAAATGCGCTTCTTCAACGTTGGCTTTTGCTAGTGCAACGTTAGCGGCGTTTGTCTCAACTGCGTTATTCAGGTTATTCAACGTCAGCACTGGCATTGCGCCAGGCGTTCTCTTTTCTAAGTTCAACGCGCGTTGCTCTTCGTTTTTAGCTTTTGCTAAGAGCGCGCGAGCCTGTTTCTGTGCCGCCAACGCTTTATTGTAGGCCGCTTGATAAATGCTTGGGTCGATCTCAAACAGTAAGTCGCCTTTAGCCACCTGTGAGTTGTCCTCAATATGGAGTTTAGTCACTTGCCCTGTAACTCGGGGAGTAATTGAAACTATGTAAGCGCTGACTTGACCATCTCTAGTCCAGGGGGTACTCGAATAAGATTGGTAATAGCTATAAACCACAGAGCTTGCAGCAACGACCAGTAGTAGCGTGATGAGATAACGTTTAATCAAGGTTAGTGCCTCAGAAAATGGTAATGAATTGGCCGATAACGCCGACGAAAATCACGATTAGGCTTAATTCGGCAATTGCAGGAAAAGCGACATATTTATGTAGCCCAAGTTTTGTTGCGATTGAGCCAGTCAGTATCGTCAATACATAAGCTAACGCGATAACCAATAATAAAGGAGGGAAATAGATTTCACCCCACACGAGTTCATGCGGCATTGTGTTCATGGGTTTGTCTCTATCGTTTTGAGAAGGTAACGATAACGGAAGTAGTTCAATGTTGATAATCGTATATAGAGGACCAGATCCATCAAAAGTAAGTAAATTTGGGTATATACTAAAGAGTAAGGTTGTAAACGGGTAAAAGAGTAATCGCTATCTCTTACTCTGAATTCAATGAATTATTAAGAACCGAAGCACATCAACATGAATTTTAGTATTGAACAACTTCTCGCGTTTGTGACTGTCTATGAACAGCTTTCGTTCAGTAAAGCCGCGATAAAGCTCAATAAACACAGAACGACCGTGGGTCAGGTGATTACAAACTTGGAAGATCATCTGGCGGTGAATCTTTTTGAAAGAGTCGGGCGCTCTGTTGAACCAACAGAGGACGGGCACCTCCTTTATCACTACGCAAAACAGACGATTGAGCAAGCACGTACTTTTGATAAGGTGGCGTTGAGCCTTTCTTATGGTGGGTTAGAGAAAATAACAATCGCGTATTCTAGTTTCGTTCCTCAACGTGTGTTGGTCGATATACGTAAACGACTCAAGCACGATTTCCCAATGATGCGAGTGAACTTTCTGGTTAGGAATAAGAACGAAATTAAACAAGGAATACAAAGTGGGGAATATCACTTTGGACTTGTGAATGCTCACAATAGCCGGGCGATGCATAGTTTTGATTCTACTTTCCTTGGGCATTTTGAGTTCTACCCATTCGGACAGAAAGGGGGAGAACTCTCACATATCGATAAAGACGAAGTATTAGTCGCACTAAGGAACTCTAAACAGTTCGTATTGAAGTCTCTGATTGACGAAGGTATGTCTGAAAAGATTATCGTGAGCTCTGACTATGAAGAGATTGATCAGCTTTCGTTAATGATCAAAATGCTTGAAGAGGGTTTTGGGTGGGCACTTCTTCCTAAGGCATTTTTTACCGCCTCTGAATTTTCAAAACATTCAATAGAGCCCATTCACTCTGCGCAAATGGTGGAAGGATTCAAATTTGGATTTGCATTGTGGTGCCCGCACTCAAAACAAGTCAGTGGTATCAAAGGCTCTTTGGTGTCTGTCATTAAGGAGTACCGTGAGCAACTTATTCATAGTCTTAAGCCGTGAAAATTTGAGATATTAAAAAGGCGCTAATTATTCATTAGCGCCTTTTTAGATTTTGTTCAGCTTAAAGAAGAATTACTTCTTGCGGCAGAACTCAGCGATTACGTACATTGATTGACCGCCGTTTGTTTTACCAGAAACAAGCTTAGGATCGTCACCAACGCTGATACCACGGATAACAGTACCTTGCTTAATCACTTGGTTAGTACCTTTGATTGGCAGGTCTTTGATTACTGTTACGTCGTCACCTTTCTTAAGTTCAACGCCGTTCACGTCAAGAGGTTTGTCATCAGCAGACATACCGATTTGTGCCCAAACTGACGTTTCTTCTTCAAGGTACATCATGTCTAGCGCGTCTTGAGCCCAGCTTTCTGTGTTCAGACGAGTAAGTTGACGCCATGCAGTTACTTGAACTGGCGCTTCTTGACTCCACATGCTGTCAGTCAGACAACGCCAGTGGTTGATATCTTTAGGATCGTCAATCTCACCAAGACATTTGTCACATACCATGATGCCGTGATCCACTGTTACGTGGCTGTGTGGCGGCACTGCGTATGCAGTAAGAGAAGAATCAGAACCACATAGTTCACATTTAGATTGGCAGCGTTCTAGCATAGTAGCTTCAGAAGACATAATGGACTCACATTTATTAGGTATTAAATTACGGGGCTATTATCCACTTTATTTACAATAAAGAAAGAGGTCGTACGGTATTCTGTCTTGATTAATTTTAGCTGAGATCAACCATTTGTGTTTTAAAGTTTTATGCAAACGGTTAACTAGGGAAATTGTTGGAACGACAGATACAAAAATGCCAGCGGTTAGGCTGGCATTTAATATGGATAGAAAGGTAAACCTTATTCCAAGACAGAGCCTGTGTTTGATACTGAATTCAACTTGTTGTCAGAGAAGAAGTCAACCAACTCTCTTTGAATTTCCAAGTAGTGATTGTAATCTGCTGGAGGAGTTCCTTTATCTTGAGGTGCAATTGCGGTTGAGTGTTTAGCCACTGCGTTAAACTGAATAAACTCGCGAGTAACTGACGTAGAAGGAGTTGCAGCTGATGCACTTATACTGTTTAAAACAAGCTTGTTAGCTAACGGCTCAGTACCAGCAAATGGCGCACTCCCAATCAAAGGATTATTGATAACAGCGTTTGGTACAGTTTCATCCCCATCAGCTTGAAGCATCAACGTAGGTAATGTGTCACTGTAATCTCCCGCATTTGTATAAGGGTCGATTACATCTAACACCGTTTGGCTGGAATAAGCGAACTGAGCAAGTAGGGCTTGTAGGCTCGCCTTATTCGCAGAGTCTGAAATAAACTCATCCACACACTGTGTCATCGTGTAGCTATTCGGTTCACATATTGTTGTGTTGTGTGTTACATAACTTGCTAATCCTCCTAGCGCGACGTTGTGTATAACAGTGCCGCCAAATGAGTCTGACCCCAATAATAAGTTTGATATTTGACCACCGGAATTAGCAATTACGCTAGATGAAAACGCATAAATTGCATCTCCTGTAGGGTCATTAATTGTTTTGTTAGCTTGTGCTAACGCAGTAATACCAACAATTCCACCCAGTGAATGTCCGAATAGTCTAGGGTGGTTGGTCGTTGTGTTATCTATAGTTGCCAAAGGTGTTGATGTGAACGCGCCCTGACCTTGGTTAGAGGATAATGCGATTCGTAACCCAAGCACATCCATAACACTTTGTCTTACATTGTCACGCGCGACAGGTAAGTTAGTCAGGTTTAGGTATGCCAACAGGTTAGCATTCGCTGAACGTTCATTTGGAATTTTATCTAAGCTACGAGTTCCATGCAGTGGCATATCGATGCCTATCACAGCAATACCTTGAGCAGCAAGATTCGCAGCAAATGCATAAGCGTTTTCTTTAAGACTAGTAATACCATGTTGATAAATAACGATTGGCATTGGAGTGCCAGGAATTGTTACAGGCGTAAACAGAATAAACTCTACATCTTGCAGTGATTTAACTTGCGGTACGGGAGCATATCGAGTGATGACACGTTCTGTGTCTAATGCACTGCCGTTACTTAAAGTTAGATTTGCACCAACAAGTTTAAGTTGTTCTGCGGGGTCTGTAGCAAGCTTTGTAAGATCTACACCTAAGCTTACAAGCTGTGAAGCCATATTTGCTTTTTCATTGGTGTCGGCAATAGCTGACGACACCTTGACAAGGCTTGGCATGCCTGATTCGAATGGTTGCGTATTCCATTCGTTTGTTCCTGTTTCCAAGTAGTAGGGTAGTTTTACATTACCTTTGGTGACGTTAACCGTACCATTTAACGGTCCTCCCGTATAACCTGCTAGCATAGCGGCTTTGGTGGAAGCCTCCATAAATGTATCAACAGTAGTATCTGCAGCTAATGCAATCGACAATTCTTGTGTAGTACCAAATGTCATTTGGTAGGCAGATGATAGATCTATATTGTTTGGATTAGCGCTGCCTTTCCATACTTGTGCCATTCCACCCTGAGCTAAAGCGGATGCAGTCGCTGCTTTTGTTGAATAGATTGAACTACCTACAGACTCAGTTGTAAACCACGTCGAATAAATGATGTTTTCAGTATCAAGATTGATCGCACCAGCTGCAGTCGCTCCAGCAAAGATCTTTTCAACACCTTGAGTTACTTGTTGTGCTTGAGCTAGGCTACCTTCGGTGTACGTTACCGCACTAGATTTCAGTGCAGCATAACTTGCCGACATGCCAACAGGATCACCATTAACATCCGTGAGTTCATTTGATAGCGCCAACACGTATTCGCTCGAAGCATCGAGTGAATCATTGAAAACTATCGTGAATGTGTCGGTTGAAGCACTAGACACAACATTAAAATGAGTGCCTTGTGTCAATACGCCAGTAACAGTTGGTGCTGTGTCTGAAGTCAGCGAACCACTAAGCTTTAATAGGTAAACCCCACCACTAGCTACGCCGTCAGCTAAGCCAGTACCTTCAAAGTCCATGATGATTGGCATTGAAGTTGACCAACCATCCATTGTGTTCATTGCGGCAATAGGGTTGGTCAATGAGTCGTCACCGCCAGTCGGTAAACCAAGAGTCCCATCGGTCGCATCCATTAATGCGAAACTAGGAAGAGGAACTGCAATATCAGCACCGGTTAGTTGAAACTTGATACTCGTTGCTTGTGCAAGTGAATCTTGAATATATTGCTCATATTGAATCGTTGTTGAAGCACCCGAGCTAGATGTGTCATCACCACAACCAGCAAGAAACATAGCTGACGCAAGCAGCGAAACATTAAATAACTTTTTCATGTTTTAATTCCGTTTAGTTGAAGGTGTAGTTCATTTGAATTGCAGATAGGTAAGCGACTGCATCACCAGAGAATTCAAGTTCCTGACCAAGTTCATTGGTTTCAGTGAAATCACCTTCTTTACTTTGAACAAGAGCGAAACCGGCATCAATAGATAGGTTAGGGCTGTATTGGTAAGTTAAACCTGCGCTGTACCAGAAACGGTCGCTATCAGGAATGCTCAACGTCGCTTCGCCTGCTTGCTCGTCATAAGCAAGACCTGCTCTTAATGTCCATGCTTGGTTCAATTGGTAAGTAGCACCAAGTGAGTAACGGTTATTGTCGTCGTAATCTTCGGTCTTTTTAAAACACTCACCATTTGCGCAATCTGAGCTTGTCGCTTTCAGCTCTTTAAAACTACTCCACCCAGTTTGTTGCCAGCCGTAATGGATAGCCCATTGATCGGTCAGTTGGTGGAAAGCTGAAATCTCAATGATCGAAGGTAATGTGATTTTTAGACGACCTGTTGTGGTCGTCGCACTACCTTGTACGATGCTACCCGTGTAATCGCTGAAGTCGCCATCATCAAAATCTAGGTCAACCTCTGAGCGATAAGCGATAGAGAATCGATTGTTTTCATTCAGTTCATATAACGCGCCAACGTTCCAACCAAACGCAAAGGTTTCTCCTGTCATGCTAATCAGTTTTGTTGAAGCAGGATCGCCAGTGATGTTCGAAATAGAGCCCTGATGACGATTAAGTTCTGCCTCTGCGTAAACAAGGTTTGCACCAGCACCAATACTGAATTGGTCGTTAATTCGATACGCGACATTCGGGTTCAGGTTCACAGACACAAGTGAAGTATCACCTGCAAGATCACCTGCATAAATATCATCAGGGTAATCGGTAGCAACGCCGTAGTTAGAAAACATACCGATGCCCCAAGCCCATTTATCGTTGATAGGGCTGATGTAGTAAGCAGCAGGCACGACTTGCAGTGGCGCTACGTCTTTAGAAACTTGGCTTTGTCCGCCAGAACCTGGAACATTGTTTTGAGTAATATTCACCTCTGGATCAACGATAGAAACCGCGCCTGAAAATTGGGCTGTATCAAATAGGGTCATTGCGGCGGGGTTTCTCGCTAGTACACTCGCGTTATCGGCTACAGCGCCTTCACCTGAGAATGCGCGACCAAGACCTGAGGCAGAATGCTCAGCAACTTGGAAGCCAGCCGCAAGTGAATTGCACGCAAATAGCACAGAAAGTGAAACGAGAGAGCGTTGTATTGTTTTCATCCTTGACCCTCCTAGGGCATCGAATTTCATTATTATCGTTTGAAAACACACTGAGCATTGTTGGTGTTGAAGCTTCAATGTAAACAGTATGTTAAATTCATGTTTTATATAAAGTCAAAGAAATAGTTGCTATTTTGTGAGGTTATATTTTCGAGGGGCGGCACTTTAACACTAATAATATAATTACAATCAATAGTTTATTTGTGGTTGGAGGTGTGACCAGAATGTTTATGTTAGCTATTGGTACAAATAATGTTCAATTGCTCAATATGTAACAACTTTGTTTATGTTTACCGCCGATCGCTAAATCGGCATAATATCGACACTCGTTAGAAGTCATTAAATTGGAATTTAAGTTTGGAATTACTCGCGATAGAGTTTCTTGGTAAACCACTTCGATTAGAAGGGTCAATGGCAGGGTGGCAACAGTTGTATTGGGACAACACTCTGGTATCTCAATTAGATGCGACCACAGACCAAGAAGACGCACGAACACACGAATTTGCACTACGTGCTGGAGAAGAAACGTTGCAGTGTCACGTTGAGTCGACCGTTCAGTGGCAACCGTTTGAGATGACGTATAAAGCATCGGTTAATGGCCAAACCATTACCGAAGGCAATCGAAATACCAAAGATATCGAGCAACAAACCCCTGTTGTTGCTCCTAAACCAGAGAGGCGTTTTAGCTTAATTGGGTTGGTGTCGCTTGGCATGAAAGCGCTGAAAAGCGCTAAGCTAATTAAGGTCGTTCTTGCTTCCGCGAGTTTAGCGGCTTACTCATGGTTGTTTTCAATTCAGTTTGCTCTGGCCTTAATCGCCTGTTTAATGTTCCATGAGTACGGTCATATCAGAGCGATGAAATACTTTGGAATGAAGACAAAAGGGATCTACTTGATCCCGTTCCTTGGCGGGTTAGCACTTTCAGACGAAAAGATTAATACTCGTTGGCAAGATGTCGTTATCTCGATCATGGGGCCATTGTTTGGCTTGATATTGTCGTTGATATTTATGGTGTTGTACTGGGCGACTGGCGAGATGTTCTTTGCTGGGCTTGCGGTATTTAATGCCTTGTTAAACCTGTTCAATCTACTGCCGATTTTGCCTCTTGATGGCGGTCATGTTCTTAAAAGTATCAGTTTCTCGATGAACAGTGTGCTTGGCATTGTATTGTGTGTCGCGGCAGCTGTTGCTGGCGTGGTATTGAGTTATCAATTGAATTTAACCCTGTTTGGTTTCTTATTGATCATGGGCAGTGTTGAAATACTGTTCGAATGGAAAGGGCGTCATCACAGTCATTTGTTGCCGTTAGACAAATACGGTCAAGTCGTGTCGTTCGTTTGGTATGTGGGTTTAGTGAGCAGTTTGATCGGTGTTATCTGGTATTTTGCATCGACAGGTGATCAGCTATTGAGCCTACCTTTACAAATTCTTGGTACTTGACCAGTGAGTTTCTGTTGTTGGATTCATTTAGCTGCATAGTGCACTTGAACTGTTAGTTAGCAAGAAACTAAAAATGCCCTAACCAATATGGATAGGGCATTTTTGTAGATACACCAACTAAGCGATTCTAACTTAGACTACGCTTTGCAATTTGGTCTTAGTGAACCCGATTGAGGAAGCGTCTTTATCGTTGCTTGAAGATCTTTAATACGCGTACTGTGGGAAGGGTGCGTAGAAAGCAATTCTGGCGGCTGATTTCCACCTGATGCTTTCGCCATGTTTTGCCACAAGTTGACACTTTGGTTTGGATCGAACCCAGCTTGAGCCATATACTCTAAGCCAACAACATCGGCTTCAGACTCTTGAGTTCGCCCATACGGCAGAATAACGCCATATTGAACGCCTAAACCTAACGCGGCCATCGTCATACCTTGATACTGCTTGTACTCTGATGCACCTAGCGCGACGTTAGTAATAGATAAGCCAGTATTAGCGATTTGAGACTGAGAAAGGCGCTCATTACTGTGGTCCGCTAGAACGTGTGCCACTTCGTGACCGATAACCGTCGCGAGTTGGTCCTGATTAACTGCAACCTTAAGTAAGCCTGTGTATACACCGATTTTTCCGCCAGGTAGGGCGAATGCATTCACTTGGTCGCTATCAAAAACCACCACTTCCCATTCACTAAAACCTTGCTTAGGAATGTGTTGAGTAATACTGTTCGCTACGCACTGTACATAAGCGTTAGTGTTGGCATCTTTACTGATGGGTTGTTCTTTCTTCATTTGTTCAAAAGATTGTGCTCCGAGCTGAGACATGTCTTTATCTGAAAAAAGCAGCAATTGGTTTCTGCCTGTCGGAGAAGCGCTACATGCGGTTAGGCCTGCAAGTGTGAGAAGCGAGGCAAACTTCATCCATGACGTCATACAATTTCCTCTGTGTATTCGGTTTTTATGCATGTTAACATCAACTTGCGTAATAGCTAAGGGCTGTAAGATAACTAACAGCGGTAATATAGAAAAAAGCTATGCACGCGATAACAAGATCAATAATTAAGGAACCTATATGAGTATTTGGAAAAAGCCCGTTGACCTAGATACCTTCAACGCGACCTCAAAAAATACCTTAATTGAACACCTCAACATTGTTTACACCGAAGTAAACGATAACTCCTTGGTCGCAACCATGCCGGTTTGTCATTTTACGCATCAACCACTTGGCATGCTTCATGGAGGCGCATCAGTTGTGCTGGCAGAAACACTTGGCTCATTGGCTGCAAATTTCTGCGTTCCAGAAGGCTACTATTGCGTTGGACTCGATATCAATGCTAACCACGTAAGATCAATGCGCGAAGGCAACGTCATCGGTACTGCTGAGCCCATTCACCTTGGTGTATCGACACAAGTATGGCAGATCAATATCACAGATGAACGTCAACGTTTAGTTTGCACTAGCCGCTTAACCATCGCTGTAAAGAAACACAAGCGATAATAGACTTAAAGTCATCAGTTTTTTGTATTTAGAAGAAGTTATTAGTATTTAAAGAAGTAGCCCGAGAATCCCATGGTCATAACGTTTAAAAGTGGAAAAGTCATCGCAACGGCACATGAGCTGGTTGTTCGTTTAGATGGTGAACATAGAGTCACGCTACAAGCTCAAGTTGATGCCATTCAACTGATCGGAAAAGGGGCAAATGTCATTTCAGCCAATGGCTCCGAGTGTAAATGGTCGATAAAATTGGACGACGAACAGCAGCTTCGTGAGATCGCTAATGAAATTGGCTGCGATGTGATGTAATCCTATGCTGTAAAAGCACTTAGCCCTTCAGATTGAATAACGTCTTAGGATGTCATACTCAATAATCCATAATAAAATTGTGCCAGTAATATTGCTTTTAGGCCGTAAAATAGGGAAACTGAATTCAATGTCCTTTGAATAAGTTTTCCTCTTTATGAGCAGCCCAAGACTTCGCGTTCAATTTGAAACCCTGTTTGAATACTTCGATGGTAAAGATTCTGATGTTCAGTTAGACGACATCACGGATGTGCTCTGTTGTACCCGTCGTAATGCCCGAATGGTACTCAACAAGCTTGAGGAAGAAGGATGGGTCGAATGGTTACCGGCAGCGGGTCGAGGGAAGTTATCTCAACTTATCTTTAAGCAAAATCGTTGTGATGTGAGCGAGAACTTAGCGAGACGCTACTTACAGGAAGGCAAAATTGGACAGGCGCTGTCAGTGCTTGATCACAATGCTGCGAAACTCACCCAAGTCATTCAAAACTACTTGGGTGTGCAATATCAAGAGGGCGAACAGGTCATTCGTTTGCCTTATTATCGTCCGCTATCCATGCTTAATCCGACAAAGTCTATGCGTCGTTCAGAGCAACACATCGCCTGCCAAGTCTTCAGTGGTTTAACGCGTTTGGATGAAAACGATCAGCTCCAGCCTGATCTTGCTCACTCGTGGCAGCAGATCAGTGACTATCAATGGCGGTTCTTCTTGAGGCCAGGTGTTCGTTTTCATAACGGGGAACCTCTGTTAACCAATCATGTTGTGGATACACTTCTTGCCCTTGAACCTCTCAACATGTTTTCGCATATCAAAGATGTCTCTTCACCTGCAAATTGTGTTGTAGATGTTTTCCTCACACGTCCAGACAAGTATTTTCCGCTCGCACTAACGGAATCGGTCGCTAAAGTCACTTTACCGGTCACTTTACGTGGTGAAGACTACGATATTCGACCGATTGGAACAGGGCCTTACCGCATCGAAAAGAACGACGAGAAACAACTCGTGTTAACGGCTTTCAACGGATATTTTGGTTTCAGACCGTTAATTGATCGCGTTGAAGTTTGGGTAGTGGATGAGGCTTATTCATCAATGGTTTATCCAAGTCTTTCTAAGCCTGTAATGGCCGACCGCGGCGATAGCGATGAAGTAGAGCTCGATCCGGGGTGTACGTATCTATTACTCAACAGAAAGAAAGGTATAGCGCAAGATCCCGCTTGGGCGGAGTTTTTGTCAAATGCGTTAAATGCTGCCGATCTTTTTGTACATATACCAAAAGAAACCGTCATTGATTTGGGCGTTTTGCATGCTTATGGCATCAAGCCTGGTTGGTACGATATCAAGTTAAAGGTTCCGGAATGTCCACCAGCCGATAGTAAGCCTGCAATAAAGTTAGCTTACCAATGCCAGCACCCAATGTTTCCTACGCTCGCGAAGGCCATTGTTACTGTGCTTAAACAATATAATGTTGATGTTGAGCTTTTGGGTTACGAAACCGATCCACCGCATGCTGATGATGTGGACATTTGGATTAACCCCATGGGAATTGCGAATAACAGAGACGACGCACTGGCATGTTGGCTTATGGATTATAGTTTCCTCGATGAATCCAGTCCCGCAGATGATTTTGATCAATGGTGCCATATGATTGATCGTTGGCGCTCTGGTGAATTTGAACAGTTTCCAGCAAGGCAACTCGGTAAGCAACTGGTACAAAGCAACCAATTGATTCCGATGTTCCATTGTTGGTTAGGCGTAAACAAAGACCAATGTGGTACCTTACAAAACGCGAAGTGCAATGCGCTTGGTTGGTTTGATTTTAGCCAAGTATGGGTTAAACCTGACGTTGATTAATACACGGCTAACCTCAGCAAGGACAAGGAAAGACCAATGCAAACCGTTTTAGTAACCCTGATTACGCTGGTGGCATTTGCTGCTAACTCCGTGCTTTGTCGCTGGGCCTTAATGGATCAAACGATTGATCCCTTGAGCTTTTCGATTGTACGTATCTTGTCTGGAGCGCTAACACTTCTGATTTTATTAACGTTATCTTCGCAGTCTAAATCTAACTCCAAACCTAAACAGGATTCATATAACAGCGGTATATCGGGATACACAAAGCTCAAATCACAGTTCCAATTAACATCCATATTGTCACTGCTCGTGTATATGTTTGGCTTCTCGTTTGCTTATTTAGAGCTTGGCGCAGGTCTTGGTGCTCTGGTGTTGTTTGTCGCAGTGCAATTTACAATGATTGCCGCGCATTTGTTCTCTGGCAACAGAATGTCACTCATTGAGTGGGGCGGGTGTTTGTTATCTGTGGCAGGGCTTGCTTACTTGTTAATGCCAACGGAATCGACACAGGCACCCGACTTAGTTTCTATCCTCTTGATGTCTTTGGCTGGAGTTGGGTGGGGCATTTACACGTTGGCCGGAAAGAAATCGTTAAACGCACTGCAATCGACCACCGCTAACTTTGGATTCAGCTCGCTAGTTATCCTTTTGGCATTAAGCTTATTTTCTTTGATACCTAATGCGTTACCGCAAGTATCTATCACTGAGCAAGGTTTGATTTACGCGGTTATATCGGGCGCAGTGGCTTCTGGTATCGGTTATAGTTTGTGGTATTACGTGGTGAAAAAACTGAATACGGTGGTTGCGTCTATTGCACAGCTTTCTGTTCCAGTTATCGCGACACTTGGTGGCGTATTACTGTTATCTGAACCTGTCACCATGCAATTTATAGTCTCATCAACCGTTATACTTCTAGGGATAAGCTTGGTTCTTGTCGCCCCTAAACATAAGAAATAAAGAGTTCAATCATTAACTTCTATGGCTAAACCAAACAAAAAACAACCGACCAAGACGGTTCAGATTTTCTGCGCCAAATGTAAAACGCAACTTTTTAAGTATCGGAAAGGTGGCAAAGGTGCACTCGTGAAATGTTTTAAGGAGCGTATCGCTGAAGATTTCACGACAGAGCCATGTGTGTGCCCTGAATGCGGGATTGAATTTGCGCGAGATACCTTGGTTCGAGGTACGCCAGCCTACAAGTTTGTTGGTGGCAAGGTAACAATGAAATAAAAATGCCACCGCACTCATTGTGTGGCATTTCAGAACTGTTATTGAAGTTCAGAATCAAAAGCTAGTATCAATGAACTTTGACACGTCCTTGAAGCTTAAGAAGTATTAGTGAGAAAATTGCGCCAGTTGTATCACACAGCATGTCTTTCTGCGCATCCCAAATATCACCTTGTGAACCAAGGAATGCGATACCTTCATCACCACCTGCAACCTCCGCGTACCACCACTCGATAATTTCATAACCTGCAGCAACACCCATGATCGCAAATAGCGCAAAGAAACACGCCAGTACCGGTTGAGCCAGTTTTTTACGAATCAAGTACTCTGCGAGTGGGTAAGCATAAAGGCCAATAGAGAAATGGGCGACACGGTCAAAGTTATTGCGTTCAGAACCTATCATGTTATTAAACCAATCAAATGGCACTTCAGCGAAGGTATATTTCGCGCCTATCGTATGCAAAATCAGCCAGATAAACATTAAAACGTAGGCTGTCTTAGTGAAGGTGACCTTTGTTGATAACCACCAAATACCCACCAATATCGCGAGCGCTGGGACAATTTCGGCAATCCACACAGCTCTTGAAGAGGGAGCGAACGCTGAAAATAGAAACACAGTCAGATACAGCGTCGTCAATGACAGTAATGGTCGATTTTGAGCAAGTGGCGTGATTGTCATATCAAGATCTCTCGTCGAAGTTTTTAATAGTGTTACACAATAATGAACAGCGTTCAATTGAGGTTTAATCACCAGATTTGTTGAAAAGTGGCGTTATCGCCCAGTATCTAGACAAACGGTTGCTAGAGTTTCACAAAAGTTTGATTTACAACAAAGCGATCCTTAAAATCGCTCTATTACTACATAACAAGAAAGAAAGTCATGAAACTGGAAACTGTCGATTACCTTGCTGACGACGCAGCAGAACAATTTGTTCGCTCTCTACGTGAAACTGGTTTTGGTGTTCTTAAGAACCACCCAATTCCGAAAGAGCTTGTTGAGTCAATTTACGAAAACTGGTACCAATTCTTCATCTCTGAAGAGAAAGAGAACTTCCACTTTAATGTTGAAACACAAGATGGATATTTTCCACCTTCAGTATCTGAAGTTGCTAAGGGCCACACTGTAAAAGACATCAAAGAGTACTTTCACGTATACCCTTGGGGCCAAATCCCTGAACAGCTCAAAGAACAGATTCTAGATTACTACCAACGTGCGAATGCTTTTGCTCAAGAGCTGCTAGGTTGGGTTGAAGCTCATGCTCCTCAAGAAGTACAAGAGAAATTCTCTATTGCGTTATCAGAAATGATTAACGGCAGTGAACAGACTTTGCTTCGTGTTCTTCACTACCCACCAATGCAAGGTGATGAAGAGCCAGGTGCAATCCGCGCTGCGGCACACGAAGACATCAACTTACTGACTGTTCTTCCTGCAGCAAACGAGCCGGGCCTTCAAGTTAAAGCACAAAATGACGAGTGGTTAGATGTTCCATGTGACTTCGGTAACATGATCATCAACATCGGTGACATGCTTCAAGAAGCATCAGGTGGTTACTTCCCATCGACAACTCACCGTGTAATCAACCCATCAGGTGAACGCCAAGAGAAGTCTCGTATCTCTTTGCCTCTATTCCTTCACCCGAAACCAGAAGTAGTGCTATCCGAAAAGTACACAGCAAACGAATACCTAATGGAACGTCTAAGAGAGCTTGGCGTTATCTAATGAGTTAAATGCTTAGTCCCTAATACTGGATAGATGTGAAAGGTCAGCTAAATTGCTGACCTTTTTTGCATCTGTAGCAAAAAATAGCTCCTGTATTGCTTACGGTTGCGTTCGACTAAACGGTATTCAGTCTTGACGGTAAAAAGTGTCTTTAAGCCAAGCGATAGAAAGTTGTTTGTCCTTAAGCTCGACAAATCGTAGAAAATCGCTTTCAATTAAAGAAGATACGCAACGGATGAGAAACAGATTACTTATAGAACCACTGTTTTGAAAATCCATTAATTCAGAAAAGCTAACTGAGTCAACTATGTCGAATCATCAAGATGTGCGAGCAAACTTTCACTGCCATATGGAAAACCCATTGCTTTGGCCGATAATGGAAGTGCTTAAGCAAAAGCCAAGTGGATGGAAAGTTCACACATTGGCGGCTCATCTGAACGATCTTGGGTTCGTGCCTGTGTTAGATCCTGTGCCTGAGAAAGAGTTGTTTAAGAAGAACTTCCTGATCATGAATGCGCTTTATCAGCTTCAAGAAACTTTACATCCTGATGGTTGGCTACAAGTCCAAGCGATGGACATTGAATTGATGAACGGTCGTTATCACGGAAGCAACCACAACATCGATCGTCAAGATCCACTTCGAGACTACTATATTAATTGGGTTAACTATGAAGCTGATGAAGGTGAAGTTAAAAGACTGTTGAACGAATTTTGGACTCGGTACCGGAAGTTTGTTGGTGGTGATGAGCTCGATATGGATCGAAGCCGAGCGTTGAACTTATTTGAGCTACCCATAGACGCCACTCACCATGAGATTAGAAAACGTTGGCGACAACTGGCGTTGAGATGGCATCCAGACCGAGACGAGGGTAACACCGCAAAATTTCAGACGCTCTGTGAAGCATGGCATGTATTACGAAGCTCATAATCGACAGTCACTTTTAACTGCCTAGCTGGGTGGAACCCTAAAATATAAAGCCCCATATTGTGAGTGACACAAGTGGGGCTTTGTCGTAATTACGTTATGTTTTGGGTAACTACGTTATGTGTTGTAGCGACTTAAGTTGTTGGTGCTAGGAGTGATCTTTACTCTCACCACTTTTATGCTCAAAGGCATAGTCGAGTACTTTACGGATATAAGGTGCGCCGACTTTCGAGCCGCCGTTACCGTGTTCAATGACCACAGTCGCGACATATTCAGGGTGTTCATAAGGTGCGAAAGCTGTGTAAAGCGCGTGGTCAAGTAGATGCCTAGCGAGTTTCTTCGAGTTGTAGACCTGATCTTTCGCAAGATCAAACACTTGTGCAGTTCCTGATTTACCGCCGCTCGTGTATTTAGTTCCCTTAAATGCACGCCTGCCGCTGCCTCGACTTCCGTGGTTCACGAGTCGCATCGCGTTGATGGGCACATCCCAAATTCTATCCGGTACTTCAGTGATTGAGGGCATTGGCTCCGGTTCGACAAGTTTTTGGGTACTGAAATCTTCACCGTGGTCTAAGGTAGCTCGTAAGATATGCGGTGGCATCACCTTACCATGATTAACCAATACTGAAGTTGCTTTAGCAAGTTGCATCGGTGTCGAAGTCCAATAACCTTGGCCAATACCAATCGGTACTGTGTCGCCCTGATACCAAGGGGTGCGATAACGCATCATTTTCCATTCTCGAGTCGGCATGTTGGCGGTACTTTCTTCATAGATGTCGATACCTGTCGGTTCACCAAATCCAAATCGGTTCATCCAACTTGAGATTCGGTCAATACCCAAATCAAAAGCGGTTTGATAAAAGAATGAATCCACAGACTCTTCAATCGCTTGGGTGACATCAACAGGCCCGTGCCCCCAACGTTTCCAGTCACGCCACGATTTGGAGTTTCGTTTTGAACCGGGAATTCTCCATACCCCATGGTCGTTACGAATTGTATCTTCAGAGATAACATGCTCTTGCAGTCCTGCCACAGCCATAAATGGTTTAACAGTTGATGCAGGAGGATAAACACCTAGAGTCGTACGGTTTACCAACGGGTGAGCAGGGTCATTCAATAAGCGTTGATAGTTCTTACTCGAAATGCCGTCGACAAAAAGGTTAGGGTCGTAACTCGGGCTTGATGCCATCGCTAACACGCTGTTGTCTTTTGGATCGAGAATAACTGCGCTGCCAGTTCTATGGTCAAGTTGCTCAAAAACGTATTTTTGCAGTTCAAGGTCGATATTTAGCACGATATCTTTGCCGGCTACTGGCGGCACGTATTCAATCGTTCGAACAACTCGTCCGCGGCTATTTACTTCTACTTCCTGATAGCCCTTGGTTCCATGTAGGATATCTTCGTAATAACGCTCAACGCCGAGTTTACCTATAATTGTTGTAGCTTGATAATTCGCATCTATCCCTTGTTCTTCAAGTTTTCTTAGATCGCTATCGTTGATATGCGCCACGTAACCAAGAACGTGGGTAAGAACCTCACCATTCGGGTAAAAACGCTTTAAGCTGGTATCGATAGATAACCCGGGGAACTGGTACTGATGAACAGAGAACTTCGCAATCTCTTCTTCCGTTAAGTTCTCTAGAATGGTCACTGATTTAAAACGGCGGGTGTTGTGATAACGTTTTTTGAAACGGGCGATCTGCTCGGCATCACGTGGGACGTATTTGTCTAGCTTGGCGAGCATTGCATCGACATCATCGGTTTGCTCTGGAATCATAGTCAGATCAAAGACAAGTTTGTTCTCTGCAAGCAATACGCCGTTACGGTCGTAAATCAGCCCACGAGTAGGGGCGATAGGCAACACTTTGATCCTGTTGCCATCGGCACGAGTTTGATAGCTTTTAAAATTTTCAACTTGAAGTCGGTATAGGTTGCCGACTAAGACAAGAGTGAACATCAAGATCCCACAAAATGCGACGATTACGCGGTTTTTGAATAGGTTCACTTCGATTTTATGGTCACGCATCTTAACGCGTTTATGATTCATTGAAGCCTCAAGGGTTTGTTACATTTGGTTACACTTGTCGAGTCGGGACTTTATCTGAATATCACTAGGGTTTTGTAAAAGCTGTGTCATGATTTTAGGGAACGACAGCATTAGATGGCGGTAAACAGCGCCTTTAATTTTCTTATTACAAAAGTTGATAAGTAATTGATGTAAAGATTGGTTTTGTGAATCTTTAGAGTTGAAGAGTTTTGATAACACTACAAGTTGGGCAAATAGAGGTTAGAAAGATTTACGGCCCTCAGAATGAGAGCCGTAGACCGTTAATTTGCTGACTTAGTAGCTAGTGATTTAGAAGCTTAGTAAGTTGGAAGCTTGGAACTTCAAAAGCTTAGAAGCACTATCAATCCTATAATTAACGAAATCAATTCGAAGGCTTGAACTGAGATTTACGCATACGGTTAAGAGCGGCCATCACATCTAATGTTCTTGGTTTCGCTAAATCACCGTAGTTAGGCATGTTAGCGTGCCATTCGTTTTCCAAAATAGCGTTGAACTCTTTCGCTGGGTTGTTTGACCAACCTGGAGTTTGTGCAAATTGGAACCAAGCCCAACCGATCGCGTTTACTTCAGACGGCGATTCTAATTGCTCAAGCGCAGAAAGGTCTGCGAACTCTTTACCAAAACGCAGTGACTCTTTGCCTTTCGCATTAACACGGAACTTACCGTCAGTAAGAATGTTCATGAGTGAAGCACGGTTCAATGAACGCGGCACAAACGTTTCTAAAGCCGTCTCGCATTCATTAGTACGCTGAGTAGGGTGCTGAGCAATAACGTCTTTTGCTTTTTCCGTCACATCTACCGCTTGGTAGTCGTGCATTTGAATCACAGTGTTCGCCACATCCAGGTAATCACCAGAGCCACCCATTACAACAATGGTAGAGATGTCCATCTCTTCACGAAGTTGGCCAATGCGGTCGACAAGTGGCGTGATTGGCTCATCGCCTTTTGACACTAGCGCTTGCATACGCTCATCACGAATCATGAAGTTAGTCGCTGACGTATCTTCATCGATAAGTAGAGTTTGAACACCGGCTTCAATTGATTCTTGTAACCAAGCCGCTTGAGACGTAGAGCCAGATGCATCTTGTGTACTGAAATCAGACGTGTCCTTCTGCATAGGTAAATGGTTGATGTAGTTTGACAGGTTCAAGCTGTGCACACATCGACCATCTTCAGCACGGATCTTCATCGTATCAATCGCAGTTACGATGCCTTCACGACCGTCACCAGGAATATGGTTGTAGATAGAACGTTCAACGGCGTTCAACAGAGTCGATTTACCATGAAAACCACCACCAACGATTAGCGTAATGCCTTTTGGAATACCTAGGCCAGTCACGTCACCTTGGTTTGGTGTGTTTAATGTAACGCTCAACGACTCTGGAGCTGCGAAAGGCACCGCGTCTTTCATCGGCAGGTCACAGTTACCCGCGATACGCGGTAGTACACTGCCGTTTGCAACGAACGCCGCTAGGTTATTTTCGTCCAATTGAGCACGCAGTGCTTCTTGGTCTTCAATCGTTTCACAGTGCTTAATCATTGCATCGATGTTCAACTCACGCTCAAGCGTTGCGCGACGAATAAACTTCGGTAAGTAGAAAGTGATGATGTTGTTCGCTTTCTTAGCAAGAATGCTACGGCCATCAGCAGGTAGGTTGATACGGAAACGAATTTCGATACCGTGTTCTGTGAAAACAACGGCCGTATTGTCTAATACTGTTTGGCCCGTCAGGGCGATAGACACGGTCGATTCTTGTTTCGCGAACTCAGAGAAGCTACGTGCAATAAAGTCACGAGCGGCTACTTGGTATTCATAAGATTTTTCTTTCAGCCAATCTAACCCGGTCAAAGACCACGCGCGCGTTGCACGAAAACGAGAAGCTGACGCGTATGGGTCACCTTGAATGTGGTCGATGTGTAATTCAAAATCAGCAAAGTCGTATTGACCTTTAATTTGTTGATATGCACGGTAGTTTTGTTTTTCGAGCTTTTTAAGCTTTGCAGTCAACTGATCCATAACGAGGAATGCCTATATAAGGGGAAAGATAAAAACAGAAAGGCGGCGATTATAAAAATCACCACCTTTAGAGTAAAGAGAAAGTAGGCCTAAATCCAAAACTAACTGCTCTTTTCCGCTTTAAGCGTAGCGAGTTGTCCCCAAATAGTTTTGATTGATTAAGCTGTGTTCGAATTCTTGGCTCGGCATTGGCCTTCCGTAAAGGTAGCCTTGGCCCACATCGCAGCCTTCATTAATAATAAATTGCTCCTGAACCTCAGATTCTATGCCTTCAATCGTGACTTTTAGGTCGAGCTTTTTCGCAATTTGAACAATAGAACGAACAATTTCCGAGTCTTCGTGTGAGTTGAGCATTTGGTCGACAAAGCTCTTATCAATCTTAATGGTATCAAATGGGAATTTCTTGAGGTAACTGAAAGAAGCGTAGCCCGTGCCAAAGTCATCCAATGACAATGTAACGCCAATATCATGCAGAGATTCTAAGGTATTCTTGGCAACCACTTCATCTGCAATCAGGCCGCTCTCCGTGACTTCAAGTTCTAAGCAACGAGGTTCTAGATGGTAGGTTTCGAGTAGGTGAACCACTTGTTCCGCAAAGTGCACGTTCTTAAGTTGAATCGCAGACACATTCACGGCCATTTTGAAATCGTCAACGTATTCAGACCACTCTTTGGCTTTTTCAATCGCATTGCGAAGAACAAAGCTACCCACTTCGAAAATCAAACCGTTTTGCTCAGCCATATGTATCAAGGTTTCGTTAGAAATGTCACCCAAAACAGGATGTCGCCAACGGAGCAAAGCTTCTGCACCAACCCAGCGATGCGTCAGCGGGCATACCTTGGGTTGAAAGTAGAGCATAAGGTCATCATTGCGAACGGCTTGAAGCAAATAGCCTTCGATCTTATTAATATGGGTTTGTTCTTCGGTATGAGATTGAGAGTAGTAAGCGAACTTTTGTCCTGAATCTTTACAGGCTAACATCGCTTCAGAAGATTTTTGCAGAATGCGTTCCGCATCATCTTCGTCGTTCGTAACTGCAATCCCAATAAAGGCGTGCAAATGCACTTTGTCACTTTCGATATCAAATTCTGAATGGCCAACTTTAACTAGCGTCTGGCAAAGTTCTTCTAGGCGATGGTCTAAATCTTTAACGCTAAACGCCAACACGAGGTCAACTGAAGTAGGGCGTGCTGTTAACACTTCTATATCAGAGATACTGTCGATGCGTTTTCGGTATTCAACAAGTACTTGGTCTAACGCACTATAGCCGTATCGAGCTTGTATGCGTCTACCGTTGGTAAAACCAATATGAACGACTGCAAATGAGCTGTCTGTTAGCCTTCTTTGTGACAGTAGCTTGTGGTTCAAGTGAGATTCAAATGCGGTTCGGTTTAAAAAGCCTGTACCGAGATCGTGATTCTTTTGGAAATTGATCTTTTGCTCTGCTGCTTTTCGCTTATCAATCTCTTGATTTAATGAATAATTAAGACTCGCAAGGTCTTTAGTCCGAGTGTAAACACGGTTTTTCAAGTCTCTATTCATTTGAGTGAGCTTAGCATGCTGAAACAGGGTTTTAAGCTGGGACTCTATCGAGGTGCGAAAGCTCTGTAAAAGCTTGATATAGGTGGGAGTGTAGTGGTTTTCTTTTGAATCTAAAATGCAGATGGTGCCAAATAATTCGCCATTCGGCCAAAGCAGCGGAATACCACAGTAAGAGACTAAGCCGAGCTTGATATCTGGATTGTTTTCCCAGTCAGGATCGGCGAGGGCATTGGATACAACAAGTTGTTGTTGAGACTCCATCACCGTTTCACAGTAAAGCCCATTACCTAAGGTTTCAGAGTCCCCTTTGTTGTAAGGGTTATTTTCACTACGGCTGGTTGAGAAAACTTCAATATAGTTGGCGTGAACACGCATGATAAGTGCGGCGGGCACTTGAGTGATTTGAGCCAAGAGGTCAACAATGTTCTGCCAACCTGACTCCATATCGTCTGGAATATCTAAGTCTATCGTTTTTATTTTCTTCATATGACTCCGAGTCAATTATGCTAAATGCATCAACACATCCTGTGTTAATTATGATGAACCAAATAAACTATGAACCTTACGTTAATTAATTATAAGAAATGTTGCACGAAAAAACCTCCGCAATTTTGCAGAGGTTTTCAAATGTGAATCTGGGTCTCAGTAATGAGATAAGTTTCGATTAAGGCTTTAATTTTATAAAATATTCAGTATTAAGTTTCTGGTTATAGTCTACCGAAGGTTGAGCAAACCCATTTAACTGCAGAAACTCCTCTTTAAACCCTTGGTAATCGCCTAACATTTTGAAGTTGTTCTCATCCATCTTTTCTAACAGCTCTGTTACGTGTGCTTGGGTTTCAGGGTCTAATTCCCAGTCATCCATACGAATCAGACGTTCACCATCAAGTGGCACTTTAGTTTGTCCATACAGTTTGCAGCTAAACAAGCGCTGCATCTGTTCAATACAACCTTCGTGGGTCTCTTTCTCTTTCATAACTTTGTACAAAGCAAGTAGATAAGGGCTGAGTCCCGGGATGAAAACGCTCGCTTTAGTGACTAGGGCTTTACAGACAGTCGCGTAAGCGTTGCCATCAAAGTTAGCTAACTCTAAGTTAAGTGCGTGGCTGGTTTGGTGAAGGTCGATCTTAGCTCGCCCCAATGTCCCGTCTAAATAGATAGGGTGTGTGACTTCTGGACCAACATAAGAAAACGCGATTGTCTTACAACCCGGGGCGATAGATTCAGCGTTGATAAGCTCATCTATCCATTGTTCCCAATCTTCGCCGCCCATCACTTTGAGTGTGCTTTCGGCTTCTTCTTCCGTTGCAGCATCAAGTGTGTTTGTCACCCAATTGTCGTGCTCCAGAGAAATCGTCGCGCCAGTTACGCTTTCACCAATAGGCTTGATGGCAGAGCGCCAAAACTCATCGGAATCTGGTTTAGGACGAACGCCCGCAGCTAAGCTATAGATAATCAGGTCCACTTCACCTTCAAAGTAGGTTTCAATGGCTTCAACAACTTGTGAACGTGTTTCTTGCGAAAATGCATCGCCAACGATATTGATAGCAGTGCGTTGCTCTCGTTCTGCTTCTTTTTTGAAGTAGATGTTGTTGTACCAACCAGCACTACCTAGGGATTTTTCGTTTGGACCGCGCTCGAATGAGACGCCGATAGTGTCAGCTTTTGCGCCGCCAAAGGTAAGGGCAATACGAGCGGCAAGGCCAAAGCCTGAGGAAGCGCCGATAATCAGTACGCGTTTAGGGCCATCTTTGATTTGCGGCGCACTCTTAACAAACTTGATTTGTTGCTTTACGGCTTCTTGACAGCCAAGAGGGTGAGCGCTTTTGGCTACCACACCCTTGATAACAGGTTCGATCAGCATAAATAACCTTACAGTTAACGGTGATATGCACTCAGGCTAACGTAAAGCTGTGTAAAATTTATTGAGCTAGACCATTAAAACTTAAAGATACTGATATAATTCTTCGGCGACGAATTCAGCAATCCAAGGTTGAGCTTCTGGTTTTGGATGCAGTCCATCGTTCATCATCCACTCAGGTTTAAGGATGATGTGCTCAAGGAAAAAGGGCAAAAGTGGCACGTTTTGTTGATCAGCAAGCGCTGCAAAAACGTATTCAAACTGCTGGTTGTAACGCTTTCCGTAATTCGGTGGGATTTTTATCTGCATCATTATAGGTTTCGCGCCCGCAGCTTTTATCTGCTCAATGATTTGATCAAGATTCGCAGACATCAGCTTCGGTGGGAATCCACGAAGTCCATCATTCGCACCAAGTTCAATAAGAACAGTGTCTGGAGCGTGTTCTTCAAGCAATTGTGGTAGGCGAGCCAAACCATTGCCAGTTGTGTCACCCGAAATACTTCCGTTAACCACGGTGACTGTTTTGTCATGCTTTGCTAATGCGTCTGGTAACAGGCTTGGCCAACTCTGTTTGATGTCCATGTTGTAACCAGCACTCAAGCTATCACCAAGGACCAGTAGCTTAGAATCTAACTCGGTATCTTGAGCCAAAGAAGCGGTTGAAAATAAAATAAAGAATAAAAAGGAAATTAGTCGAGTCATGCATACATCCATCATTAAAGCAGAAGCTGTTTCGAAGACAGTGTCTACTAATCAAGAACATTTAACAATCCTAGAGCACGTCGATATCGATATTCGTGAAGGCGAAACCGTCGCGATTGTCGGCACGTCTGGTGCGGGTAAGTCGACCCTAATGACGCTGCTAGCTGGTCTTGACGTACCAACGAAAGGTGAAATCAGTTTATTAGGGCAGCCACTTTCACAGCTTGATGATGAGGCAAGGGCTAAGATCCGTAGTGAATCGGTTGGGTTTGTATTTCAAAGCTTCTTATTAATCCCAAGCCTATCTGCACTACAAAATGTCACGCTGCCTTGTTTGTTGAAGGGAGAAGACGAAGACATCGAACGCGCGACTGCTTTGCTTGAATCCGTAGGCTTGAAAGACAGGCTTGATCACTTGCCGTCCCAATTATCTGGTGGTGAGCAACAAAGGGTCGCGTTGGCGCGCGCATTTATGATCAAGCCAAAAATCCTTTTTGCTGATGAACCCACAGGTAATCTAGACCAGCAAACGGCTGCCAAGATTGTTGAGTTGTTGTTTGAATTGAACTCATCTCACGGCACCACGTTGGTTTTGGTGACACACGATCCTAAGCTTGCACAACGTTGCCAAAGAACACTTAAGATGCATGTCGGTCAGATAGAGGAAGTCTAAATTGAATTCATCAAACGGACTGAATAAACGCCTTTTTTCATGGAGTATTGAAGAGATTCGACACGGTCAGTTGTGGCCAGTTTCAATCGCTTTAACGCTTATTATTGCTTGTGTGTTTGCATTGTCGGCGTTGGCAGAACGTATGGAGCAGGTAATTGTTAAGCAGGGCAAAGATGCACTTACTGCCGATAGCGTGTTCATATCAGCAAACCCAATTCCGCAATCCTTGTTAGACCTCACTCAAGTTGAGCAACTAGAAAGCTCCCAACTAACCCGTTTTTCAACCATGGCATTCAGTGACAACTCGATGCAGTTAGTGACGGTGAAAGCGGTTGAAAGTAATTACCCATTACGTGGCGAAATGATCTTAGAGGGCGTTGATAAAGCATTAAGTAACCATGTTGAGCCGGGTGAACTTTGGCTAGACGAGCGTATATTTGCGCAGTTAGAAGTAGACATTGGTGACAATGTCACTATTGGTGATGCCGATTTAACGATAACAGGGCGTATCACTCAAGAACCGGGCTTGAGCTTTAACCCATTCCAGCAAATGCCAGCTGTATTGATACACAAAAGCGATATCGATGCGACTGGTGCCATTCAACCGGGAAGCCGTGTAAGTTTCAGGCTGTTCTTGAACGGTGATGATTCAAAACTGAAAGCCGCGCAAGACAGCGTAGAATTAACCCCGAGTGACCGCTGGCGTACTCAAGATTCTGCGAGCCGTACTAACGACATGTTCGAAAGCACGACTCAATATCTTTCGCTAACCGTTGCTATCGTTGTGATCATGGCTGCGACCACTTTGGTACTCACGTGCCAACATTATGTGGCGAGTCGTCGTAAAACCATCGCGATGCTTAAGAGTTTAGGTGCAAGCAAGCAGTGGATCGTTAAATGGTTGTCTGTACAGGTCTCTCTGTTAGTGGTTATCGGTGCAGTACTGGGAATTACCATAGGTATCGGCTTAGAGTTTTTGCTTCGTATACCTCTGGGTGACTTATTACCAACGCCGCTTCCTAGCTATGGTATTGAACCTGCTATCTTGTCGATTTTATCAAGTATCTTAATTGGTGTTCCTGCTCTTGGTATCCCGTTAATTGGCTTGGTCAACACCTCAGCAATCAGTGTTATTCAATCAAGTCACCAGTCAAATGAAAGCTATAAGAAATACTTGTTGTTACTGGTACCGATCATTCCAATGATGCTGATGTATGGCGACAATCTATTGGTATGGATAGTTCTAGCTGGTATCGCTTGCCTGTTCTTAGTGCTCGCAATTGTGAGTACGCTTGTTTTGCGCTTAGTTGGTAAGCTGCCGACGTCGACATCTATGCGTTTGGCATTAAGCCGAATTAATCGCACACCATTAGCAACTGGAATTCAATTTGGCTCTTTGGCACTGTCACTGATGTTGTTGTCTATCATCTGGTTGGTCAGAAGTGATTTACTGTCAGATTGGCAACAAACCTTGCCCGAGAACGCGCCCAATGCGTTTGCACTTAACATTGCAAGCTATGAAAAAGACAGTTATCTCGAGACGATTGATGCAAACGAAGTAGAGCGCACTCAGGCGTTTCCAATTATCCGAGGAAGATTGACGACTATCAACGGTGTTGAAGCGTCGGAATACAGCGATACCTCAGGAGAAACAGACGCACTAAGTCGCGAGATCAACTTCACTTGGGGAGATAGCTTACCTGAGTACAATGAAGTGTTAGAAGGCCGCTGGACACAAGAGCATGGCGTATCGGTGGAATCGGATGTCGCGAAGCAGTTGGGTCTAAAGATTGGCGATGAGCTTTCGTTCACAATCAACAGCCAGAATGTCTCTGCCCAGGTGAATAGCATCCGTAAAGTCGAGTGGCGTGAAATGAAGCCGAACTTCTATTTCATCTTTACTCCAGATGTCTTGAGTTCAATTCCTTCTACTTGGCTAGTGAGCTTCAGATTAGAAGAACAACATAACCAAATGCTCAACGAACTCTCTCGAAATCACCCAACCGTGAGTTTGATGGATATTCGTAAGATGGGTAGCAAGATACAAGAACTGCTCAAACAGATTGTTTGGTCGATTACTGTACTTGCGGCGTTAGGTGTGGTGGCGGGGCTGTTGCTTATCTTCACTCTATTGCGATTAAGCTTATCTCAAAGACAACAAGAGATACGCTTGTATCGAACATTAGGCGCGAGTAAGAAGCGAATTCTCAATACTATTTGGTGTGAGTACGGGTTAATGGCGTTAGTCGCAGGCTCAATTGCAGCACTCGGTTCTGAGCTCAGCGTAGCAGGCGTTATGAACTTTGGCTTTGAGTTACAACCTTCACTTCACCCGATGCTGTGGATAGCGCTACCTGTGCTAACGTTCATCACATTGGCCGCGGTAGTGAATAGCTTAATCAAACGCTTGTTGGCACCAGTAAACAAGAATTTTGGTTAGTGGTTAGCGTGATCTAACCAAATGCTTTAAAACGGTCTAAAAGTGAAATTATTTATATTTAGTCATGCACTATTTATAAGACGTCGCTTTAGACCGTTTTTTATTTGACCAATACATAGCACAACTGACAAATATCTCACCTTTATTTCCCAACTTTTTAGTATTTTTTAAAACTAATTGCACAATAATGCCGATTTAATGAATAGCGGTTAGTCCCTGTAAACAAAGGGTTTGCGAAACTTAGCAAGAACGTTATCAACAGTTATCCACAAAAACGGTGGATAACTTTAGGGATAAGTTAACATCTATGTTTTAAGAGTACTGAGGCAGCCTTTATGTGGCGTCACTTAGGACAAATTTGACTGTTAGAATAACCTTTAAAACTCTATCTGGAGTTATTGAGTCAAGAGATTATTTATGTTTTTTACATAGATATTAAATCCCGCCTATCTAAGACCTTGATAAAAATGTGTTTTAATTCATCGCAGAACAAAAGTAGAATAGCGGCAGTTAATCTTATTCTACAGAACACGATGAACCACAACAAAACGGATACAAATCAACCTTCTATTGCCATTGTTGGTGGTGGTATTGCCGGAACAACAAGCGCGATTCACTTTAGTGAGTTGGGTTTTAAGGTCACTATCTTGGAAAAAGGGCCGAGTTTGGTTAATGGTCCACCAATTTGCCACCTACACGCTGGCGGCAATTTGTATCGAGATATTTCTGTAGAGCAGTGTCTCCAGTTGCTTACGCAGTCAATTGATACTGTCCGCTTATTTCCTCATACGATCAATATCCGCCCGACAATCATAGCCGTTCCGCACAGTGATGGTGGAGAGCCGTTGGATCTGCTTCCTCGCCTTAAGATAATCAAGAGCGCTTATACCGAACTTGTTAAACAAGATAAGAGCAACCAAGTGCTTGGTGATCCGGAAGAGTATTACAAGCTGTACAGCAAAGAAGACTTACTAGCACTTTCTACAAAAACTCAGCCCCTGAAACCCACATCACTTGATGATTGGTGTGTTCCTTTTGCCAAACATACAGATTTAGAGACCCTTAAGTATCCTGTTGCTATGGTTCAAGAGTACGGCTGGAGTGTATTCCGCTTATCTGCGACCGCTCAACTGTCTTTAGGGCAACAAGCTAACTGTACCGTGTTAACCAATAGCCGATTACAATCTGTTGAGTCGACGAGCCAAGGTTGGTCTTTGACTTATACCGATGCCGAAAACCAAAGCTGCCAACTAACGACCGATTACTTGATCAATGCCAGTGGATTTGAAACAGGTATTGTGGACGACTTTGTTGGCTCTAAGCAGCAAAGACTGGTTGAGTTTAAAGCCGCATACGTTACAGAGTGGCCGTATTCACAAGAATGCAAGGAAGAGTGGCCAGAGGTTATCTTCCATGGTCCGAGAGGCACTCCGCAAGGTATGGCCCAATTAACGCCGTATGCTGATGGTGTATTCCAACTTCATGGTATGACAGAAGGGATTACTTTGTTTGAGGGAGGGCTTGTTTCATCATCAACAGACTCGTCACAGCCACAGTTGCCTTCGAAGTTGCTTAAGAAAATTGTATCGGGTTGGAGTGAAGAGCAGCTTGAATTAAGAACTCGCGCGGCAATAACGCATATGTCTCAGTTCATCCCAAGTTTCAGCTCTGCACAGGTGGGTGGCAAGCCTTTGTTTGGAGCGCAGCAAATACCAGGAACGGATCCTAGCTTAAGAGCTTCAGACGTCTCATTCTGTGGTGAACGCTATGCTCGACTTGAAGTAGTGAAAGCTTCTTCAACATTAGAAGCGGCACAAAAGGTTGCTGAGCAATGGTTTGATGTATCAGAGGCGGTATCTATTGAAGATATGCACTCAGTGACAATGTCACTTAATCTAAATGATATTGAGAACCGAGCAATAGATTTGACCAAAGAACGTGGATACCCCGAAGCGCTTGCAAAGGTGTCAGGCCAAGATCACGCTTAATAGCCAATCATCATCGACTGCGCTTAACTTCTCCAATTCGGCTTACCGTAATAGATAAGCCGAATCTTCATTCAAACGCCAGCTTAGATACCGAAACTCACCTAAACTACATCTTCCTCGCTAATTATTCTTAGCTACATAGCACATAACACATAGCAAAGACTAATAGCCGAAAAACTGAGCCCATTGGCACCAAACATCTTGTAAGCCTAAGCGATCGCCTTTGCTGAACGATATCTCATGTCCCGGTTTGGCTTGTGCCAAGCGCGGCAAATCGATTCTGGCGACACATCCAATCTTCGGATAACCACCTATGGTCTGTCTGTCATTAAGCAACACGATAGGTTGTCCATCTTTAGGGATTTGAATTGCACCTAAGGCAATGCCTTCTGACAACAGCGAAATGTTAGGCGAGTCGACGGGATCGCCACTGAGTAGATAACCCATCCGATTAGAATTTTGATCAACGTGATACTGCGCGTTATACAAAGTCTCTCTTGCTGAATCGGAGAATAGCTCGCTTTGATAGCCTTCAATAACTCGTAGGTTCACGGGCAGGTTGTAATCAGGCTTGTATCTGAAGGTAACACTCAACGCTTTGAATGGACGAGAGAGTGAGTGTTGGGTAAATGCTATTTGTTGACCTTGCTGGCATGGCTCTCCATCTTGTGTTAATCCACCAATCTTTTCACGAGTCACCGTAGAGCAGCTATGAAGAGTTGATGGAACATCAAAGCCGCCTTTAATGGCTAAATACGCCCTTAAACCATTTTTAGGTAAACCAAATGAGAGAACTTGCCCCTTAAAAGCTTGAAAAGTACGCCAGTTAGCCTGTGGTTTACCATCAAGCTTCGCCTGTAAATCGCCCCCGCATAGCGCCATCTCGCAATCAAAATCAATTCGTAACGAGCATTGTCCAAGCGTGATTTCCAAAGCAGCTTGGTTTACTGGGTTGCCCAATAGATGATTGGCCCAGCTATAAGAGTAATCATCAACCGGCCCACCTTGCGTTAATCCTAGATGAGCAACACCAAATCGCCCAAAATCTTGTATCAAACTCAACGGACCGGGCTTAATCACGGTCAGTGTTGGTCTAGCGTTTGTCTTAGCCATTTACGATGCCTCCACCCAACTCTGCAAATTCTTGTTTTGAAATCGCGATGAAACGAACGGTGTCACCAACATTAAGCAGAGACAATGGTCTTTGAGTGATATCGGCGTTCTTCAATTGGCTATGCTCGAACAACGGAAGCGGGCAATTACCAATAATATTCCAGCCGCCCGGCGAGTCCGAAGGGTACACAGCTGTTTTAGTATCCGCGATGGCGATACTGCCTTTGGGCACATTTAAGCGGGGTGTAAAGTGACGGGGCAAAGCAAGCTCATTAACCACATCAGACATAAACGCAAAGCCAGGCATAAACCCAATAGCACTGACGCTGTATGTCTGTGAGGTGTGATATTGAATAATATCGTCCAGCGATAGGCCTTTGTCTTGATACCTGTCTAAATCGAGCGCCGTTTCTGGTGAATAATAGGCAGGAAGCTCAATCGTATTACGAATTTTACTAACACTAGAAAAGGACGATAGAGCGTGATTCATCAAATTATTGAGTTGTTCAATGAGCTGCTGTTCTGATATTCGATAAGGTAGGTAATCGACCAATATTGTTTGGTAAGCCGGCGTCACATTCATCAACACCGATGCTAAATTTTGGCGAATGGCATCGGAAAAGTGAGCCATATACTGCACATATTCAGCGCTAGATTGATTATTTGAAGGCGATAGCGTCAAAGTCACCAAAACGCTGCATTCCGCGACTGGCGCTATATTGAATTCAATCTTATTCGTCGTCATTTCGTTTCCATACGTTTGTTTGCCTTTTGTTTGCTTACTTGGCATGTCTCACTTCCGCGAATAAACCAATACAAAGCAATTGAATCTTACGAGCGATTGATTAGGTGCTTGGTTAGGCGAACGAACAGGCCATGCGTCATACCAATCACACGCTTCATACTAATTAAAAGCGTTGAGGTCTTGTCTAATTTTTCTAATTAATGCAATAGATTGAGGGTTATCGCCATGAACACAGATGGTATCGGCTTCAATAGGCAGTCTTTCGCCCTCTAAAGTCGTGACTGAGCCATAGTTAATGATTTGCATGACTTGGTTATAGATATCGTCTTGATTGACGTAAACCGAGCCTTTTTGAGTACGTGGTGCTAGTTGCCCGTTGTTCAAATAGGCACGGTCGGCAAACGCTTCAAACAAAAGGGGTAAATCATGGTCGTCAGCAATATCCAAATACTGTTGATTGTCTGATGAAGAGAGAATCATCAAGGGGATGTTAAATTCAGCGACTGCTTGGGCTACCGCATTAAACACATCAATGTTCGCCATCATATCGTTATAAAGGGCGCCATGAGGTTTAACATAGCCAACAGAGGTGTGGTGATAGCGACATAGGGCTTGTAGTGCACCGACTTGATAGCAAACCAGCTCACTAATTTCATCCATAGTGTGTGGAATGGAGCGGCGTCCAAAACCAACTAAATCTTGATAACCGGGATGAGCACCAATTTGAGTGTGATAGTGCTGAGCCAGTTTTATCGTCTTGGACATAACGTGCGGATCAGACGCGTGAAAACCACAAGCGATGTTTGCCATATCGACCCATTCCATGACCGACTCATCATCGCCCATCTTCCAATTGCCGAAACTTTCTCCCATGTCGCAATTAAGCAAAATCTTCGTTGTCACGTGGTGCTAATCCTTTACGTTGAGGTAAGTAATGACGGTCTTATAAATACCACAAATAAACAGTGACCTAACTCATACTTTCGATACCGTAAATTTACCAGTATGGCATTTCATATATAGTTGAACTATTGATTAAAGGATTAATATCTATCTGTATATTAGGTGAGCACATGATATCCCGCCAGGTTTGCTTAGGACTAGCATTAACGACACCTGTTTTTGTCTATGCTCAAGTAAACTCTCTAGACCAACTCATGTCGATGAGTCTTGAAGAGTTGTCGATGTTAGATGTCGAAATGGAAACGGCTTCGAAAGTGACACAAAAACTCACTGACATTCCCTCGTCGGTGTATGTGCTTTCTAATGAGCGAATTCAGCGCAGTGGGGCAAAAACCATTGCGGAAGTCCTAACGCTTGTCCCTGGACTCAAAGTAACCAAGTTTAACGAAACCTCATGGTTTGTTTCTGCCCGTGGTTTTCATGATGGGCTATATAACAAGATGCTCGTGATGATGGATGGACGCAGCTTGTTTAGCCCAGTCTATGGCGGTACGTATTGGAGCGACGTTGATTATGTACTTGCCGACATCGAACGCATCGAAGTACTAAAAGGCCCCGGCGGAACAATTTGGGGAGGCAACGCGGTTAATGGTGTTGTCAATATCATTACTAAGTCTGCCAATGATACGCAGGGGACTTATCTCTCAGGTGTCGCTTCTAATACTGATAACTATGAATTTAGTGTTCGTCAGGGATTAAGCCTCAACGACAGTGTGAATGCTCGTGCCTTTTATAAGTACCGAGAAGAACCCACATATCGCACAAACGAATCTGAAAAATGGAAAGCACAAACGGCAGGGATGGTATTTCAGCCAAGTAATGCTGAAGAAAGTTGGTCATTACGTATTGGTGGTGAGAAAAGCTTTTATGAGTCGGAGTTGTATACGTTCCAATATGATAATTCAGGATCGTTTGTCGGATCACAAGCCAACGATTTTGATAATAAAAGCCAATCTGTTTATATTCAGTTCAACGATTCTCGCCATTTTGATGAAAGTTCGACACTCTCATATTCGTTATGGGGTGAATATAATGAGGATAACGCGCCAGACGCTCCGGGAAGCTATTCGACCATCGATTTTGACTCTACTTATATCAACCAACTATCGGCAAACCATCAGCTAACACTCGGTGGTGGCCTGCGATATATGTACCTTGATTTCTCCTCAAGCCAAGTTTCGGACGTGGATTGGTACAATCCCGATTACTACGGTAGAGCCTACAATATCCAATCTGCTAACGATTATATTGCGAACGCATTTGTACAGTCTCAAATTCAAATGACAGAAGCGCTATCGATAACTCTTGGCTTCAAGGCAGAACACTTTACACAGAATGACTCGACAGAACTTTCACCTCAACTACGCGGTTTATATCAGCTAAATCAACGCCATTCTGTTTGGGCTGGCTTGAGTCGTGCGGTGGTTGCTCCTTCTTATATGGATTCAAACTCCACATATTACTTCAACAGTTACTATGCTGATTCTAACGACAGCTACCTTGATGTCTATAAATCGAATTCTGACCTGGAAACAGAGAGCGTCGTAACGGCGGAAATGGGTTATCGCTACTCAAACAATTCAAATTTCGAACTCGATGCGACGATATATCTGAGTGAACATGACAACCTTCGCTTCCACAGTTATGACCCAAATGATATCCCCGCGAATCATGTCTATGTCGGTGTACTGTCTGATGATTATAAAGCGAAAACATATGGCTTGGAGTTAGGCGCAAGCTATCAGCTCACTCAAGATATCACCAGTTACTTGAGCTATGCCTACACAACATTAGAGGGAAAAAACAAAGGTGATGACCCTAAATCTAGTCCTCAAACGAGTGTTTATTACGATATTGATAATGAACATTTAGCCACGGCACAGTTGATGTGGAATATCACAGAAAGTTGGCAATTCGATGTGATTGGCCAGTACATTAATGTGAATTACCCAGACTATTGGGTAGCAGGCGATGGCACTCAATATGAATGGCAGTCTTACCCACATGAAATAACCTTTGATGCGCGTCTCGCATGGAAAAAGTCGTCCGCAGCGCCTTTAGTTGAAGTGGTTGTTGAAAACATAGGTAAGAGTGACGGCTACCAAGCTGAATTCACATCTCAGAAAAGCGTCAATCAAGAGTCGGTGTATGTGAGGATCTCTCATGAATTCTAAATGGCTTAAGCACCGCATTAAGCTCGGTTTCTTTAAATTAGGCCTTGCCGCTTTAACGATGCTTATTATGCCTTTGAATACCTCGGCAGCTAGCTTCAAACCTTATGAAGTGAAAGCGGTGTACCTTTTTAGAATTGCGAATTTTATACGTTGGAATGATGAAAGCTCAATGAACGCTGTGAACTTTTGTGTGATTGGCGATGAAAAGGTAAGCCAAGTGCTGACGTCAATTACAGAGGGGAAATCTATTCGTTCGCTCGCTATCCAAGTTCAACAGTCGATTACATCTAAGTGTGATATTACGTATTTGTCTGACCGTAAAAATGACCAATTCCTTAGTCAAGAGCACTCCCCACATACTGTGACAATCAGTGATATCCCTAACTTTACAGACTTAGGTGGAGTCATTGAGCTTACTCACATTGATAATAAGCTCAAACCTAAGATCAATCTCGAGAATGCAAGGCACGGTGACTACGTCATTGGCTCAAACCTGTTACGAATCGCTATAGTGGAGGACCAATAATGCTGTCTTTCATTAATAATATATCGATAAAAAACAAGTTGATATTACCGATTATCATCTTCATCACGGTTACTTTGGTGACAATTCAATCGGTAAATTACACTGTCACGTTTGAAAGAGAAAAAGAAAGCCTGATCCAGCGAGTTAAAGTGTTAGCACAAGGTGTTGCTTATAATCTACAAGCCGCGATTCTATTTGAGGACAAATCTTCGGCTCAAGAGATTTTGTCAGCTTTCGTTGCAGATAAAGATATTGTCAGGGTCAAACTCTATGACATTAACGAACAGCTATTTGCTAGCTACCAAGTGAACAACACATTGGTTCCAAGGCCGAACGCAGATGAATTAGACGATATCGCGGATCATCAATTTGCCATCTCTGAGCATTTAATCTTCTTGCTCGTTCCTGTGACGCTGGATGACGCTGTTATCGCGAACTTGAGAGTGACAATATCAAAAGAGACGTTTAATTCAATCTTAACGAATATTTTCAAGGTTGCAGCCGTCTATCTTCTGTTTCTGGTGATCTTAGGCGGCGTGCTGGTCAAATTGGTTCAACGCTTGATTATCGAGCCGATGTTTGACCTCAATGACGCGATGCAAGCCTTTATCGAACGCCGATCAGAGCAGCCAAAATTAGTCGTAACCAACCGCGATGAGATTGGGGAGCTGGTTCGAGCTTTTAATACCATGCTTGAAAGGCTTCAACACCGGGACAACCAAATCAATTTTACACTGGATAAACTCCAAGAAGAGAAGTCGTTCGCGAATGAGGTCATTGAGACCGTTCAGCACTCATTGTTGGTTGTAGATGAAAAAGGGGTCATCGTTCATGCAAATGCAGCCACTCGCGATATTTTTAAGTGCTCGGAAGCCTTTCTTGAACACTTGTTGATCCAAGAGTTGATCGTAACCAAGCAAGTTGGGTTCTTACAAGATGTTATCAACGCCAATATTGAACTGAATGACGAATTGCTGGAAACCACTGATCTCTTTCAATCTAAACGTTGGCTTCGAGTGAGTAGCCGTTCATTGTCAAAACATGGCCGTATCCTTTATGCAATTCAAGATGTCACGAACATCGAAACGGCAATGAGCCGCCAACGTATTGCGGCCGGTGTTTTTGAGAATAGTAAAGACGGCCTAATCGTACTTAACTCGTCCAACGTAATTACCATGGTAAACCCAGCGGTCACTGGACTACTGGGGTATCACGCCGATCTGCTGGTGGGCAAAACACCATTTGAAGTATTTTCTTGGCAACAGTTTTCGTCACTCATGCCGACTATTCGCAGCTCATTGGAAAATTATGGGCAGTGGCAAGGCGAAGTGTGGGAGAAAAGCGCATCCGGCACGTTAGTCCCTATGTTTGTCAAAGTGAATAGAGTTGCCTCAGACAACGAAAAAGACGAGTTTGATATGGTGTTAACTCTGTCTGATTTATCTAACGTTAAAGAGATGGAAAGACTCGAACACTTAGCTCATCACGACGCATTAACCGGGTTAGCGAATAGAGCGCAACTGTATAAAGTTATGGATGATGTTGTCACGTCGAGCCACTATTCAAATCAGCATTTTGCGGTTATCTACTTGGATTTGGATGGCTTCAAAGAAGTGAATGACAACTATGGACACGATGCAGGTGACGAAATCCTGAAAGAAGTGTCAAACAGGTTGTTATCTCAGGTAAGAGCGGGAGATTTGGTTGCACGTTTGTCGGGAGATGAATTTGTACTTATTATTAAGCAGACAAACAAAATCTTATTAGCGAAGCTAGCCGAACGTTTGTTAGAGCTTATCGGGCAAGAAGTGAATTATAAACAGCGTTCGCTTCATGTTGGAGCGAGCTTGGGCATACACTTAGTTGACGGTTTGGAGCGTGATATCGACGTGATTCTAAAGGTTGCCGATGAAGCGATGTACGAAGCGAAACGCAAAGGAAAAGGTCAATTTGTGTTCTCTCGTGATAGTTAATAGCCACAGGCGTTTGTGGGCATTGTCTAAGTTGTTGTATCATAAGTGATAGGTTGAATAATTTTAATTAAAAGGTCTGCTAAGCATGAATGTTTTAGTTACAGGTGGCATGGGTTACATTGGTAGCCATACAAGTATCCAGATGATCAACGCAGGTATGACGCCTGTACTTTTTGATAGCTTGTACAACAGCAAACCAAGCGTTTTAGAACGTATCGAAAAAGTATCGGGCGTTCGTCCCAACTTCATTGAAGGTGACGTTCGTGATAAAGCGCTTTTGACTGAAACAATGAAGCAACACAACATCGAAGCGGTTATCCATTTTGCGGGTCTAAAAGCCGTCGGAGAGTCTGTGGAAAAGCCTCTTGAATACTACGATAACAACGTAAACGGCACGTTAGTTCTTGTTGATGCAATGCGTGATGCGGGTGTAAAAACCTTGGTATTCAGCTCTTCAGCGACAGTCTACGGCGATCCAGCAAGTGTTCCAATTACTGAAGACTTTCCAACAAGCGCTACCAACCCATATGGTCGTAGTAAATTAATGGTTGAAGAGTGCTTAACCGATTTCCAAAAAGCCAATCCGGATTGGAGCATTACACTGCTGCGTTACTTTAACCCAGTAGGTTCACACCCAAGTGGTGAGCTAGGTGAGGATCCACAAGGTATTCCAAATAACCTAATGCCATTTGTATCTCAAGTCGCTGTTGGCCGCCGTGAGTTTCTATCTGTGTTTGGTAGCGATTATCCAACAAAAGACGGAACTGGCGTTCGCGATTACATCCACGTAATGGATCTATCTGATGGTCACATTGCAGCGCTTGAGAAAGTAGGGCGCAAAGACGGTCTTCATATCTACAACCTTGGTACGGGTAACGGTTCAAGTGTATTGGACATGGTTAAAGCGTTTGAGAAAGCGAGCGGTAAAGATATCCCTTACAAGCTTGTGGAGCGTCGTCCTGGTGACATCGCTGAATGTTGGGCAGATCCTGCTAAAGCTCAGAAAGAACTCGGCTGGAATGCTACACGTACACTGACTGAAATGACTGAAGATACATGGCGCTGGCAGTCAACCAATCCTGATGGTTTCCCTGGTTGATCTAGTTGTTTCATGAATAGTTAACTTACAAAAAGATGCTTTAGGGCATCTTTTTTGATCTAAATCGAATAAAAAGTAAATTAGTGGTTAAAAAGTATCATTCTGTATCTGTTGTGTTATCATGCACGCGAATTATATGTTTAATGTTAATTTTCTTTGGAGTTAATCATGGAACTAGGCCTAATCATCACTTTCATCATTGCTGCAGCAGTAATGGTTAAGAAAGAAATGGCAGAGAAGTAATTTCACTTTATCCCTTTTTGATACAATTTTTAGTGAAATAATAAAAGCCAGCATTTAGCTGGCTTTTTAGTATCTGCAATTCAGGTTTTTAACGAATTAGAATTCGTATTTAGCTGAGATACCGTAGTTTCTTTCCGCTTGTGAGTTCTCTTTATAAAGCTCATCATCGCCGCGAATGTCGTTCCAACGGTAGTACTCTTCGTTAGTTAAGTTGAATACACCACCACGAATAGTAAGATCTTTCATTGGCTTGTAGTAAGCTGTCAGGTCAACAACCGTAGCACTCGGAAGCTCAGCTTGATCAGCGTTGCCGCCGCTTTCGTCCTCGAAGTTGATGTCTGAACCAGACTTGCTAGCTGTGTAGTTTAACTTAAGGCTAGTACCCCAGTTTTGGTTTGGCGCATCATAGTTAAGACCAAATACTGCATTCCAAGGATTCACACTGTTTAGCGCATTTCCGTTACCGTCTTCGCCTTCAGTGTAAGACGCCACGAAATGAGTTGAAATACCTGCAGGTGCGCCCACTAAAACATCCCAAAGTAACGTGTTAGAGAATTCAACACCCTTAATTGTTGCTGAATCTAAGTTAACGTTAGAGTAGTGTGTGGTGCCACCAACTTTCTTCGTTACCACAGTTTCAATGAAATCATCGTAATCACTGTAATAAGCCGCAATTTCAGATGAAGAAGCCTGAGTATTATGACGGTAACCTAGCTCGTAAGAGATACTGGTTTCAGACTTAAGATCCGGGTTTGGGTCATTTACGTAACCATGTCCTGGGTTGTCATACGTGTAGTACAGTTCATCGAAAGAAGGGGCTCTAAAGCCTTGGCTAATTTGGCCAAAGATGGTGCCTGTATCAGTAAGTTTGTATGTTGAGCCTAAACGTCCAGTCACCGCGGAATCTGAGAAATCAGTTAACGATTCTGCCGTATTGTTGCCTGGATCCGTTGAGAAGTAGTCAAATCGAACACCTGGAGTAACAACAAGTTTGTCGTTCATTAGGCTAATTTCGTCTTGTACAAACAGACCAAATTTCTGCTCTTTAGCATCAGGAGTGTATACATAAAGCTGGTCATCAGTAGCAGGATCAGAGTTGTACTCCATGTTTGTATTGCTAATGTCACTATGTGTATATGTCGCACCGTAAACTAGGTAATGGTTGTTAATCTCTTTATCTAACTGCGTTTCGATCTCAAGCTTATCTTCTGTGTATTCATAATCTTTGGTTTGCAAGTTATCGTTGTTGGCTGGCACCCAAGGTGGCATACCTGGACCCGCTGGCTTAAAGCGCTTCGTCACACCATTTTCTTCTTTAGAAATGTATGACACTTTGCTCGTCACTGTGTCAGCGATAGCGCCATCTGCGAACCAAATGTGCTTAATAGCGAATCGATTTTGTGTTGTGTCATCAGCACCAGTATAGCTATCGTAACTTGAGTGATAGATGTCAGAGTCTGAAGTATCTTTGATTAGCTCAGCTAAAAACTCGATACGATGGCTTTCATTCAATTGATATTGCAGTTTTACCAATAGGTTATCTGCTGATGTGTCTTGATCTTCTACCGCGTAATTTTCTAAGTTGTTCGAGTCGCGGAAGTTTTGAAGCTCTTCACCGTCACGGCGCGTGTAGGCAACCAATGTTTCAAGGTCACCAAATCGATTAGCTAATGCAACATGCTCACTGAAAGAGTTATCTTCTGAAGAGTAAGACAGTTTCGCTTGTCCACCGAAGTTTTCGCCATCTTTCAAGAAGTCAGATGGGTCTTTAGTTTCGAAAGCAACAACACCACCAATAGCGTCACTTCCGTGTAAACTTGAAGCAGCGCCTTTGATGATTTCAACGCTTTTTAACATGTCGGGATCGATTGAAATACCGCTAGAGTTAATAAATGCATAAGGGCCACCATCAAATGAACCTGGTTGCGACGAGCCATCTACTAAGATCTTGACGCGTTTACCTTCCATGCCACGAATGTTGATGGTTTGTGCACCTTGGCGAGAGCTTAAGTTCATCGTTACACCTGGAGTGTATTCGAAGATTTCATTCACATCTTTCGCCATATTCTCTTCAATTTGCTTATCCGAGATGACGGTAACAGAAGCTGCTGTATCGATAAGTGTTTGATTAGTACGAGTCGAAGATACAACAACCTCGTCAAATAGGGCATAATCTTGAGCAAAGGCTGATGTTGATGAAAGCGCTAAAACGATTGAAGCAGAGAGTAGGGATTGCTTATACATCTGATAGTTACCTTAATTCCATAGTATTATCTTGATTTGCGAAAGATAATATTGGATCTAAATGATAATTACTATTATTTGCATTTAAATAATTTTCAATCTTATCAACTAGTTCATAATTAACACTCTTAAATGACTGTATTAAAAAGATTTTTACAGTTCCATTCATAACCTGAATACTTCTGTTTTTGTGATTCAAGTCTCATTTATAAAGTAGGAAAGCCATGCATAGTCCAATAACACTTGAAGCATTACACATATTAGATGCCATTGATCGTCGTGGGAGTTTCGCAGCTGCAGCGAATGAACTGGACCGAGCACCTTCTTCATTGAGTTATCAAATCCAAAAGTTAGAACAAGACTTAGATATCATGATTTTTGATCGCTCAGGACACCGCGCCAATTTCACTGAAGCGGGGCAGTTAATATTAGAACAAGGTAGGATCATTCTGGGTGCCACTGAACAACTCGTTAACGATGCGAGTATTCTTGCTAACGGTTGGGAGTTGGATTTAACCATTGCTTTCGATGGCATTATTCCGATTGCTAATTTCTTCTCGTTAGTCGATGAACTAGGGAAAATCAGCAAAACACGCGTTCGCTTACAAGAAGAGATCTTAGCTGGATGCTGGGAATCACTCACAGATGGTCGTGCTGACCTGCTTGTTTGCCCGAAACTCGACACCATCCCAAACGATATGAAAAGTGACGTAATCGGCAAGATGGAAATGGTATGGGTCGCGGCATCAAACCACTACGTTCACAAGCGTTCTGGCGAGTTTGACCAAAAGGCTAGAGAAAGTTACAGGGTAATTGCAATCGCAGATACTGCACGCGATCAACCCGCTTTAAGTCGCAACATTCTAGAGAAGCAACCTCGTTTAACCGTGACAAGTTTCCCTGCAAAGGTTGAAGCTCTGACAAGTGGATTAGGGATTGGCACCTTGCCGAGTAGTATTGCTAAGCCGCTGATTGAATCTGGCGTTCTAAAGCAGATTTCGGGTACAGAACCACAGCCGATCGATATCGTCATGGCCTGGCGACGTAACAAAATGGGCGACGCCAAGTCTTGGTGTATCCAACATCTTAAAAAGACATGGGCGTTAAAGTAACGGTAACACCATATCTGCAGTACCGTCTTCAAAACTGATATCTAGCTTAAAACCGAGCTTTTGAGCTAGTGTCAGCATCCCTCTGTTGGTTGGCATCGTCATACCCGACATCTGTTTAGTCTGCTTTGCTCGGCAGTAATCGATAACTTTCGTCATCAGAATACGACCTAAGCCGACACCTTTCAGATCCGAACGTATCAGAATTGCGAATTCGGCATCGGTGTTCTCTGGGTTAATCAGCGCACGGGACACACCAATAATCGCAGGCACACCTTGTTCCTTACGAACCACCACAAAGGCGATTTCTCTATCAAAATCAATCTGAGTAAAATTCGCCAACGCCTCATGATTGAATTCTCCAACATCACTAAAGAAACGTTTATAAAGATCCTCTTTAGATACGCGATTAATAAAGTCAGCATGAAGCGGTTCATCTTCAGGAAGAATAGGGCGTAGCAACACTTCGGTGCCGTCCTTGAGTACGATATTCTCTTCAAGCTCGACCGGATAAGGGCGAATCGCAAGACGTTCTTGTGGATCGCCTTCGTACGCTTTCAAGATGATATCGGCATCTAATATTGTGAACTTGTCACCATTGGCCAGTACTGGATGGATATCCAAATCATGTATTTCAGGGCAATCCACTACCATTTGCGAAATACGAACAAGCAACTCAGAGAGCCCTTCAATGTCAATTGGGTTAGGCAGTTTTTGCAGGCGAATCTTGCCACTTTTTATCGCCCTGATGATCAAGTAACGCGCCAGTGTCATGTTAAGCGGTGGGAAAGCAGCCGCGGCATCAATCGATTCATCCCACTCAGAGCCACCCTGGCCAAGTAAAATAATAGGGCCAAAGGTTTCGTCCGTTGTGACTTTAACTCGCAGTTCTTGGCCGCCTGCAAGCTTGGCCATACCTTGAATCAACAAGCCATGGATATGAGCAGTAGGGAACGACAATTGAGATCGATCGAGAATTGCCTGAGCGGCATTCGCGACTTCGCTACTGTTTCGTAAATTGAGCATCACACCTTGAACGTCCGACTTATGCGCAATGTCTGGCGAACGAAGTTTTACGGCGACCGGGTAACCGATCGTTTCAGCAATGTGCACCGCTTCACTTGGGTCGGAAGCAATCCAAGTTGGCAACACATCAAGATTGAAGTGCTTGAAAAACTGACTATTTTGGTGAGTATCAAGACTAACTGTATCTTTATCCAGTAGTTGGCGTTCTATCCAACTTTTCGCATCTGCTAGGTCTTCAATGTGTACTTTTTCTGCCGTTGTTGGCGTTTCCATTAACTGACGTTGGTTGCGTCTGTACTCGACCAGGTGCATGAATGCGACCACTGAACTTTCAGGCGTTCGATAGGTTGGGAAACCCGCTTCAGTAAACAGCTTTCTCGCCGGCCTTGCCGTTAACTCCCCAGACCAATTCGTTAAGATATTAAAGCGCTTATGGCGAGGATGCTTTTTAATCGCCTCAATAATTCGCTCTGCCGTTTTGGCTGAATGTGCGACCGCAGAAGGGCTGTGCATGATAAGAATGGCATCCGCTTCATCGCCATCGAGCAAGATGTTTATGGTGTCGATATAGCGTTGATCGCCAGCATCGCCAACAATATCGATAGGGTTACTATGAGACCAGCTCGATGGCAAAACCTTACTGAGTTTATCGAGCGTATCTTCAGATAATTCTGCGAGCTTACCGCCGCGGTCAAATAGGGTGTCCACGGCCATAATTGCAGGGCCGCCACCATTGGTAACAATAGCTAAGCGCTCGCCACGCAAGGGCACTGAATGAGTCAGTGTCTCTACCGCAGCAAACAGTTCATGTAAGTTCTTAACTCGCAACATACCGCTGCGTCGGATCGCAGAGTCATAGATAATGTCTAAGGTATCGGCACCACCGGTATGTGCCATGGCCGCCGCTCGGCCTTTCGCTGTTCGTCCGCCTTTTAGCACTAGAATTCGTCTGTTGCGCGATGCCGCACGCGCTGCAGAAATAAAGCGCCTCGCATCAGTAATGCTGTCTACATAAAGTAATATCGCTTCGGTGTGAGAATCGGTACTCAGATAATCCAATAACTCCGAGAATTCGATGTCACTGCCATTACCTATAGAGATAAACGCCGAAAAACCGATCTCTTTGTCATTAGCCCAATCGAGAATCGTGGTACACACAGCTGCAGACTGAGAAACAAAGGCGATTTTACCGGGTAATGCTGTCACAGGAGAGAATGAGGCGTTTAAATTCAACCATGGGACAATAATCCCCAAGCTATTGGAGCCAAGCACCCGAATGTTGTGTTTTTTAGCAATCGCTAGGCATCGTGCATCATACGTTTCGCCATTATCGCTTTGTTGCTGCATGTCGGAAGAAAGCACAATGACAGAGGCTATGCCTTTCTCGGCTAGCTCTTCAAAAATAGCCACATTACGGGTTGCATTGGTACAGAGAATCGCAAGGTCAGGCACGATAGGCAGTGACAAAATGTTCTTGTATGAGAGTACGCCTGCCACCGAGTCATATTTTGGCGTAACGGGCATCACCGCACCTTTAAAATCCCCGTGCAACAAATTGTTCATGACGATATATCCCGCGCGCGTTTCTCGTTGAGAAGCACCAACAACAGCGATTGAGCGGGGTTTAAGGAGGGGATCAAGATGATTCATAGACATATCCTAGCAATGCACGTAAGTTCATCGTAACTTACTTTTCACTCACGGGTTGATGGCAAATTCACCGAATTCAGATGAATAAGCAAACACTGCATAAAGTTTGTGAAATAGGTCACCCACTAATGGTGTATAATCTCAAAGTTAACTTGATTCTAAACCGACGTATCGGCATGATTTATAGTAATTATTATTAAGGATATAGAGCTTTCCATGAAAAAATTTGCAATTGTGACTTTGCCACTGCTCTTGGCTGCATGTGTATCTGACGACTACGTTACAAATGTAACTTCAGATAGTTATCAAGAAGAGTACAAAACGGCAAAAGTTGAAGCTCCAGTTGTATCTCAATCTGAGCAAACAGGCGTTGTTGAAGAAAACGTTGTTAACGTGATCAGAACTGAACCTGTTGAGCAGAAAGTCACTCAAACAACTAAAGCTAAGCCAGTTGCAGTAGTGACAGGCCCAACGAAGAAACAACAAGATATGAACCAGCGCTTTGGTTACACGGTTCAAGTTGTTGCTGTTGGCAGCCAGAGTAAAGTCGATTCTTTCGTGAAAATGCTACCTACGACTTCTCAACCAGTTTGGGAAAACTACAAAATGGTTAACGGCACTAAGTGGTTCACCGTACTTTACGGTGATTACGCAACACGCTTAGAAGCTAAAAAGGCAATCTCAACGCTGCCAACCACTTTCCAAAACTTGAAGCCGTTTGTTAAGAGCATTGATGACATCAAGAACTCTGAATACCCAACGCTTAACAAGTTGAACTAAGTTTTAGTTCAGAAAGAGGGAGCAAATGCTCCTTCTTTTGTTTTAAGACCAGCAGTTTTGTTTAATAGTTAATCGCTCGTTCTTTCGAACACAATTTTAACGTTCAAAACACTGTACCTATTTCGACTTTTGTTTATCATTGAAGTCAGTATTCCTAGTTTCAAGGACCGAATTTACCCATGAACACCATTAACATCCTTCTACTTTGTGGCGGTGGATCTTCAGAGCATGAAGTGTCTTTAGTTTCAGCCAATTACCTTTTTGAACAACTGAATAGCGTTGCAGATTTTAACGTTGTCAGAGTTGAAATTAAAAACGAAGGCTGGTGTCTTGATTCAGGTGAATTGGTTTATCTTGATATCAACAATCAAACCTTACGTGGCGACAACCTAGAGTCTAAAGTCGATTTCATTGTGCCTTGTATTCACGGCTTCCCGGGTGAAACAGGTGACATTCAATCATTGTTTGAAATGGCGAAAATCCCGTACTTAGGTTGTGGTTCTGAAGCGAGTAACAACAGCTTTAACAAAATCACTTCAAAGCTTTGGTACGACGCACTTGGCATTCCAAACACGCCGTACCTGTTCTTATCAGACAACAATGATCAAGCACACTCACAAGCAACTCAAGCATTTGAAAAGTGGGGTAAAGTGTTCGTGAAAGCGGCTCGTCAAGGTTCTTCTGTGGGTTGTTACCAAGTTAACCAAGTAGAAGATTTGAGCGAGGCTATCAACAAGGCGTTCACTTTCTCGGACCAAGTATTGGTTGAGAAATCAGTGGTGCCTAGAGAGCTAGAAGTTGCTGCTTATGAAATCGATGGCGAGCTACATATCAGCAAACCGGGCGAGGTGATTGCACCGAACGGCGCATTTTACTCTTACGAAGAGAAGTACAGTGCAGACAGTCACTCGATCACTGAAGTTGAAGCAAGCAACCTCACTGATGAGCAGCGTGAACTGATTGCAGAAAGCGCTCGAAAAGTGTTTACACAGATGAAGCTCCGCCATTTATCTCGTATCGACTTCTTCTTAACGCAAGACAACGAAATCTATCTGAACGAAGTCAACACCTTCCCAGGTATGACGCCAATCTCCATGTTCCCTAAAATGGTTGAGCATGACGGCCACAAATTCAGCCAGTTCTTAGCGAACTGCGTGAGAACAAGCCTTTCTTAGGTTTCTAACTCGTTTTCGTTCACTTAGAGCTGAACCCAAAAGTGCCTTAAGCTTTCGCCAAGGCACTTTTTGTTTTTAAAGCTAGCCGTTTTTTACGAATCTATCATTTAGCCACAACTTATATCCAAGTAACAATATCCAAGTAATTACGAACCGTTTATTGCCAAGGCATTAGCGCCTTAAACTTCATCTTCTCACTCTCAGCCGTTCCCGTGAAACCCACATATTGGGCTGGCATGGCAGGGCTAAGCCAGCGACCAAAGTCCTGAATCTCTCTAACCTTAAGACCTTGTTTCGACAACTCTTGTGCGGCACCAACACGAATCGAATTTCCAGAGAAATGGTGGTTTTCTGGAAGTTGAAGTAAGTCACTTGCTCTTCTCAATATTCGGTAAATGGACGAATCATCTAAAGGCTGTAAACCAATATTCTCATGCTTGTCTATCGCACGAAACACAGGCAAATCGTCTTGTGGTCCAGTAAACGAAAGCCAACGTTGAAGTGCAACACTGGCTATTTGTGATAACTGATAAGCTGAATCTTTGACTGTTACTTGGTAATGATCTTCAACGTACTCAACATCGGTCATCGACAACGCCTTAAGTTCTGAGCGCTTTAAAGCACACTCGAACATAACGTTATAAATAGCGATGTCTCTGATCTCTTTCAAGTTTGCTTTATCATGGGAGAGTAACGTATTTAAATCAGTGAGATGCACAGATGTCATAGCATTGGTTTGTTTGGCGTCACCGGCCATTTGAGATTGTAAGTGGAGCAGGGTAAAGCGAACTTGCCTGTGCTTGATTGGGTTAGCAAAGCTCAATACAGTATGTAACATACTAAGCGTTGCAGTGTAACGTTTTAAGGATGCATATTTTCTATCGTTGGACTCCGTCTCAAGAAATCGACGCACAGCGGTTATAGAAGCGGGAAGTGTGTTAATACGATGTTTGGTACAGAACGCATGATAGCGATTCCAATCACTATAGATACCCAACAGTGAATTGTGAGAGTATTGAAATCCTGTCAATTCATCTATAATTTCAATTGTCGCGTGCCTGTTTAATTTTTCAACAAATGAATTAATTATCACAGAGTCGGTTAAAATAGGGACTTTTTTTCTCAAATTACCGTACCTCAACAGGTTTTTTTACCATATTATGCTTGATATCATTATAAGTATACTTATGATTAATGTAGTGAAAACAAAAAGATGATTAATAGATATGGCTAATTCAATTTACCGAAGCGTCCATCTTCAATCGATAGATGCTAATAACACAGTTTGGCGTGCTAAATTAAAAAACAACGTTATTCAGGGCAACCTAGCTGCCGTAAAAAAGAGTATTGATTGGTGGATTGAAACCGCGTCTATTATTGATCCAAAAGAATTCACGTCATTAAATAAGTCGAGAGGAACTGGTGGCTCGACTGAAAACTTCAACGGCTACCAAATCAAGAATGACACCGGTGAGCCTAATGCGTGGTATTGCATGTTTAACGGTCGCTTAATCAAAGGCGGCAAGATTGCAATCCAGCGTCATATAGAAGCTTACTTACTCGCAAAACAAAAAGCAGAGCAACAAAAGAAGTAATTTATGAGCCTAGTATATTCAACAGAAACAGGTCGTATTAAACCTGAAGAAGAGAAAGTCCAACGTCCTAAAGGCGATGGTATCGTTCGAATCCAAAAAGAAACCAAAGGCCGTAAAGGCAAAGGCGTTTCTGTCGTAACTGGCTTAGACCTAGATGACGCACCATTAAAACTAATGGCAGCAGAACTCAAAAAAGTGTGCGGCTGCGGCGGCTCAGTAAAAGATGGTAACATCGAAATTCAAGGAGATGCTCGTGACAAGATCAAAGCGCACCTTGAAAAGAAAGGCTACAAAGTTAAGTTTGCTGGCGGATAATCTCTAACTAATACCAGGGTTAAAATCGAAGATTATTATCACTGGTTATTAGGTATTTTATGGTAAATAGCCAATATGGTTAAATACACAGTATAAATTAGAGACTATCGACACAATATAAAGGCAGGGCATCACATAAAGATACCTGCCTTACAATCTCCAAAACCAATTTAACATAACGTACATAATACGCAGTGATGGACGTTGAAATATGAGGGGTTTCAGTACCTTAGTCCTTACGGATTTTGCACACAACGCCGGATTAAGTCCTTAATGTCGTTAGTTTTATAGATTTTGGCTGTCTGTTTATACGCGTTGAGTTTGATATTGTTGGCTATACTTGGTTTTCGTGTCTCTGATTTTTGTGCTCACGTGTCGCCGTTTCCAGAGACTTTCTACTACAAACACACTTTATGAGGAGGAAAAAAACTTTGCGCCCTTGTCTTAATTTTTGAAGGAGATCACATGCTCACGCCACACTTTGCGGATCTCGTGCATCATCACTTTGATGGTATCCACGACGCCGCGGCCTTTTTTCACGTTCAACCGATCACCGTCCAACGCTGGCTCTCAGGTGAAGTCCCTGTGAACCCGATGGCCGAAAAATTGATGAACATCCACGCTCGCGGTTATTTGCCGTTAGACTATCGTTGGAATGGATTTAAGGTGCACTTTGACCGTGCTACCTTGATCACGCCTGAACGACGCGAGTTTAATCCGAAAGGATTGCTTGAAACGCCTAAGGGTCAAATCGAGCAATTCGACGTGTTTTGCTTCCACGTTCAACAAATCATCATTAGGGCTGTTAGGCTCAGGATTAGTTAATGACAGCATCATAGCGCTTCTCCTACTTTAAGGCGGTCGCTTGCAGTGCCTTTCAAACTCACGGCTTGATTGGTATTGAGCATCAAATGCCCACCCGGACGTAACTCCAAGAAACCTTGAACGATGACCGTGCCTTCATTGGTCGTTAGAGCTTGTAAGATGAGCGCCTTTCTCGTGCTTTTCTCTCGAATGCGTTGATAGCCTCCCGTCATTAACAAGATGCCATTGCCAATTCTGGCGAACGTCACACATTCCCGCTCTGACGTCACCTTGAGTTCGGTATTAGTGATGGTCGCTTGCACGCCCAACGAGGTATTACCTACCTCTACATTCACCGGGTTTTCCACCTCTGATATGGTCAATGGCTGAGTAATTCTTTCGACAGTAACAGGATCGACTATCTGTTTAACTGTTAAGTCTTCCTCAACTTCGCTAATAGAGATAGGTGTTTGTTTGAGGTTCTCTCCATAAGTTCTACTTACTCACTGAAGATACATATTTTGAAAAGTGACAGTGCAACATTGCTGGATTAAAACTAAAGAAAAGTTTGCTCATGGTCCACCACTTGGCGGCCTCATAAAGGACTTAGATTCGCTCTAATGACAAAAAACAAACTCAATAAAAATTAACTGTATATTTATACAGTTAATTTTATATTTCCATCAAAACGGTACTTACTGAGTAAATAACATTCAAAATCAATGCTCTGCGTTCAATTTTTAAACTTCATCTTGGTCTAATGGCGCACTTTCATGTATAACCGTCAGTTCTAGAACAGTTTTAGATATAGCAATTTCAACAAGGCTAATCTCTAACCTTCGATTACGCCAGCTCTAAGGCATTGGATATTAGGTTTGAATCACGTGTACGGATTAATATCATGAGCGACAAAGCATTCCGCAAACTCAACATATTCCTCTCGATTTTTTGCCTGGCAATCACCCTATTGTCGCTATTCTCTTTTGATAAACTAATGAACAAGAGCTACATCATTAGCCCAGACAAATACCCTACACTCGCCAATACAGACCGAGATCATGATGGCGGCACGGTTGCATCATTACACAAGTCAAATAACGGCATTGAGTTACAGTGTGACTTTGAGCGTACCTATAGCAAGCCTTTCTGTGAGGTTGAATTCGTCATATCGAAAGAAGGCAAAGGGTTAGATCTCTCCACGTTCGATTCGGTAACCATTAATATGGACTACGAAGGCCAAGAGAACCCAAGATTTCGTTTCTACATTCGTAACTATGACGAGGGTTACAGCGTTAAAGGCGATGCAATGTCGAACAAGTTCAATCGCTTAGACTTTTCGCTACCAGACGCAAGCCAAATTGACTTGGGCTACTTCAATGTTCCTTTCTGGTGGATAGATCATTATCAACGCCCTGTTTCTGATAGCGCAGTAGACATTACGAACGCGGTATCTGTTGAACTCGGGCTTGGTGCCAGCACGCTTGCTGGGCATCATTCACTTAACATCTCGAGTATTGTGTTCCAAGGTAAAATTATCAGCAAGGCTTTGCTAGGCGAACTCTTGATTGGACTATGGGTGGTATACGCGATCTACTATGTCGCTTGTGCTTTACATATAGCACAACGAAACAAAACGCGTTTAGCACAGCAACAACGTCATTTAACCCAAGAAATTGAAGAGTTAAAAGTCAAGGCCACTACTGATCCGTTAACTGGCTGCAGAAACAGGACCGAAGCGCTAGATACCTTCTATGATTTCGAATGGTTAGCACAACAAGGAAAAATGATTCACGTCGCGTTGTTTGACTTAGACCATTTTAAACAGATCAACGACCAGCATGGCCATGAAGTGGGTGATAAGGTTCTTATTCAATTTGTTACTATCGCAAATGAAACGCTTGGGGAGCAGTATTTGCTTTATCGTTGGGGTGGTGAGGAGTTTCTGCTCGTTTGCCTAGAGCAAACAACGCTACAGTGTCACGAATCAATCGATGATTTGTACCTGGCTATGGACCAGAATACATGGCCTAACGCGCAGACAGTAACGGCTTCTACTGGGGTTACACTACTTAAGCAGAATGAGTCTATACGTTCAGCAATTAAGCGAGCAGACAAAGCGCTTTATGAAGCTAAAGACAACGGTCGAAACCAAGTCGTTACATTTTATTGAGGTTCGCTAGAGTGGACTGAACTTACACATTCAACTCTCGGCCATTAGTCAATCAACACGCCAATACCCTGTCGATATCTACTCTCCACTCAAGCACCCGTTAGATTTTTAACTGCTGACTAAACAAACCCATAAGCCTTGTTGTCTCATCAGAATTCTAATCGGTTTGGACACCTCCAAGCGCTTTCACCATCTGCAATAACACCGCCTGTAATCAATAACGCCACCAATAGCATTCTCAGGTTGATACTTATCGTTTCTGAATCGCTCTATAAACTGCTCTTCCTTGCGCCTCTAAGCTTCCTAAGCACTTGTTCTTAAAGTCGCGTTGGCCGCGAGTAAAGCTTGCACTAAGCGGTGGTCAGTCACTCGCGGAATCGCGTCGTTACTCCTCTCGCACTGCTCTTAGATGAAATCCTCATTTGTCTGCTTGTGAACTTCATGCACTTGTATCCGCTAAAAATAGAAGTCACAGCGTAACCAGCCTTAAAAACTCTTTATATTTAGCCACTTAGATGCGGCGACATAAATACTGACACCTGGTGTGACAGTTGTTTTACTTTCACGCCTTGCTGTAATTTAATTACAACCCAAGACCAAGAAAGGCCTAAAAAGTGGATTACTCTGACATAACCTATTGAATAAAGGGCATTTAATTGTTTTTAACGGTTCGCTATTTAGGGTAACTAAAGAGTTGGTATGTGCGAGATAATATACTAGAGGGTAATATATTTAGTTATAGTGCACTAAGGCGTTAAAAAAGAAGGGCTGATGCCCTACTCTTCTTTATTACTCATTTCTTCACGAATTTGCTCAGCAACGATTTTGATAGCTTGTGCTGTGCTGATGCCCTGAGTCATCATTTCTTGAATTCGTTCAACAGCTTTCTGTTGTTCTTCGTGAGAAAGGGTTGGTAAGTCGTTTAGCATGCTCTGCTCCTTTATTTAGGAGCAGAACTATATAAGGACTGTTAGTAACTAGCAAGGAAATTGATTGAAGCACCCATTGCATTTTCGTTTGTGTAGTTCGCACTTAGATCTAACTGGAACAAGTTAAGTGGCGAGATACCAATACCGGCTGTGACTGTTCCTTCCGAATCAGAGTAAGCCAGGTTCTTGTAGTACCCTCCCCTTAACTTAAGCTGACGCAGAAGATCAACTTCAGTACCAACACGAATCATCTGTTCGTTATCATCAAACGAAGTAAACTTCTCAGTCTCATTTAGGTCGTAATCAACACTAAACGAAAAGTAATCCGATACGATGCCTGCACCAACCGTATAAACAGGCTCTAGTTGGTAAGTGTATTTACCACCGACTTGGTGTGTCGCACTACTTGTGCTGCTGTTAAGCGTTCTCGTCGTATCTTTGGTTTCTATATCTCTAGAGATCAAATTAGTTGCTGCAACACCTACTCGGAACGGGCCGAAGAACCAAAGTGCACCAGCATCCATGTTGAATGCTGTATCACCATCACTATTTTCTCTCACGTCAGATAAATCGTAATCATTAACCGATGCAACATAGTTGTACGTGTAAATACGTTGGATTTTAGGTGTGATACCAAATGAAATGTGTTGGCCCATAAAGGTTTGGTATTTTGCTAGAGAAAGCCCGACTTCTGCTACACCGATTGAAACCGCTTCAACTGTAGACAGTTCAACTTTGTCTTCATCTGAACCTGTCGTGTAAACGTTAGGAGTCGCAAATGATTCTGTATAGGCTTTAGCGAAAAGGTTGGCTGCAACAAACTGATTAGGAAGCGAAAATGCGACAACACCACCCAGTTCAACATTAGCTTGGTTGCCATCAAGATTATTAAGCGCTGCGTCCAGGTCTGCAGTATTTGACGCATCAACGACGCTATCGATATTCGATTTCATATCGTTAGGGTCATTATAGCTACCGCCAAAACTTGGCGTAATCATGCCCATATCATCGTTACGACGATAAATAGCAACAAGTGCCGGGTTATAGAATGGAGCGGTTAGGAAGTTTGCTGAAACAACACCAACACCACCCATCGCATCACCACGCGCTTCAATGGCGTAGTTTGCTGCTGAAAGAGGAAGACTGGCGAATGCAATTGATGCTGCGAGTAGTTTAGTTGTATTTTTCATGCCGTTTATCTTTGTTAGATCCCTTACATAGTTAACGGCACAATTTTAAATTACTTTAACTCTTCTTCGCTAGAAATATCATAAGTTTTACTGATAGTTTGTGCTTGTTCTATCGCTATGTCGCCTTGCCAGCGTGAATGAACCATTGATACCGCCAAAACGTAGCGATCATTTGGAAGTTCTTCGCCAGTTAGGTTCATTGGATAATCAGATTCATAGCTCTTGCCCCACACCTGCTCATAGTGTTCATCGACATAATCGTACAAACCAATTTCGAGTTTAGGAAGAGGACAATAAGGGTTCAGAAGTTCTTTTTTATCGATTCGCCAGGTGTCTTTTGAAGACCAGCGAACTTGCTGACGCATTGCAACTTCACCAAGGATAATCCAAGTACTCCAAGAATTTCCACCATCGCCTTTCACACTTAAACGATACAAACCCGATTCTAGTTGAGACGCTAAATTGTAACGCTTTTGGAATAGGCTCACCGCTGCGTTATTTACGACTTCATTTTCTTTGGTGAACTCACTATCAGATGACACAACCTTATCGACCCATTTTTCGAAGGTTATGTCTTTAATATCATTTTCGGACTCAACATTAATTGCGACACGAAATGTATCTCTGCCGGGACTTTGAATAACGTGTCGTTTAACGACGACTGAACTGATCCAATCTGGCAGTGTTTTTCTTGTGAGGGTTTTACCACAATCTTTGTTCAATGCTTGATCGAACAGTTCATTGAGGTGATCTTCTCGTGATTGAGAAGAGTTGATTTGCCAAACTTCCACTAGTGAATCAAACATCTGAGGTAAATCATTATCCAATAGATGTTTATGTACTTGAGTCAAAGTATCGCTACTCTTGAACCAATCCGCTGCTTGCACGGTATTCGCCACGCAAGACAACATTAATAGTGGAAGTAAGGCTTTTTTCATTACGCTTTCATCTTGTAACCAACGCCACGAAGCGTTTCAATTTCTAGACCTGGTAGCTTCTGTCTTAGTTGCAGAACGTGCGTGTCTACCGTACGTGTTGTTGGGAAATGGTTGTAACCCCATACATGGTCAAGTAGCTCATCACGTGTGAAAACACGGCCAAGGTTACTTGCCAAAAATAGCAACAGGTCAAATTCAGTACGCGTTAAAGTAACTTCCAGTTCATTGAAAAACACTTCACGTGTCGCTTTGTCGATAACAAGATTTTGAGCCATTACTTTTGATGCATCTTGATCCTCAGCATCAGGAAGGCGTAACTGCGCACGGATTCGAGCAAATAGTTCAGCTTCAGCGAAAGGCTTAGTTAGGTAGTCGTTTGCACCTGAATCTAGGCCCGCTACTTTGTCTTTTACTGTTACGAGAGCCGTTAGCAAAATAACAGGGATGTCTTTCTTTTTCTTCCAACCTGGAAGTGAATCTACTGAGTCACCATCAGGAAGTTGACGGTCTAGAATCACTAGATCCGCTTGTTCCCAATAGCCTTCAACTTCAGAGATCAGTTCTGCATGCAAACATTCATATCCAGCTTGCTCAAGGCTAACTAATAAACCGTCAGCTAAATTTTTATCATCTTCAACGAGAAGCAATGTCTGTTTCACAAGGTATCTCCAAAATAAATGTTGTTGGGGGGCCAATAAGCGTCATGTGACCGCCCATTTTTCCGACCATAGATTCCACTATCGTCAGACCTAAACCGAGTCCACTCTTACTTACGAATGGCTTTCTTAGTTGCCCCCAATCTTTGCGAGACAAGTCTCCATTATCTATAACTTTGAATGTCAGCTTCTTGTCAGAAGTATTCAGTTCTAGTATCACTGGAGCGACACCGTATTTCACGGCGTTTCTGATCAGGTTATCGATACACGTTCCTAACCAATATACGTTTACTTTTGCAGCAATATCTTTGTTTACACGGAGTTCAATGCCCGGAGCGAAATCTTCTTCAACTTTGTATTGAAGCCACTCTTCAACACTTGGTACCCACTCTGTTGCGAGCGGTTGGTTGTCTGACTGCAAATAGTCTTTGCTTGCTTCCGCCAACTGCCTTAAACGGCGTGTATCTTCACACAGTCTACGAAACTCATCATATACCGATTCTGGTAAGTGTTCGAACTCACGTCTGAACCCTTCAACCGTCAATGACAAACTCGCAATCGGCGTTCTTAATTCGTGCGTTAGAATTTGAAGAACCAGCATACGGCTCTTCATCTCTTGTTTCTTACTGTTCCATCGGTAAATTGCCCAGCCTAATACCAGTAGGATGTTGGCAATCACCAAAATAAACATGGCAACTTGAAGAAGCTCTGAATGATCTTCTATTTCCCAACATACGTTACCGCGCTGAACAAAACAGCTGTTGCCTTCTGATGACAAACTGAACGACAGCCCTGAAAGCGTTGCGTTTTCACTCCAGACTGATTCTTTGTACAGGTAGTACCTATCGCCGCGCTTTACCCACATTTCATCGAGTTCTACAAACATACTCGCGCCCGCTAGCAGCGCGGTGATAGCTTCACTGTCCATTTGTTGTAAGCGAGACAACAGTTCGTCGTGTTCAGTGTTTGGACGCTCTTGAATATGCATAAAGCGTTTCAGAGAGTCGAACTTTTCTGGGTATTTCTCTACGTATCGTGCGGCATAAGAGCCACCACCAGGGTGAATCAAGCCACTGCGGCTAAACCAACGATCTGAAAGCTTGGTACCTTTACACATCGCACGAGTAAAAACTAAAGGCTCTGTAATCAACGGACTTAGCGGTAATTTCCCGCTACAAGTCTTTGATAACTGGTATAAACGCTGGATATCTTTTAACGGGTACTCTGCTGTTTGTGGCAGCATTGACGACGGCATGATCAAACGTGTTGGATAATCAGCCTGCAGCACTCGAATATCATAAGATTCGATGGCGGTTTCATGATCAAAGAGTTTGGTGAAATTATCGATACGCTCGGGTAAAGAGTCAGCAAATGCATTTGCAGACACAGATAACGTAGCAATAAGAAGAGAAAATGTTCTTTTGATGATCACAAACCAACGCAAATTCATATAGATCAAACAAATATATACCATTCACTATCAAAGATAAATTTTTAACCGCATGAAAAACAGTGAGAATGACCGCTAACAGTGACTAAACCCGCGATTATGTGCCCATTCCGCACATGCAAACTAGTACACTGGTTGGCTTGCTTACAAATTTATTGGGATAGACGAGGTAACGCTAACACATCGCTCTTGTCTCTCAGCTTTCAAGAGCTTGCTCATTCGTTCTGAAGATCAAAAAAGGAGCTCAAATGAGCTCCTTATCTAGTTATTACTGATTACTTAAAATGCTTTCTATAGATGTTCTAAAATACCTAGACAACTCTGTTTAGCATCACCGAAAACAATGTATACTCACGCACTTTTTAAAAAACAGTGGGTTTATATGGCTCTTATACCCTATGCTCGTGTATCTAGCGGAAAGCAGATAGACGGTCTAAGTTTATCTCTTCAAAACGATAACGCATTACTCGAACAACTTGCGCTACAGTACAGCACGACGCTCTCCCATCTATTTTATCAGGATGCTGGTGTATCATCATACAAGGGTAAAAATGCTGCTGTGGGTGAGCTATCCCGTTTACTAACTGGCATCGAGAGTGGTCTTATCTCTAGCGGTGACATCATCGTTATGCGAGCGTTAGACCGTCTATCTAGACAGAACCTAACGGCAAGTGAAGTGCTATACAACCGCATTATCTCCGCTGGTGTAATGATACACACCACAATAGACAACCATCTTTACAAGATGGATGATCCTATGTCTTCAATCCTTGCTACCTTGGCACTAAAGACCGCTAATGAAGAATCCGCAAAGAAAAGTCACTTAACCAACCGCTATGCATCACACCGTATCCAACAAGCTAAAGACGATCAAAAACTCGATGGTAATAGCTTTGATGTTGGTATCGGTCGCCATCCATTCTGGATCACTATAGATAAACCAACCAAAACCGTTAGACAGCATCCAATAAACTGGGATCACGCTAAACACATGATCACTCTTGCGCTTGACGGGTACGGTGTATCTACGGTCATGCGATATGCACACTCTGTAGGTCTAGAATTGTCCTATTCCGCATGTGCAAAGATGTTTAACACCCGTGCTGTGTATGGTGTTTTAGAGATAACACATCAACGTGAAGATCATGTATTGACAGATTACTACCCTGCTCTTTGCAGTGAATCTGAGTATTACCAGATAAGAGCTATAAAGGATGCACAAACAAAAGTATCAAACAACCAGCGTAAACAGGTTTCTATCCTATCAGGGATTCAAAAACTGTATTGCGGCTGTTGTGGTTCAGTTCTGTCCATCGCTCGGAATGTTACTCAAAAAACTGAGTACTACCGATGTGCTAACCGTCTAGTTAAATGCTACCCGTACATCAAACAGGAATACCTAGATCGAATTGTAATGACCGCAATTGGTGAAAAGTTGCTATCTAGTCAATTGATGGATAATGGACATGACAAAACGTTACAAGGGATTGAATTAGAACTAGAAACAAAGGTCATGGAATACCAAAAACAACAAACGTTTTTATTTGATAATCTAGACCTCTTCGACGATACGATGAAAAGCCTGTTAGCTGCTAAAAAGCAATCTATAGCGGAACTAGAGTCAAAGATCGAACAACTGAAACTAGAAAATGCTAAAACTAATGCAATACATAACATTGACTTAAGTCAATACCAGTACGCACTAGATTTATACCACCAGCATATAGATTGTTTAGAGCGTTATATTCAAGGTGACAATGAGCTGAAGTCAGAAATACGACACATAGTTTCTACTCTAGTGGATCGAATTACCGTAGATTCTAGATACATGATTCGTATCCAGTTTAAAGATAGTTCAACAAGCTATTACATGTTGCTTCGTAGACGGGATAATAAAAAAGTCCACCAGCGTCATTACGCTCGAATACAAATAATTCCTGACAGCGACTATAGAGAACTGAAGAAGGTTTACCCTGAACTTCTCAGTGTCACATCAACTAATAGAAGACAGTACGAAAGGTGACACGATTCTAATCGAACAAGTTGATCGCCTATCACGTTTGACTAAAGAAGATTGGGAAACGCTTAAAGACGTTATCAAAGGTAAAGGCGTAAACATTGTTGCTGTTGATCTTCCAACTTCACACGCAGCGTTGACAGTTGCAGAGGGTGACGACATCACTCAAATCATCATGCAAGCAGTTAACAACATGTTTCTGGATATGTTCGCAGCATTTGCACGTAAAGACTATGAAGACCGTAAACGTCGCCAAGCTGAAGGTATAGCAATTGCTAAAGCTGAGGGTATCTACAAAGGTCGCCCACAAAGTGAAAAGACAATTGCTAAATGCAAAGCTGCACTAAAGGACGTAGAGAAAGGGTTTACTAAAGAAAAGGCAGCAAAAGCAAACGGAGTTGGTGTTGCTACGCTTTACCGCTACATCAAAGAGAACAAGTAGCATAGAGAAAAGTTCTTCGCTCACTGACGAAAAGGATCTTTACGTTTAACTTTGAGCACAATCAAGAAGTACTAAAAATAATGAAGACACCCTTAATTATGAAGTTGTATCTATATAAAATTTAGTTGATTATATGTGTCACGTTTAATGTGTCCACTGTGGAATATATGACTGAGATAGAACAGATTTTAAAACATCAACTTGATACCAATTACTTTGATGATAAACAACCAGATTTTATTGAGGGCCTAGCTCAACGAGCTGTAGATAACACCTATGCATCTCTAAGTACCGCACAACAGCGAGTTTTAGAACCTCATTTGTCCCAAGCTTGTGACGGCGTCACAGATCCAGGTGGGTATCATAACAATTGCTCTACAACTCTTGAGGCGGCAGAGCTAGCAGAGGCTTATGAGCAAGAATCTTATAGAGACGCACTCCTTTGCCAAAATTGTATTGATGAAACTGAAGAACATGAAGCTGCATGGGAACGCTTTAGTCGAGATTAGTTTCAACCTACTACAACTAAAGAAAATGGTGAGCAACAGGTCACCATTTTTTACTTATCTAAATGCATCTTCTATGTAAATGCAATTCAGCACACTACGAACTTCTTCAGGTAGATTATATGGTTGAAATTCACCATAAAAATCAAGATTCATATAGTCAGCAATCGCATCTAAGATAATCTCTTCTGCTGCGTTACGATAATCCTGATACTCATCTAAAACATCCATCATATCTAGGTCGTCACTAGCTTTCTTAATCAATTTGCCACGCATATAGAATCCAGAATGTTTCAATGCGTTGTATACAGCTCTGTCAGTTCTACGTGTTCGCTTCCTAATTTTACTTTTTTCTTTTTCAGTTATAGAGATAGCTCCCCACTGAATTACCAACCGATTGTTAATAATTTCAGATTTAGCCTCACGTAATTTAATAATGCGCTCTGCACGTTCATGTGCTTGGGTTGCCTTCCCTTGTTCTTCTAACAATGGTTCACAAATGTACATCGCAGATCCGGCAAGTAAAATTGCTTGGATATAGTCAAAATCGTTTTGCGCTTCAACGTAAGATTTAGCAGCACGGTAAAGCATGTGTGGAGCAATTTCGAGTTTGTTCATAACTATTCTCTGAATAAAAAAAGGGTGACTGAATAGTCACCCTTTACATTCTCATTTGCCGTCTAGCTTTTTAGATAATGCCTTACTGTGCTTTGCATTTTTTAGCTTCATCACGAAATTAACACTTGTTGCAATTACCATATAGATACAAAACAGTTGTACATAGGTTAGCGCAAGCAAGAACCAAAGCCCCACAAAGCTAAACACATTAGGATGTATTGCAAACATGCTAGTTTTCACAATGAAAACTTGTAACGACGTTCCTAATACAAGTAAGCCCATCGTCGCAGCAGATAGCACAATCACACCAACAAGTAACTTGACCGTCAATTCATCTTCGTCAGAAAATACCGCTACCACTTTACTAGGTTGAACGATACGTAGAATCACATTTGGATAAACATATGCAATCCATAAACCCATGATAGTAAAAATCATAGCTGACGTATTTTGTAGAATAGATATTAGGCTCTGTATTTCAGAAAACTTAATATCACCTCTAAAACAATAACTAACTGATGTGACGAGTAAAGCGACTATAAGATGCCAAACAACAAATTTTTGAATTGGCGACTTCATTTTTAATCACCCATTAACCGCTTCTTCTTGAGCATCTTCTTGCTCAAATGCAGCTAATAGATTATCACGTTTTAGCTCTAACGCATTGAACAATCTTTTGGTTGTATAGTGACCAGTATCATCAACACCACCACCTACCATGTCATTTACAACCAGAACATTTTTAACTACGAATTGGTTCAACCAACAAATCCCACCGACACCCTCTTTACGGAACCCCAAGTTACGCCAATCATCCAAGCCACCATCGTATTCATCATTGTAACTATCGAAGATCTTTCTTAACTCGTCTTCAGTGGGTTTCGCATCAATGTTGACTTCAATTTTTCGAGTCTGCTTCGTCACTTCACCAGAAACAAAAGGTAAACCTTTGAAGAAGCGAGTCCAATCATTTTCTTGAACATCTCGTGCCGCAATAACCTCACGCTTAACGAAGTGTGTAATGTCCCTAGCGATCTTTCCTAAGTCTGCTTGAGTCGTCAATTTGGTGTATTGTTTAGTTTCGCAACGGAACCATAATTTTTCGTTGTTATTGTCATCATCAGACTTAAAGTAAACAGATGTATAGTTACCTTGTCTACCATCCTTAACCTCTCGCACCTTACGCTTAATATTGCTATGCAACCACATGAAGTCACGAAAGAAACTATTCAGCATTAAGGTATCTGCAACTGAATTATGGAAACGGATAGATGCAAACACCTTTTTATCTGGCACAAACCAATAGTACGCAGCTTCACCCCAGATAACTTTTGCGTCATCTTCTGCCGCATCATCAGCGTTATACAAGCGGTTATCATCGAGCTTCGAATCAGCACGGATACCATAGACTCCATTACCTTGACCAATAGCACGCCATAGAACAATCATATAGTCCCCAGTCAACGGGTCACGTTCTATGGCTTTTAGGTACACTTTCTTTCTATGTGAATAACCTGGAGTTTCATCATCCCATAGAAGAGTATCCTCTAGTGAGATGCGGTCTTGAAACCACTCATGCAAAGATTCGAGCATGTCGCCCATGCTTAGATCTTCACAGTAATCATCTTCTCTATAACGATAAAATCCGAGTTTTTTGTATTTAAAAAAGGAAACAACCCCTGTACTCATTCAATAAGCTCCTAATGCTACGATTTGCTTATTGAAGCATAAAAAACTGTTATTTCAAAATAAGTTAGCTTGCACGCTAATGACAAATAAGTCACTTAAGATCTTCTGCTAAACGTTATTGCTTTTATTTGTGACACTGTTAATTGAGGTGACTTGCTTTAGGTGCGTATCTTCGAGGGTCAATATCAAGTCGCTTTAAGTCAAACGGTCTTAGTCTACTTTCTTCTAATAGCTCGATTTGATTCCTGAAAAGTTGCATTTTACGATGATGGTCAACAATTAATGGTTTTTCTTTTAAAACGATAGCGTAGCAAACAGACATAACCATTGAACCGAACTCGATTAACTGCTCATCCGTAAAGTCTTTCATGTACCGATTTTTACGGTACTGATCTTCAATCCACTCTTGACCTCTCAAGGGTTCTTTCGCTTGTGGTTGCTCAATCTTTTCAACGTCAAATTGACCGTTGTTATGTACCGCATGGTTACAATTACTATAATGAGAATATTTCTCAATAATATCACTAAGTGCTTTCTCTGCTATTTGAGTTGTTTCTGTATCTTCTAAATTATCATTTACAACATGGTAAACTGGTATAAATGTACCACTATTATTAGTATTTGTTACTTTGTGGGTATCTTGTATCAAGATGACATTGTGGAGGTGAGGAAATCTAAGTTCGCTTGTTGAGTTCATTGACTTTGAACCCAACATATCAGCAAGATACTTCACTAACACATCAGGTTCGAAAAACTCAGCAAGTTCGTTAATTATAATGAGTGTCCCTGCTGTATTAGGGTTCATTTTTAGGTGCTCAATAGTCGAGATTACTTGCTTGTTAGCTTTGCGCATAATGCTTTCAATCTGACGAAATGCTTTTTGCTCGAACTTACGGATGATCCGATTGCCATCAGGTAGCAAGCTCACAACACGGTGAAAATTAAGTTCACCATAAATGGCGGGAAAGTCAGGACGCTTCATTATGTCATGGAAATAGTTTTCCATTTTCTCTTTGGGGTCATCTTTCAGGGTCTTAAGCTCAATAACCATAACATCTCGGATCGCATAGTCCCCAATTTTAATACCATCAGGTATCTTTTCAGGTATCTCATCTAAGTCCTCAATAGCTTCGTATTGGGTCATAAACGATTTGAAATTTTCTTCATTAGAAAAAGCAATCTTTTTATTCGTCATTCAGTTTCTCACGCTACTGTAATACACCACCGATGTGCATCTGATTGCGCTATTTTACATTGAACGTTGGGGAAATGGTAATCCACCAATTTATCAAGTAATAACTTGATATCGGTAGCTTGCACCAACGTGTTTTCCTTGAATCGTTTCTCACCAAAGTCAACTGCTCCCCGCTCGTTTTTTTACAAACATAATTTGTCCGTCCCCCGCTCGTTTTTACAAAAAATGGTTTAGCTTTCTATATAAACCAACCCATTTTTCATTTTGTTGATCGGGGGACGGACAAATTAAAATGTCACGTCGGATAAGTCATAACTCGCTGCTAGCCTTTCTTTAACTTCAGCACGTTTAGCTGCCTTGCGTATACGCTCTTTCTCTTTCTGTTCTGGGGTAGCTTCAGCACGTTTAGCTTTCTTTCTCAATCGGTCACGCTCTTTACGTTCTTCAGTTGTATCACGTTTCTTGTCATAACCACGACGATTAGCTTTCACCTCTTCATCATGTGCCAACGCTTCAGCTTCAATCGTATAGGTGCGTTTTAGGTCTTCGATCTCCCCACCCTCAAATTCTGGTCGATCATGTCCACCACTGGTAACAGCTTTGAAGTATGCATTCGGTAATAATTCATATTCATGCGGTACAACAATCGTTTTACCCTTTGAATCTTTCTTACTTTGCTTGGCTTCGATATACGCTTTACGTTCATCAGGTGACATACTTTTCACTTTGACCTGTTCTAGATCTACTCGGTCATAGAACATCTCGACCAGTCGTAGCGCATCACTTTTACTTGGAGCCATTGTCACCGTACCATTTTTGTTTGTGTAACCGATCATCGAAAACGTATCAGTAGCACCGTTGGTCATGACTGCATGTGCTTGCTTCATAGCTTCATATGTCGCATTCTTCAGATCTGGTAATGTACCCTTTGCAGTATCAGATAAACTTTCCCTAGCAACAATTGCCAATACCTTTGCGAACTTCATAGGTGTGTCATTGGTCAACGTTAATGTCGTGTCGATGTAACTTGGGTCATGGATCATCGTCTCAGCAATACCCGTACACAAAGACTTATAACCAGCTTTACATGCTTTTGAAATACCATTGGACTTAGCCCACCATTCGGTAGGTAAACCACGAAGTTCACGGGTGAACTCAATGTAATCGAACTTTCTATACGCATCATGCAACTTCGAACGTTTAATGAAGTAGAAATGTTCAACCAGTGGGTACAACGCATTGTATTCATCATGACTCAAAGGTTTCTTATGTTCTGCTTCATGACGCTTTGAGTAACGTTTGAACCCTTTATCGAAACCAGCTTTACACGATGCAGACCATTTAACGGCTGTGGTTGGTGACAGTTCGTCACGGTCTTCAGGGTTCAATACTTCGTCACGGATATCTACTGGTGACAACTTCAACATGTTCTTATTGTCGGCAGAAACTAGATCACTTGCTATGCTTGCAGGTTGTAAGTTGGTACTGGTTGCAGCTTCAAAATCGGAATAGGTCATGAACAAATCATATAAAAATCGCTTCATGAACTCTTTGTTGCTGTGTATGTTGGTTAAGTATTCGTCTATAACGTCTTGAGTTAATTCAAAACATTTTCCATCGTTATTCGAATCTGGGTATGCAAATTCACGAAATGCAATGTACCTAATCGGATCACGCTCCAACTGCTTAAACCACTTCAACGCAGCCAAATTATCAATTGTACCGATGACAAAACGATGGCTCCCATCATCGTTTTGTTTGATGTACTCCCCGATCCCCTCAAAGGTTTTCTTCTCGACTTCGCCTAATAATTCAACACCCTTTTCATTCACGTATACTTTAGTTGTCTGTAGTGCCTCGAATGCATCTTCATACGCTTTCTTAATCGAATAATAACACCTCGGTTTTAACATCTGGTCTTTAGCCATGTTAGTAAAGATGTACGTGTCATTATCGGCTATACCTTCACTTTGCGTCTTATTCCTTAAGCGTCCAGCACTTTGAGTTACTGCTAATGGGTTAATTGTTACATCTGTTGCAATAACACCTTGACGCTTATTCTCATACAAGTTGATCCCTGCACTGATTGCTACAGTACCAGTAAGAAAATCAAAGTTTGTAGTTTTGCCAGTCTTAATTAATTGGTTAGCATCCTTCTTCATTGTTTTACCAATGGTTGAACTTGAATACTTCGATAATGCTTGGACGACTGCGGAGCTAACACCGTCTAATTTCTTACTAATGTAAACGGATTCGATTTCCTCTTGGTTGTTCTTGATGTAGAACGGTAGCTTTTCTTGCTCGATACTTCGATCAATGAAGTCATGGACGATTGACCGTGTTAGTTCACCCTCAACCACATAATACTTTCTGATCACCTTCGCTTCAGGGTCTTCATTTCGGTAACAATTCACCGTGTTGTCTAAACAGTGTCTGAAGATGTTGAAGGGGGTTGGTGTCGCTGTCATGCCAATGACTATGTGATCTTGATACAACTTGCTGACGCTTCGATGGTACTCCACCATGTGGTTGTAGCATGAACGAAAATGCATGTCAGCTTCGTGCATTTCGTCATAAATGAATACGCATTTAGGTGGTAATTTGTCGTCTTTAGCCAACTTATAAACCGCATCACATGACGCTACGATCAAACCATCAGAATCTTCAATTATGTCCTGCCTGTTACCGAATAGCTTCAGGACTTTTGTTGAATCTTTCCCTTGTTCCAAATCCTCTTTGCTTTGTACTGCAAGGTTGTTTCGATTCGGGATTAAGATCAGTGTGTAACCTAGTAATTTCCAGTGATAAAACAGTCCTTTGATTAGTCGTGTTTTACCTAGTGACATTTCACCATATAGGTTTAAGAATTTACCTTTCTTTAAGATGTTGAAGATGTCACCTAGTTTACTGGATAGGTGTTGTTGCTTGGTTAACTCTAGGTTTTCTATGTGCTTTGATGCACGGATAAAAATTGGAGCTAATTGTTGCCCAATCTTTGGTTGCAAGGTGTTTATCATTATTGTTATGCCTTGTTATTCAGGAAAGACAGTGCGCTTTCCATGCTCTTTGATACTTTGATGTCTTCGATATTTGGTTTATTTGACGGTTTAGTCCAACCGTATTTCTTTGCTAAATGCACGATAGTTCCAGCTTTTACAGCATCGTGTGAAAACGACGGAGTGAAACTAACCAGTTCGCCACGGGTTAACGTTGTGTGATCTGATAAGTAACCCAAATGTTCATTAACGAATGCTTGGCATACTTGAACCCAATCACCACGATCACGGTTTTGACTAAAGAAAAACTTTGCAGCGGTCATCACCAGTTGATGTTGTCGCTTAACATCGATCCCTTTTAACTCTAGGTCTTTGAGTTTCGCAGCACGTTTCTTTTCAACTTCAACTTTGCAATGTTCATAGTAAAGCTCGTCACCTGCTTCAATACCTGCAACACCGTCGTCAATTAGCTTCTGTATGAACGTACACGGGGCTTTTAGGACTTTATGTAGTGGTAGGGGTTTACCATCTGCAAAACGCCATTCAAAGTTATCTGCGTTGGTATTTGCACGGTATGAATAGCGGTTGGCATCGTGTGAACTCTTATCAAGTGGAATATCTTCACCGAGAATCTTTTGGATGTAAGCAAAGCACCGTACTTTGTTGTGTTCCCAGATCTTTTTCTGGACATTAGTTGCTAGTGGGATTGGTTGTGCAAGTGGGATTAAAACTTTCAAACGTGGACATGCTGGTAGTATTTCACCGCTAGGCTTTTTCTTTTCACGTTTGTTGTTAACGCTGGTGGATATTGCATGTGCAATACCATGTCGGTTAAAGCATCGGTGCACGTGGTCGATCAAGTCAGCGCCATGACGTGTAGGATCATCGATGTCCACGTAGTAACACCATGTTTCTGTTATTGCGTCTTTGCCTTTTCGACCTGTTGAACTAATTCCACACATCAGGTCATTTGATACGACCAATTTTAAATTGTTCTCAGTCCACGGTATTGTTTTGGTCACCCATGTATCATGGTACTGGATGCAAACTTGGTCTTTTTCGATCCATCTATCTTTTGATGATTCGACGTTAATTGAAAGGTTGATGCTTAGTGTCATGTTATTATTCCATATTGACACCCTCACATAATATTATTCTCACTGGGCTTGTTGTTATTGGTTATAAATTAGGCGCAGAACGTTATCTGCGATCTCTTCGTTGGTCGGTGCTCTCCAGCCTGCTTTCTTTGCTTGGCGACATACGTGTTCTTTGCTTTGACGAATGTTTCTAGCACATACAGTTAAACCATATTTTTCATAAATTTCTTTTTGAGTCATGATCTTTACTCCTTTTGGTTGTTATCAACGCTCATTGATTATTTAGGTGAAAGAAAACGGGGTAACCACTCCCCGTTCTCAATGTTGGTGGTAACAACTCCACCTTGACACCTTGCAATGTTATTTATTTTAATACTGTATTTCGTATGTTAATGATCCGATTGAACGGTAATGATTCATGCAGCGTTAAACCGCTGCACCTTTGAATCTGGACGTTTCCAGCCATGAACCTTTGTAAGGTAGCTAACACGCTTTTTCATCTAAACCTATTGCCATCTCTGCATAAGTACCACCCAGATCTTCAAAGATGACCTTGATCATGTCATTGGTTATTTCGTATTTATCAGGGATTACTAAAATTGGAGGGAAACAAACTCCAATAAAGGGTTTGTTCATAGTATTCAATCGTTTTGGAATTGTTAGTTAACAGAACGTCAACTTCATAATAAGAATAGTCACCGTTGGCTCCCACCAACATTTACATTTTACCACGTAGAAACCCAGAATAAACATTATTTGCAACTTTCTTGGAAATAATTTTCAAACAAACTTTCTCTAAGATCTTATAAGTAGAAATCATCAAGAGAAGCCGTTTGCTTCCAATCCACATTGAACGATCATGGGTTAGCATCAACCGATGTGCTCCAGAAACAAGAAAACCCACACTAGGTGGGTTTTTTATTATCAACTGCCGTGTGCAATACAACTCAAATCCACTAAAGGTGCTCTAAAATTTTAGAACAACTTGTTTTAGCATCACCAAACAGCATCTGCGTGTTTTCTTTGAAGAACAGTGGGTTTTGCACACCTGCGTAACCCGTGTTCATCGAACGTTTGAATACGATAACATTCTGAGCATTCCAAACTTCAAGTACTGGCATACCAGCAATTGGACTGTTTGGATCTTCAAGTGCTGCAGGGTTCACGGTGTCATTTGCACCGATAACCAATACAGTATCCGTCTCACTTAAGTCATCGTTGATTTCGTCCATTTCAAGAACAATATCGTAAGGCACTTTAGCTTCAGCAAGTAGCACGTTCATGTGACCCGGCAGTCTACCCGCAACTGGGTGGATACCAAATCGAACATTGATGCCTTGCGCTCGTAGTTTCTCAGTGATTTCATGCACTGGGTATTGAGCTTGAGCTACAGCCATGCCGTATCCTGGGGTAATGATGACAGACTTTGAGTTTTTCAGCATGTCCGCTACATCTTCAGCTGATGTTTCGCGGTGCTCACCCTGCTCTTCATCACCATCAGACACGACCACTTCTTGGCCGAATCCACCAGCGATAACACTAATAAACGAACGGTTCATCGCCTTACACATGATGTAAGAAAGAATCGCACCTGACGAACCAACCAATGCACCAGTGACGATGAGTAGATCATTCGCAAGCATGAAACCTGCCGCTGCTGCTGCCCAACCAGAGTACGAGTTAAGCATAGAGACGACCACTGGCATATCAGCGCCACCAATCGATGCCACTAGGTGGTAACCGAATGCGAATGCGATAAGTGTCATCACCATTAACGCGAACATGCTGCCGTCAGCTTTAACGAACATGATCATCAGCAATGTAGAAGCAACGATAGCCGCTAGGTTCCACTTGTGCTTATGCGGGATATTCAATGCAGACGAAGAGATAACGCCGCGAAGCTTACCAAACGCAACAATCGAACCTGTGAACGTCACAGCACCAATAAATACGCCAAGGAACACTTCCACTAAGTGGATAACGTGCTCTGCATGAATATCAGCAGGGTTAAGTGACACAGCAGCAGGTGGATCGATATAGCTGTTGTAACCCACAAGTACCGCAGCCATACCTACGAAGCTGTGCAGGATTGCCACCAGCTCAGGCATTTCAGTCATTTCTACTTTTCTTGCGTAGTGGATACCAATACCACCACCGATCACCATCGCAATGATGATCCATACAATACCAGCAGAATGAGGGCCAAAGATCGTCGCGATCAACGCGATTGCCATACCCGTGATACCGTAATAGTTACCTGCACGTGCAGATTCCTGTTTCGATAACCCAGCCAAGCTCATAATAAAGAATACAGCAGCAACAATATAAGCTGCTTGTACTAATCCTTCAGACATCTGTTACTCCTTAGTCTTTACGGAACATTTCAAGCATACGTTTGGTCACGGTAAAGCCACCAAAGATATTGATACTTGCAATTAATACGGCAATAAATGATAAGAAAGTGACGACGCCACTTCCTTGTCCTATCTGTAACAGTGCACCTACAACGATGATCCCTGAGATCGCGTTAGTCACGGACATCAAAGGCGTATGCAGAGAATGGCTTACATTCCAAACTACGTAATAACCCACCACACAAGCGAGAACAAAAACGGTAAAGTGGGATAAGAACGCAGCAGGAGCAACCGATGCTACCCAAGCGAAAGCACCAACCGCTATTGCAATGCCAGCGACTTTCTTTACAGGAGACACAGGTTGTTGAACCTTCGGTGGAGCTTTAGCTTCTTCGGGTTTGGCCTGTTGTGGCTGAGCAGAAACTTGAATCGGCGGAGCTGGCCAAGTCACCTCGCCCTCTTTAACCACAGTAACACCACGCAGAACGACATCTTCAAAGTCGATATTGATGTTGCCATCTTTCTCTTTGCAAAGCAGTTTCAGCAGGTTAACTAGGTTCGTTGCATATAGCTGAGATGATTGAGTTGGCAGTCGACCAACCATATCAGTGTAACCAACCACCTTCACGCCGTTAGCCGTTGTGATCACTTGATCAGCAACCGTATATTCGCAGTTACCGCCATTCGCAGCGGCAAGGTCCACAATCACGCTACCTGCACTCATACTGTCTACCATCTCTTTGGTAATCAGCTTAGGCGCTGGGCGACCTGGAATCAGTGCCGTTGTAATGATGATGTCGACGTCTTTAGCTTGAGCGGCATAAAGCTCTTCAGCTTTCTTGTTGAATGCTTCAGACATCTCTTTTGCATAGCCATCACCCGCGCTGGTATCTTCCTTGAAATCGACTTCCAAGAATTCAGCGCCCATAGACTCAACTTGTTCTTTTACTTCAGGACGAACATCGAACGAACGAACGATCGCACCCAAACTACCCGCAGCGCCAATTGCCGCTAGACCAGCAACACCCGCACCAGCAACCAGTACTTTTGCTGGTGGAACTTTACCTGCCGCCGTAATTTGACCCGTGAAGAATCGACCAAATTCATGCGCCGCTTCAACCACAGCACGATAACCCGCGATGTTAGCCATAGAACTCAATGCATCTAGTGCTTGAGCTCTTGAAATACGAGGTACGGAGTCCATCGCCATCACGTTGATGTTACGACTGGACAATTGTTCCATTAATTCAGGATTTTGAGCAGGCCAAATAAAGCTGACCAATGTCGCGCCATCTTTGAGTAGATCGATTTCATTTTTAGACTCGTCAACGATCGGAGCGTTAACTTTAAAGATAATATCGGATTTCCAAGCTTCATCTGCGGTTACAATTTTTGCACCAGCTTGTTCATAAGCTGCATCTTCAAAACTTGCTAACGCACCTGCTTGTGATTCAACACAAACTTCAAATCCTAATTTTAGAAGCTGTTCTACCGATTTCGGCGAAGCAGCGACTCGCGTTTCACCCGCGAGTGTTTCTCTTGGTACACCAATTTGCATAGCTATTCCTTGACTATTGGCACGAATGACTTATTCGTTTGTATCTAACGACAACTAATACTTCAAGCGTTTTGTTCAAAGAACAGGAAAAGTTATTACTTATAACGATTTGGATGGAATTTGAGCGCTTCATTTGAAGAAATGACGACCGCCTCGAACAAAGAGGTCAAACCACTTGCAAATAATCCTTTAAATAACAACTTACTAGCTGTTCTTTGTCCCTAAAACTAAAAAGAGCTTTCAGCATATACACTGAAAGCTCTCGAAATTATGACCAACATCAATTCTAACCCTAATTGGCTAGCTAAATATATTGTCGCCCATTTGGTCGATGAACATCTGCGATTTTTTAAGCATCAATTCATCGGCATCTTGTTTGTTTGAAACAACGTCTGAACGAATAAAACGGTGAGTTTTAATTTCACCATCGAATTCTTTCTCAATTCGCCCAGCAACACGGTATTGACCAGATTCTGCAATGGCATCTTGATAGATATTGAAACCCTTATATTCGACTGGCTCAATCTCTACTTTTTGTTCGGTTTTTTCTTTGCCACCAAATAATCTAGAAAAGAATCCCACGTTTTTTACTCCTTAAATGACCGTATTAACCCTAAACTATCATGACTGTTTACGGTTCAACAACGGCTTTTCATACCATTGTAATTCTACGTCATCATCAAAATTGTGTTGACTAAATATAACGGGCACATTGTCGTCACGTTCGCGTCTTCGGTCGTCAATAATCATACTTTCTGCATTTTTGACCGCGATCTCACTATTGCGCTTATATAGCACCAATTTGTCTTCTGGCAATGCTGACAGAAAATCGATATCAAAACGAATATAGATGGGTTTGAGTTGACCCAAAGCCAAACACGCGAGATCCGCCAACTGTTCATTGGTATAACTAGACACATATTCCTCGGTAGACAATACATGACCCACCAGAGTTTCCATATAGTTATGAACATCAACACTAATTTGCATACCACACCTCCATTTGTAGCTATCACAACAGATCGTGTCCTAGCCTAATTTGGCAACGATCTACATATTGTTACCTTACTATACCCTACTCATTACTACAGATTTACTAACTGCATGTTAAGTAACTATAACGACTAATTAATTTCTCATATATACTATGTAGTTCGCTCTATGGTTAATAGCAACTCAAATACATATAAAAAGAGTTGCACCAATAGCGACCTATGACTATGTTTTTGCTCTGATTTACGCAAAAAGCTTGGCAATCGCTTGTTTAACCGTATCCTACGTATAAAATTAAATTACAAGATCATCAGTACACTTAGGCTCACCACATAAATGGCATCTTCTTTTGTAACGTCGAGCATGTTTCGATTTTGCTTTCCCTTACTTCTATTAGCAATGTTACTCGTAGGTATGAACAACGTCATTCTCGTGACCGATTCAAACTTAGGGTTTGCTAGCAACCTTCCGTATATTTTATTGAGCGTTGCCGTTTTGCTGTGTCACACATTCAGGCAAGGTCGTATGGCTATGGTGTCTCTTACCATGCTCGTTGCCTATTTTATCATCCAAGTCCGCTTACAAACCCCATTAAACACTGGAACCACATTATTGGAGCTGTCTCTTCTGGCCGCTTTAGTGCCGGTTACTTGCTTATTGGTATATGCCTTCCCCGATAACGGGGTTAACTCAAAGTCCATGTTACTTTACGCCTTGGTTGTGGTGCTATTCATGGTTTGGGCGCAACTGATTGTGTCTCACTTCCATGCCGGAGGTTTTGAATCATGGAGTGAAGGGGTTCTATTTACCGTTAGAGACTTTTCTAAACTGCCTTTTATTCTGGTGCTCTATAGCCTTTGTTTACTGGGCCTAACGTCGATTTTGGTTTTAGTCTATAACCGCTCTATCGATGTCGTTGTTTACAGCGCGATTTTGTTGTCTTCGAGTACCTTCATATTCTTTGATATCCAATACATCTCAAGCACCATGTTCTCTTTGTCAGGCATATTGATTATCGTCTATGTAATGTCTGCTAGCCATGATATGGCCTTTAATGACCAACTGACTAACATCCCAGGCAGACATGCATTAGAAGTCGATATGAAGCACCTAGGGCGTAGATATTCGATGGCAATGGTCGATATCGATCACTTCAAGAAATTCAACGATACCTACGGACATGATATTGGCGACGATGTGTTAAAACTGGTGGCTCGTATTCTGAGAGAAACGACCGGTGGCGCGAAAGCTTATCGTTATGGTGGCGAAGAGTTCACGATCATTTTTAAAGGCAAATACTCGGAACAGGTTAAAGAGCACCTTCAAGCTCTGATTTCCGAGATTCAGAACTACGACATGACGATTCGGAATAGCCACGAACGCCCTGACGATCATGAAGTGGGGATTAAAAAGCGGGGTAAGAATGGCAAACCATCGGAAGTGGTGAACGTGACGGTGAGTATTGGGCTGTCTGACAGTACCACCACCAGACATCCTGAAGAAGTGCTGAAGCTTGCTGATAAGGCTCTCTACAAAGCGAAAGAAACAGGTCGAAACAAGCTGTGTGTTGATAGTTAAACGTAAGTCTCGGTAACTAGATTAGAGTGAGCTTAATCTTGGTTGAAGAAGATAACCAAGCTCCCGCCTTTTAAGCTACTTCCGTAGTTAATCGTAAAACCTATTCCCACGTTATCGACCCATTCATTAAACAGGTTTGGGTTAAGCAACCACCCTACACTGCCCTCGTAATATGACGTTGTCCCCATAGGTGCTACAGTATCGCCCCCAATATCAATTCGTCTGATACTGGAATACATCGATGTGATGTTTTTGTCCCAACGTACTAAATCATAAAAGATCTTTGCTTCATTGGCGATATACCAACCTTCTGGGTGGCCAATGTTACCGTTATTGGCTTCCCCCCAACCCACACCATTAAAATAATGCCAACTGGTACTGAGTTTGTATTTACCCCAGTTATTCTTGTCTTCATAGATCAATTTAATCTTGGGCTCTATGATGTAAGCCCAAGCGTCAGTATTGAGATACAACCCATCAAGCTGTTCGGCAACAGGTTTAAGTATGTTCGCACGATACTCAAAATCATTCCGATAGTAAGAGATATGGTTACCAATCGCTGAATGAAAACTCCAGTACTCATCCAACTGAGACACGTTTGCAAACTCAACATAGCCAGATATCACAGTCTCTTTCTGAAAATCAGACACAGTTTCTGATGCGTATTGAACGTCTTTCTCAGTGCGTAATGCTGATAAGCGCAGCGTCACCTCTTGATGGTTATCTTCGATATAAGCTGGTAGCTCAAATGTATAAGGGAGGCTAAGTGAGGTTATGTTTTTCCGACGACTTACGGAATCATTCGAACCAATGTCTTCATTGTCTAAACGAAACACTTTATTAGGGTCAAAGTTGTTGATACCAAAGGTAAAAACATCAGTGTCGTTAAGAAGTACACTGGTTGCAAAGTTCTGCTCTATATCCTTACGGACAAGATCAGACAACTGGTTCGCTTGAACATTGGTAGGAACCGCAAAGTAGAATACAGGGACAATCAGTGTCCAACATGTATTAGCCATAGAAAATGACTTTGAATATGGCATTTCTCTTATCACTTAAAGTACTTCCAAGCTCAAACGCTAATAGAAGTATAAATTCAAATATCCGGAAGAGCTCGCCAACTAGCCTGCAAGCTCCAAAATACTGCGCTGTACAAAGGTATTTCTACCACTTTGCTTCGCTTGATAAAGCGCTTGATCAACCTTTTCGTAAATAGAGGCGATAGATTCACCCCCTTCTGGTGCAAATGACAACACACCTTGTGACACTGTCACCCTATCAGAAACCGTTGAATAATCGTGGACGTAATTCATTTCATGTAGCGCTTCTTTTATGCGTGTCGCCTGTAACATAGCAGCATCGCTATCCGTATCACTTAAGATAAGAACAAACTCTTCACCGCCATAACGGCCGACAAACTCTCCTGCTCGAACAAAAAGCAGCTTCAAGGTATTAGCAAGCTCTTGCAAGCACTTATCCCCTTGAATATGGCCGTAATTATCGTTGTAAGGCTTAAAGAAGTCTACATCTAGCAATATAACTGTCATGGGTATATTACGCCTTCCATGCCACGCTATGCTCTCTTCAAGCTTAGTGTCCATATATCGACGGTTGTACAATTTGGTCAAGCCATCTTCATTGGCTTGTTGCTGCAAGAGGATATTCAGTTCTTCGAGCTTGGCGGTACTCTGTTTTAACTCTCGTCTCATATGCGCGATACGCTGCATCGCAATCAGCTTAGAATTTAAAACCACCTTGTTTACAGGTTTTATCAGGTAATCATCACCACCAGCGTCAATCGCTTTCGCGATCATTTCAGGTTCTTCGTGGCCACTTAGAAAGATGATCGGAACCCATTCTGGAAATTGCCTACGAACCTCGTTAGCCACCTCAAAACCATCCATGTCTGGCATGCTAATATCAAGTAACACAAGTTCAGGATCAAAATCAGAATAGACGTTCAGGGCTTCTTTTCCGCTACCGACAGCTTCAACAATATGACCCAATTGCTTGAGTCGAATAGCAAGTTGCATCCTGTCTAGTTGAACATCATCAACCAGCAATATGCGCATCGAAGATCCCTTTTCTATCATCACATCACCTTTATCTAGTGTTGAATATTCAAAGTAGCTCAAATTTGGGCTTAAATCATGCCCTAATCTCTATATTATATTGACTTTTTTACAGATCTTTTTAGCATTGTTTCTTTTTAAAGAGAAATACTATGTCAGACGCTACAAACAACGAAGTACAAGAAATCGATTTAACCACTATCTCACCAGAGCTTCGCCAAGTTATCGAATTTGATGAAGTGCCTAAAGAGATGCACAACATGGTTACTTCTATTCATGAGGTGTCTGAAGAAGCAGTGCGTGAAACTTGGAGCAGCCTTCCAGCAAGCGCACAAAATGTTTTGGACAACTTTGAGCAATTCCACGCTCTAATCTCTGTTAGCCAAGCTTTTGCTGGCGTAAACATGATGGAAGAGTTCCCTACTCTTAAACTTCCAGAAGGCATGTCTGATGAAGAAAAAGAAGAGTACCGAGCTCAACTACTTGACCAAATTTTACATAACTGTGTAAAAGATATGGCTAAGCAAATCAAGAAAGCGCGTCGCGATGCTATCTTGAAGCGTGATTTTAAAGAAGTCTTCATCCGATAAGCTATTCTTCAGACCTAACTTTAGGTTGAATGCTTAACGAAAACTTAATGATGAAGCCGTATGTTATTACAAACATGCGGCTTTTTTGTGCCTGATACTTTTTCTTATTATTATTGAGGTAATTAATATGCCTCAGCACACATACAGTGTGGCTCAAAACTGGCAGTTATACCGTATAAAAATGACGCATGTCTCCATTCATGGAATCAAGATCGAATTTTCAGAGCCTAGAAACTGCAACATCACGACAATATCGAAAAGGTGACCTTGACAGATTTAATGTGTTACCGCGATATCTCTTTGAGCGACACTTACACCTTTAATTTGCGCGTAAACACGCTGCCCAATTTCTAGATTCAACTCATCCAGAGCCCACAACGTAATCGTTGCCCATAAGTAACATCCAGACTCTAACTCTAGTTCGACAGCGACACTCTGCTTATTTGTGCCTTGTTGGTGCGTCTCTACGCTTTTAATAGTGACAGGAAGGATATTACGAATCGAAGTCCCTTTCGGCTGTTCTAGTGTGATAGAAACATCATTTGCCCTAACTTGCAGCCTTACTGCAGTACCAAGCTCACTCGACACTTTCTGAACCCATAATGACGTCGACTTTCCTAACATTAGGCGAGACAGCGCATAATCATCATTGTGTTCCGCTAATGTGGCTTCAAATAATGAGCTTTGCTCTGAGAAAGATTGCCACGGTTGCATAGCTCTCGATGCCCAAACCTCTTCTGTCACGCCCGATGAAATAACTTTACCTTGGTCAATAATCACAAGGTGATGTGCCAAGCGTAAAATCTCATTAAGGCTATGAGTGACATAGATGATCGGTATTTGGACAGTTTCAGATAAGTTTTCCAGAAACGGCATCACTTCACGCTTGCGGGGCAAGTCGAGAGACGCCAGAGGCTCATCCATCAACAAAATGCTGGGCTTTGATAACAATGCGCGGCCGATCGCCACACGTTGCTTTTCGCCGCCAGACAAACGAGCTGGATAACGGTCTAGCAATAAACCGAGAGATAACAAGGAGACAATCTGATCGAAATGCGTTTTATCAAAGTCTTTGATGCCATATTTAAGATTGCCTGACACCTTCATGTGCGGAAACAATCGCGACTCTTGAAACACATAGCCGACATTACGTTTGTGAGTCGGCAAGTTAATGCCCTTATAACTATCAAACAAGGTGGTTCCCGATACGCTGATCAAGCCCTTATCTGGCTGTTTAAGACCACTAATCGCATTGATAAGCGATGTTTTACCCGCGCCAGAACGACCAAAGATCGCAGTAATACCGGAACTTGGGAGTTCTAGGTCGATATCAAAGAAAGTTTCACCCAACTGTTGCTGGTATTGGAGGATCAAAGCACTCATGCATTGCCTCCTAGTCGCTGTGCAGACTTCTTATTGAGCCATTCAGAAAGCATCAATGAACCAAGCGCTATAACAATTGAAATGACACACAAACGTGCCGCTTCCATTTCAGCGCCAGGGGTTTCAATAAAGGTATACATGGCTAATGGGATGGTTTGAGTTTCACCGGGAATATTGGAAACGAAGCTGATTGTCGCGCCAAACTCACCCAAGCTTCTTGCGAATGAAAGCATGGTGCCGGTAATAATCCCAGGGATCATCAGCGGTAATGTAATAGTGAAGAACACACGAATCGGTGAAGCGCCCAATGTAGCAGCGGCCTCTTCAAGCTTACTGTCTACGGTTTCTAGGCTCAGCCTGATGGAGCGAACCATTAATGGCAGTGCCACAACCACGCAAGCGAGTGCTGCGCCCTTCCAACTAAAGCTGAATACAATACCAAACACGTCATTGAGCCACGAGCCTATGATGCCTTGCCTACCCATCATCACTAACAGTAAATATCCGATGACCACAGGTGGAAGTACCAGAGGTAAATGGACAATGCTCTCTACAATGCTTTTGCCTACAAATTGTTTCTTAGCAAGTAGCCACGCCAAACCAATGCCGATAGGAATAAGCCATAAGATGGCAAACCCAGCGACTTTCAAGCTCAGCATTAAGGCTTGGTATTCGTATTCCGATAAGTAACTCATTTAACGCACTTCAAATCCAAAACTGTTCAAGGTGTCTTTCGCTTTTTCGCTCTTTAGGAAAGTATAGAACTCTTCTGCAACGACTTTATCGTTCAATTTCGCTACAGGGTAACGTATTGGTGTGTGCAGATCAGATGGGAACGTCAACACTAGATTTACTTCTTTTGAAAGCAATGCGTCCGTCTTGTAGACAATCCCAAGCTTAGCTTCACTACGCTCTACTAAGGCTAAGGCCATACGAACATTGTTACTTGGTGCCAATCGAGTCTTCACATCGTCCCATACACCTAACGTTTCTAACGCTTCTTTCGCATAGATACCAGCAGGAACCGATATGGTGTTGCCCACTGCAAGCCTCTCATTAGTAAGCAGTTTAGCCCATTGATTACCTTTTGATAGGTCTAATGTTACCGATGTCTCTTTAGGGGAAATCAGCACAAGTTCGTTTTCACATAAATTTGTGACATTGTCACTAGAAACCAATTTACGATCGACTAAATGCGTCATCCATTTTTCATTTGCCGAGATAAAAATGTCTGCTGGTGCTCCTCTTTCGATTTGTCGTACCAAAGATGACGTACTCGCGTACACAGGAGTCACATCGACAGAATGATCTTTCTCAAACTCTTCAACCAACAGATTAACAGCATTGGTCATTGATGATGCAGCATAAACTCGCAGCTTTTCAGCAGCCAAAAGATGAGTGGAAGTCAGTGCCGAAGTTAAGGCCATGGCTAAAAGGATTACTCGCTTTTTCATTGTTATCACTTATCTATGTTCGTTTCAGTTCTGGCCAAAGCAGGTCAAGATCTAAGTACTCTTCAATGGCATCCGCGATTCGATTAATACCCAGCTCTTTAAGCTGTTCATGGTCAATCGCTGTTACATCGTTGGCTCCTGCCCATTCGCAAATAAGCGACAACGCATCACTGTTATCGAATACGCCATGCAGGTAAGTACCAAAAATCGAGTTGTCTTGATTTACAGCGCCATCAAGGTTGCCTGATTCTAACTGAACAGGTAAAGCCGTTTCATTGACATCAGTCCTACCTACGTGAATTTCGTAACCTTTTACTGGTGCTGTTTTACCATCAAGCGTCATGGTGCCGCGTACATTTGTTAAAGTTTTCTGCTGTGTAAGAGTCGTTTCAGTATCCAAATACCCTAACCCTTCACTGCTGCCGGGCGTACCTTCAACGCCATCAGGATCGTGGATGATGTTACCTAACATTTGATAGCCGCCGCAGATCCCCATCACTTTGCCACCTAAGCGCAAGTGACGTTGAATATCTTTATCCCAGCCTTGTTGTTTTAGGTAATCCAAATCTGCTCTTACAGATTTTGTACCCGGCAAGATAATCAAATCTGCATTGTTTACACGTTCGCCTTTACCGACATAACGTAAATCAATTGAAGGATTCAGTCTTAGCGCATCAAAGTCCGTGTGATTGCTGATTCTGGTTAACACCGGAACCACGACCTTAAGCTTAGCTTCTCCGTCAGACTCTTGAGCAGAGGTAATCGCATCTTCCGCTTCTAAGTTAAAACCATGAAGATACGGCAAGACACCAATCACTGGTTTACCAGTTTTTTCCTCTAGCCAATCTAGGCCAGATTGAAGAAGTGCGATATCGCCTCTAAAGCGGTTTATCACAAAACCTTTTACGCGAGCTTGTTCAGTTTCAGATAGCAGAGCCAATGTGCCGTAGAGGTGCGCAAAAACGCCACCACGGTCAATATCAGCAACGATGATCACTGGGATATCCGCTTTTTCAGCAAATCCCATGTTAGCGATATCATTTTCACGGAGATTGATTTCAGCTGGGCTACCCGCACCTTCAATCATTACACTTTCGTATTCTTCAGAAAGTCGGTCAAACGAATCGACAACCGTATCCATCGCAACTTTCTTGTAATCATGATAACCCGTCGCTTCCATGTTACTCAGCGCTCGGCCTTGCAGAATAACTTGTGCGCCGGTATCTGAATTAGGTTTTAGTAGTACAGGATTCATGTGAACGGTTGGCTCAATATTACAAGCTTGCGCTTGAACCGCTTGAGCGCGACCAATTTCACCACCATCTTTTGTCACAGCACTGTTTAACGCCATATTCTGTGGCTTGAATGGTGCCACTTTGATTCCTTTCCTTGCCAAGACACGGCATAAACCTGCCACCAATACACTTTTTCCGGCATCTGACGTGGTTCCTTGAACCATAAGGGCGCTTAATGGTGCTCGCATTTGTACTTAAATCCTTAATTTCTCAATTTGTAGCTGAAGGCAATATTTCTCTACCTCCATCTTAACGTCATTGCTAAGCAGATGCTCAATAAAATGAATGGAAAATGAATGTGTTACTCACTCTGGATTCAACCCCAGTGTTGTTTAATAGCTACATCGAAACGAAGCTTGTGAACGATAACAGGCGCTTCAACAAAAAACGTACTAACGAAAAGAAACGTTTCAAATTGAGAAAACGTTTCTACTAAAAACAACATTAAGGAATTCACCATGAAAAAAACTGTATTAGCTATCGCATCTACTATTATCCTTGCCCCAACTTTCGCAATGGCTAGTGACCACAGCAACAATAACAAGCACGAAAGCGCTATTGCTTACACTGGACCAATTGAAACCGTTTCTGTTGCGACACTGCTTGCCGATACAAGCATGTTCGCAGAGCAAGAAGCAATTGTGGATGGCAAGATTGTTCGTCAACTAAAGAATGACACGTTTGTATTCTCTGACGGCCAGAGTGAAATTCAAATAGAACTGGATGATGACATCCGCCTAGCACAACCGCTAACCGCTGATACAAAAGTTCGTATCTTTGGTGAATACGAAGGCGGAAAAACTCCGGAAATCGAAGTAGATCATATCCAAGTTCTATAAGCGATAATTATAAAACATACTGACTTCAAACAATTGGCCTGCATATTGCAGGCTTTTTTGTATTATACTGCCGAAAATACAATTTATATGGAGTCACCATGCTAGGTTGCACGAATAAGACTGTCCTCTTAGGACTCGCTGCACTGTGTTCATTCTCTGCGTCTGCAAACAACTTTAACTACAACACATTCGAGCTGCGCATGGGTACTAGCCCAAGTACTTTCGGCGGTGAAGTAACAACAATGTTCACTCAGAACTCTCACTTTGTTGCTCGTATCGATTCAGAGTTTGAAAGTGATTGGGATGCAGCGGTAGGTATGGGATTCAACGGCCCAATCAGTCAATTTGCTGACGTTACTGGTCAAATGTTACTGCACAACATCGAACGTAATGACGACAACCACATCAAAACAGAAATCAACCTTGGCTTGAGAGCTTGGTTAATGGCAAACGTTGAAGTTAACGCGCGCCTTGGTCAACTGATCGACAACGATGACACTCGTTCTATTGTTGGTATCGGTGCTCGTTTCCATTCTACTGATCAACTGTCTGTTGGCCTTGATATGCGTAATAACGGCACATACGGCCACCAAATCTTAATGTCGGCTCGATTCGGATTCTAATCTAGATTTCGTATCTAGGTTTTATTGATAAGCTTAGGTTTAGTTACTGAGTAATAAATAGCTGAACATATTACATAGAAAAGCGCCGAACACATTAATGTTCGGCGCTTTTTGTTTATGAGTTTCGCTGGCTTCTAGTCGCTCATGCTCTAAGCCAGCGACTTACTTATAAATTAACCATCAGCATCTTTTTCTGGTGATCTAGGTATTCTTCGTAAGTACCTTGGAAGCTCACTAGCTGTTGGTCTTTCACATCGATGATGTGTGTTGCTAGTGAAGAAACGAACTCGCGGTCATGGCTTACGAAGATAAGTGTGCCAGTGTAAACCTTAAGTGCATCGTTCAGGGCTTGGATTGCTTCCATGTCCATGTGGTTGGTTGGTTCGTCCATTACCAGCACGTTGATGTCTTGCATCATTAGCTTGCCGAATAATAGACGGTTCTTTTCACCACCAGAACAGTTACGCGCTTTCTTGTTCGCATCATCAGCAGTAAACAATAGACGACCTAGAATGCCACGGACCATAAGGTCATCGTGCTTCGCTGTACGCCATTGTGAGATCCAATCGAAGATGCTCAGGTCGTTATCAAAATCCTTAGTGCTGTCTTGTGGGCAGTAGCCTACCGATGCGTTTTCAGACCATTTAACGATGCCTTCGTTTTGCTCTAGCTCTTGAACTAGGCAACGTAGCAGCGTGGTTTTACCCACACCGTTTTCACCGATAACCGCAAGACGAGTACCCGCTTCAAGTAGCAAGTTACCACCAGCAAACAATGTTTCGCCATCGAAGCCGTGACCAAGGTCTTGAAGTTCAAGCGCTTGACGGTGCAGTTTCTTACCTTCGCCAAAATCAATCGACGGGCTCATACGGCTCGATGATTTCACTTCATCCAGTGTGATTTTGTCCATTTTCTTAGCTCGTGAACTTGCTTGTTTTGCTTTAGATGCGTTTGCACCAAAACGGTTTACGAAGTCTTGAAGCTCGCTGATTTCAGCCGCTTTCTTAGCGTTGCTTGCTAATAGCTGCTCACGAATCAAGCCAGATGCTTCTAGGAAGTACTCGTAGTTACCAGGGTAAACACGTAGCTCACCGTAGTCGATATCAGCCATGTGCGTACATACAGAGTTCAGGAAGTGTCTATCGTGCGAAATGATGATCATTGTACATTTACGCTGGTTTAGCTCTTCAGCAAGCCAGTTGATCGTATGAATGTCCAAGTTGTTGGTTGGTTCATCAAGTAGCAAGATATCTGGGTTTGCAAACAGAGCTTGTGCCAATAGCACACGCAGTTTCCAACCTGGAGCAACTTGCTGCATCAGACCGAAATGGAACTCTTCTTCGATACCGGCTTGGATTAGGATATCGCCAGCACGGCTTTCTGCTGTGTAGCCATCCATTTCCGCGAATTCGCTTTCAAGTTCTGCAACTTTCATACCATCGTCTTCGCTCATTTCTGGCAAAGAGTAAATGCGGTCGCGTTCTTGTTTTACTTCCCACAGTTTTCTGTCGCCCATAATTACAACGTCAATAACGCTGTATTGTTCGAAAGCGAACTGATCTTGGCTAAGCACACCCAGTTTTTCTCCTGGAGTGATAGAAACGTTGCCCGAACTTGGCGTTAATGCGCCACTTAGGATTTTCATGAACGTTGATTTGCCGCAACCATTGGCGCCGATCAAACCATAACGGTTGCCGTTACCAAATTTAGCAGAGATGTTTTCAAACAGCGGCTCTGCGCCAAATTGCATTGTGATGTTCGCGGTAGATATCAAAGAACTAATTCCTAAGCGTGTACTGACAGATAATTATTAGGCTATTTCAAGAACCTAAATAAGAAGTACGAAAGTATGGATTAAACAAAAATCGAAGCGCGGATTATATAGAGATCTCGATCACGTTGTCGAGGTTAAACAGTAAACGAATAGTAAACATAGACCATTTAGATGCTTTTCATACGTTATTGGGGTGTAAATAGAAAAATCCCCACCAGCAGAACCGGTAGGGATTTCATTTATCAACACTAAAAGTCTTTTAAGCTCGTCACTTTTGAAACTATAGCTCTTCCAAACGAAAAGCTTTGATGACAAGCAGAACTGTTATTTAGTTATTTTCTTTTGAACGTATTTTTGGCTTACATCTACTACCGCAACATCTCTAAAGAAGCTTCTACCCAACAGAATTGGGAAAGAAAGATGCGTTCGATCTGCTAGCGTAAACTCAGTCTTGTCTTTTAGGTCGCCAATTTGAATTGAAGCGACAACAACAGCACGTCGTTGTGTGCCTTCCGCGCTCGACTGCTTAATTTTAACCCAACGTTCTACCGGCAAGCTAATCTCGTCAGTTGTGATGCCGTCGTGTTCAATCTTGAACTTAACCCAGTCTTTTCCGTCACGTTCGAACTCAACAATATCAACCGCACTGATCGATGATGTTGTCGCACCTGTATCAACACGTGCTTTAAACGCTTCTTTCAAACCAGGAACAAACACCCACTCTTCCTCACCAAGAATCAGCTTGCCATCACTTGTCTTCGTTGGTTTTGCTGCCGGCTTCTCAACGGGTGCAGGTTTCACTTCAGGTTCAGTTGGTTTTAGTTCTTCAGGCTTCTCTGTAGGTTCTGTTACTTTCTCGCCTTCCGTTGTATCAGTCTTAGAAGAGTCATCCACAACTGGTTGTTCTATTTGGGGCTTTTGTTCGGGCTCTGTCGGAATTTGTGTCGTTGTCGAGCAAGCAAACAGGCCACCACTTAGCATGAGAGTTACTATCGCTTTCCAATTATACATTCAGTCACCTTCTATTTTGAAACATTGGCTATCGCTTTTGCTACATAAGGAATATGGGATTCAGAAAGGCCTGCAATATTGATGCGTCCATCACCAACACCATAGACTCCATACTCTTCACGTAATTGATTCATTTGAGTTTCTTTAAAGCCTAGTACACTAAACATGCCTTTATGGCTTTCAATGAAATCAAATTGTGACGTGTTATAAGTATTTCGCAATTCATCACATAAACTTTGGCGCAGATTTAACAAACGTTGCTGCATTTCACTCAATTCTTGCTTCCAAATCGATGTTAGCTCTTGATTCTGAAGAATTGTTTTAACCAAAGCGGCACCATGATCTGGCGGCATTGTATAAGTTGAACGAGCAAGCGTAAGAAGCTTACCTTTAGCATTACCAACGTGTTCGCTGTTCTTGCCAATCACGATAGCGGCACCCGTTCTTTCACGGTATAAACCGAAGTTCTTCGAGCAAGATGTCGTAATCAACATCTCTTCGATGTTGTTAGCCATGTGTTGAAGACCTTTAGCATCTTCTTCTAGGCCATCACCAAAACCTTGGTAGGCAATATCAACGAACGGTAAGAAACCATTCTTCTGAGATAATTTGGTGATTTCCTGCCACGCTTCAAAGTCGATATCTGCACCCGTTGGGTTATGGCAGCAACCGTGCAGTAGTACCACGTCTGATGGACCCGCTTTCGAAAGGTCATCCAACATTCTTGCAGTATCAACTTGCTTCGTTTCAGGACTGAAGTAATTGTAGTATCGAACTTTTAAGCCTGCCGCTTCCATCACCGGTTTGTGGTTAACGTAGCTTGGGTTTGAAATCCAAACTGTGGTGTCTGGTTGAGAAACTTTCATTAAGTCACCCAACATGCGAAGTGCACCACTTGCACCAGGTGTTTGAATCGCAGCAACGCGATCCATTGCAGAAGTCCCTTTAAGCAGCAGATCAACCATGCTCTGGTTAAACTCTTCACAGCCTGCTAGGCCAACGTAAGCTTTGGTTTTCTGCGTATCAACAACGATATCTTGAGCCATAGAAACGGCTTTCATGATCGGTGTTTCGCCTTGGTCGTTTTTGTAAACGCCAATGCCTAAGTCGACTTTCTCAGTACGAGTATCGCCGCGGTAAGCAACAGAAAGAGATAGAATTGGATCTAAAGTTGGTTTTGGTAGATGTGAAAACATGAAAGTCACAACCCTTTGAAATTCAAGTAATGAGTTTCACGTTAACATTATCGTAGACAAATCAGAAACATTTTTTAATAGAAGCGCTTAGTTACCATAAGTAATCAGAGATTGGTCATTTCAAACGGATAAATAGTGCAAATTTCATACACCTAATGACCTATTTAACAATTTAAAGCGCTTTATTTCTATGTGTCTTATGTTCCCATGTGCCCTATTAAGCACTTTGTTTAAATTGCCTTGGTGTCATTCCCGACCACGCCTTAAATCGAGTACTAAAGTTAGCCGCATTCGGGTAACCCACGATCTCGCCAATGTGTTGAATCGACCAATCACTCGATTTCAACAAACGTGCTGCGTATTCCATCCTCATGCGCATGATATGAGTCATTGGACTATGTGAGTAATAACGCTGGCACAAGCGATGGAAATGCGGCTCTGAACACGGAAACAAGCTCGCAAGTTCATGAACGTTCCACTCTTTATGGAGCTGTTTTTGTACGTTGTTGAACACTCGTCTTAAACGAATCAAATTTCTAGATTGCTGCTGCGGGACTGGCGCATTAATCATGAATTCTATTTGGGCTACGCTGTGAATGGCAATCGCTCCACCGAGATCAATGGGCAACGCGATGCTTCTTAACAAGGTATGAATGCAAGACGAGACAACTTCTGCTGCCGGAGAGAGCGTATAACTCACCTCATCATTGACGACATTTTCCCAGTGCTTATCAGGCGATAGAAAGATCCAAGCTATCTGCCATGTCTCTTCTTCAATCCCAAAGCCGTTCTCAACGCCTGCAGGCACAGTAATACACGACCCCGGCTCTAGAATGTATCGACATCCTTCGCTTTCGAGCCACCCTTTGCCTCTTACGGTATACAGCAACATGTGTTTTTGTTGGTTCTTTCGATAAACAGAAAAGAAATCACGACACGATGCTGTACCACATTGAACAATACCCAGCTCTTCGAATGCCAATACATGGCTTTGATCGACAAACTCTTGATGGGTCTTTTCAGAGATCTCGTACCGTTCTTGTTTCTCGCTCATACCATTGCTAGCTCGTTCATGTTGCCGAACTACCAAAGTGGATAGTTTGACAAAAATTTGTGATGAACCTGAACAATACAGTTAAAACAAATACCGATAAACTTCTCGCATATTCACTAGAGGGGAAATGCGATGCTCTCGACATATCGTCATTTAGACAAAGAATTTTGGCAAAAGCTATTACACATCGGTTTACCTGTCTCACTGCAAACTATGTTGTTCTCATTGCTCGGCGTGGTCGATATTTTCATGGTCAATCAGCTTGGTGATGCGGCAACCGCAGCAGTTGGCGTTGGCAACCGTATCTTCTTCTTTAACTTAATCATGGTTTCCGGAATTAGCGGTGCAGTCAGCGTGCTAGCTTCGCAATATTTTGGAGCGGGTGATTTCAATGGCATTCGACGTGTCTTGTCGCAATCTTGGGCGTTGTCTATCTTTGCTATCATCCCTTTTGTTTTGATTTATACACTGGTTCCTGAATCAGTCGTGTCTGTGGTGGCCTCAGACCCTGATTACGTCCGCTTGGCAACGGATTACCTTTGGATAACAGGAGCCAGCCTTATTGGTACGGCAATCGTTGTGCCGCTAGAAAGCGCGCTGCGATCTGTCGGTGAAGCCAAATTGCCCACCAAGATAAGTATTTGGGCAATCATCGTTAATGCGATTCTCAATGCCCTGCTGATCTTCGGACTATTTGGTTTTCCAGAACTCGGCGTGGTTGGCGCAGCGATAGGCACCACAGTTTCTCGATTATTTCAGACCATTGCGTTGCTTATTATGGCGAGGAAACATTACGCGCATCTATTCCCTACAATAGAGAGTTGGCGTGATGCAATCTTACCCAAGCACAGGAAGAAGTACTTCAAGATTGCCATTCCTATGTTAGTTCATGATACGGCATGGGCTGGTGGGATACTGATTTACAACGTCATTGTAGGTCAGATTGGCGTTGGTGAACTTGCGATCATCTCACTGTTATCACCAGTGGAAAGCATCTTAATTTCTGCCTTCTTGGGCTTTGCTGTTGCCGCTTCGATCATTCTAGGCAATGAGATTGGTGCGAAGAATTATCAACGTGTTGAAAATACCGCTTGGGGCTATGTACTTGTCAGTTGTGCACTTGCGACACTATTGGCAGTGCTGTGCTTTATCGCCAAGCCAGCCATTGTTCAATTAATCGATTTAACGCATCTGGAACTCAAAGATACAGCGGTCAACGTCGCTTTGGTGATGGCCGCAGGGATGATATTGAGAGTGTTCAACATGGTTGGCATAGGTGGCGTGTTAAAAAGCGGCGGAGACATCAACTACAGCATCTTCATCGACATATTTGGCCAGTGGGCCATTGGTATTCCCCTCGCCTATTTCACCGCTTTAGTACTGGGCTGGTCTTTAGAATGGGTGCTGATGATTGTGTTACTGGAGGAACTAGCGAAGATCGCTTTAACTAGCCAGCGAATTCACTCTAAGAAATGGATCAACAACCTAATAGAAGAGCGGGATCACGTCGCAGCTTGAATGGTAGTTTGAGCGAATAAACGAAAAGAACTCACACCCAAGGGCCGATTGGTTGCATTGCGCTAACCATGACGCCCTTTTTCGCTTTACAAGGGTGCTAAGTCACGACAGTTATATGTTAGTAAATCGATGGATAATTTGGTTTGAACTGCCACGCCAATCCAACATCGGATCCGCTTTGTCTTGTTCAAAACGACCATCAATCAAGGTATCAACGTACTCCAATACTTGCTTCTGCTTTTCATCGAGTTCGTCGAGTTCGTAACCCGTCCACATCCAAATATCTTTACCTTCACATTCTGCTTTTACACGCCGAACAAGCTTAAGCACTTCAGACACGTTTGCAGGATGCAGAGGATCACCACCAGAAAGCGACAAACCACGACGCTTGATTCGCGGATCATTGAGATCAGCAATAATGTGGTCTTGAAGTTCTTGAGTGAACAAATGCCCAGAGTCCAACCTTTGCGTCGATTGGTTATAACACCCGCGACACTGGTGTACACAACCCGACACAAACAAAGTGCAGCGTGTTCCTGGGCCATTTACAACGTCGATTGGGTGATATTGGTGATAATTCATAAGGCAGTATTGAAAACTCGTTATTGCTTAATAGTTTGAAGTGAAGTGCTGTCACAGCTGAAACGAAAGAATTGGTATCGACACAACACCGATACCAATCTTATTTCTTGAAACCTAGCTCTTCTAAGTAAGCTAGATACTGATCTTAGCGGTTACTAAAGATGCTTCACGCGACGTTTAACTTCTTCTTGCTTACCGAAGTTAAATGGTCGTGCATCTGGGCTACCAAGGTAACCGCAAACACGGCGTGTTACCGATACTTTCGTAGAATCATGGTTGCCACACTTAGGACACGTAAAGCCCTTACTTGTACAGTCAAACTCACCGTTGTAACCACACTCGTAGCACTCATCAATAGGCGTGTTGGTGCCGTAGTAAGGTACGCGTGTGTAGCTGTAGTCCCATACGTTTTCTAGCGCTTCGATGTTCTTCTGCATGTTAGGGAATTCACCGTAACAAATGAAACCACCGCTAGAGATTTCAGGGTAAGGCATCTCGAAATCGATCTTGTCGTATGGGTTCACTTTCTTCTGCACATCTAAGTGGAAGCTGTTAGTGTAGTAACCGCGGTCTGTTACACCATCGATCACACCAAACTCTTTGGTATCGATGCTGCAGAAACGGCTACATAGGTTTTCACTTGGTGTGCCATATAGGCTGAATGCGTAACCTGTCTCTTTTGTCCAAGATTCCACTTCACGCTTCATGTATTCCACCAGCTCAAGCGCTTTAGCACGCATTTCGCCATCGTCGTACAAGTGAACGTCAGTGCCGTAAAGCGCTGTCATTGCTTCGTGGATACCAATGTAACCAAGAGAAACAGATGCACGGCCGTTCTTGAAGATATCAGCAATAGAGTCGTCTGCTTTCAAGCGAACACCACACGCACCTTCCATGTATAGGATTGGAGCAACACGTGCTTTCACGTTTTCTAGACGAGAAATACGAGTTTCTAATGCACGACGAGCAAGCTTGAGTTTTTCATCAAGCAGTTCGTAGAACTTAGCCATATCTTGCTTTGCGTTAATCGCGATACGTGGCAAGTTCAAGCTCACAACACCTAGGTTGTTACGGCCTTCATGAATCAGCTCACCGTTTTCTTCGTAAGTATTCAAGAAGCTACGGCAACCCATTGGTGTTTTGAATGACCCTGTCACTTCTACTACTTTGTCGTAGTTTAGAATGTCCGGGTACATACGCTTAGACGCACACTCTAGCGCTAATTGCTTGATGTCGTAGTTCGGATCTTGCTTCTGGTGGTTCAAACCATCTTTGATTGCAAACACCAGTTTAGGGAACACGGCTGTTTTACGGTTTTTACCCAAACCTGCAATGCGGTTTTTCAAGATAGATTGCTGGATAAGTTTTGAACCCCAGCTTTCGCCTAAACCAAAACCAAACGTCACAAATGGTGTTTGACCGTTAGCAGTGTGCAGCGTGTTTACTTCGTATTCCAATGACTGAAACGCGTCGTAACACTCTTTCTCTGTACGAGAGATAGCAAAAGCTTCTGGGCTATGAATGTCCCACTCTTTCGCTAACGATAAATGCTTCTCGTAACTCGCCATCACGTAAGGCTCTAAAACCTCATCGATACGGTTAATCGTAGTACCGCCATAAATATGGCTCGCCACTTGCGCGATGATTTGCGCTGTAACCGCAGTCGCCGTAGAGATCGACTTCGGAGTGTCGATTTCCGCGTTACCCATCTTGAAGCCATGCGTTAACATGCCTTTCAGATCGATAAGCATACAGTTAAACATTGGGAAGAACGGTGCGTAGTCTAGATCGTGGTAGTGAATGTCACCACACTCGTGAGCTTGTACGATGTCACGTGGCAAAATGTGAGTTTTCGCATAGTGTTTAGCCACGATACCCGCCAGCAAGTCACGCTGAGTTGGGATAACTTTGCCGTCTTTGTTGGCATTCTCATTGATCAGATCAACATTGCTTTCTTCGATCAAACCTTCGATCTCACGAGTCAAAGCACTTTGCTTTTCACGTGCGATGTCGCGGTCATGACGATATTCAATGTAAGCACGAGCCAGAGACTTATAGGGTCCCTGCATTAACTCGTTCTCGACCATGGTTTGAATTTCAGAGATATGAACTTCATCGTAGTCTTCGAGCTTCAACTCAACTGCTAATGCCACATTCAGTGCATAAATAGCAATTTCCTTATCGGCTTTGTCTGATGCTGCTTCCACTGCAGCTTGGATGCGATCTCTACTGAATGGAGCTCTTGAGCCATCACGCTTGATTACGATTGATTTCACCACTTCTCCTTACTCTTGAGGTATTCACAGACTTATCCACAAACACACTATATAGAGCGATTTATCGTTTAACTAACACTAGATATTGTGGCGTATTTAACGAGAACCACCAACTTTGAGTATTGATTTGGATCAATAAAACTCTCACGCTGACTAAGATCAATTCAATATTATTACGCCAGTTCTCAAGTCGAAAAGAAACAATGTAACAATAAAAAAACTGCTAAAAAGAGTTGAATTTTTGGTAAGTGTTGTAGGATAACGGCTCATCAATATTGGCAGACAAAATTAGGGATATTTGGCATGAAACGACTTCGAAACTGGATAATGTTAGGTTGCGTACTCAGTAGCCACGCATTTGCTGAACCTTTGACCATATCCAGTTGGAATATCGAATGGTTATCAACCAACGAGGCTGTGAATAAGTTTTCCGCCCAACGTGATCAAGCTGATTTCAACAAACTTGAAGAATACTTTCAGTCTTTAGATGCGGATGTGGTCGCCTTTCAGGAAGTCGACGACTTAAATGCCATTCAGCGCGTGGCTGGCGATCAATACAAGATATTGATGTCTGACCGAGCATTACCAGAAAACAGTAACCGCCAGTTCAAAGAAGTGAACCAATACACAGGCTTCGCAGTTCGCAAAGGAATCACACTCACCGACTACGCTGACTTTCCTCTGGAGTTGGATTCTAACAGCAAGCTTAGGTTTGCCAGCTATGTGGTCGTTGAAACGGACTCAAAACCAATTCACATGTTGTCTGTGCATTTAAAGGCAGGCTGCAGCGGAGCGTATAAGTCTAACCGCGATTGTTCGCGCCTAAAAGACCAAGCACAGCAACTGAATAAATGGATACAACAAAGAGAACGTAACGGTGAAGACTACGCGATCTTAGGCGACTTCAACCATAACCTATCCTACTCAAGAGATTGGATGTGGAAGGATTTAACTGAAAACACGGATGCTCGTTTGGCGACAAGGAAGACCCGTGCAGATTGTAAGGTTCGCTCAAATCGTAATAACCACCGCACGCACCAGTTCCGTTCTGTAATAGACCATATTGTGGTGAGCAAGTCCTTAGATGCTACTCCTGCGAAACAAAAGGTATTTGAAACGCAAGATGTGCTGGACTACAAACTCAGTGACCACTGCCCAGTTTCAACGACTATCAACTAATTGTTGTAGATCTAAAAAGAGACCGACTGGCTGCGAGTCGGCCTCTCTAATGCTTATATCAAGCCAATTCGATACACGATAGGTTTACCCTAACAGGTTTTATTCGTTCGACCTGCCAACCACATCCCCGCCAGCATGCTTATCATAAACACCCACACGGTTGGGTTACCGCCACTAAGACTCGTAACAGCAGGTCCTGGACAAAAGCCTGCAAGCCCCCAACCTAATCCAAACGCTGTTGAACCTAGAATCAGTTTTCTGTCGATTAGCGGATTGTTACGGCTATCTAACGGCTCACCATTGATCGCTTTAGCGCGCTTTTTAATGACTAAGTGATAAAACGGAGCGAACACCAGTAGCGCACCGCCCATCACAAATGCCAAGCTGATATCCCAATTGCCAGTCACATCTAAGAAGCCAAGTACTTTCTTTGGATCAACCATACCTGAGATGATCATACCCGAGCCAAACAAGATTCCAGCAAGTAAACCAACAACGATACTAAATGAAGAATTTTTCATTATGCCCCCAACCCTATCAGGTTCTTGATAAGCACGGTTGCTATTGCCACACCCATGAATACACACGTTGCGATAATGGAGCGTTTAGACAAACGCGCCATGCCGACAATGCCATGCCCACTAGTACAGCCGTTTGCCGTTTTAGTGCCAAAACCGACTAACAGACCAGCAATAACGACTACCAAAAGGTTCATCTCTTCCAATTGAGGGAGTTGGTAACCGGTAGGAATTAACAACCAACCACTAACTACCATTCCAACAACAAACGCGATACGCCAATGCTTTTCAGTTTTTTCTGCATCCGTGTCTTTGCTTTCTTTGTTGCTGGTGCGAACTGGTAATAAACGGCTGACAATGCCACTAATACCTGCAACTCGACCAATGCCCAACATTAAAACAATGGCCGACACACCTAACAACATGCCACCGAAAAAAGCATCCCAAGGAATAAAACTAACCACTGGCCTCTCCTATCCACAAACTCGAATCTAACTCACCGCTATTTAAATTAGAGTTTACTAATAAATATAAATTAGTCAATGCTAATGTAATACCAGCATGTTTCGGTTTGTAAATCAGTAATCAAAAAGCTTCCCCCATGAAAAAAGCCCCTAGGTGTTAACCTAAGGGCTTAAGATTTCTTCTGTCTGTGGTAAAGAACCGTTATTTAATCTTATTCTTCTCCGCAATCCACTGCGACATGTACTTAGTGCTTGCCATGCTGTGGTGCTTTAGCATTGAACCGAAGAAATTATCCAGTCGATGCGAATCAAGCTCAGAATCTAGCGCAATTAATCGCTCGATCAATTTGTCGCCCAGTTGATTCTGTTCATAGTACGCTTCAAGAATTGAATGACACTGGCTTTGAGCTTGAAGCCACTTATCTTCATCTTTATAGAGAGCGACAGCTTGTTCAACAAACTCGTCGATATCATCTGCCACCGCACCCGGCCATTGCAGTTTGCCTTGTGGTAGCATGCCTTCACTGCCGATCTCACTCGTCACGTTTGGAGTTTGCAGCTTCATCGCATCAAGCAGCTTACCTTTAATGCCCGCACCAAAACGTAATGGCGCAACACAAACACGTGCCTGTTCCATCACTTCTTGAGCATCTTTAGCCCAACCTTTGATGTGGAAACCGGTTTTAGGGTTATGCAAAGCGGTTGCCTTTGGCGGCGGGTATGAACCGTAAATATGAAGCTCAGTGTCAGGCAACTGCTTACGAATCTTCGGCCAAATCTTCTGTAACTGAAGCACCGCATCCCAGTTAGGCGCATGTCTAAAGTTACCTATCGTCATGAAATGCTTACGTTCTTCAAAACTTTTTGTGCTTTCAGGTAACGTATTAAGATCAACCATAAACGGCAGATGATGTAACAGCTTTGGATCGATATTGAACTCAGATTGGAGCAGTTCCATCTCGTAGCTTGAGATGATCAACGAAAGATCACAGCGCAGAATCGCGGCAATTTCACGTTTCGCCAAATCACTGTACAGGTATTCTTTCGTTAACTCTGTCTCTTTCTTAACTGCTTCATGTCGAGCATTGCGTAGGAATTGTAAATCTTCAGTATCCAGTAGTTTAAAGGCATTCGGACATACCTTCTCAACGCGCCAGCCGAATTGCTCTTCCATCATAAAGCGGTCAAACATTACAACATCAGGTTGCAGCTCTTCGATGTACTGGTCAAAGCTATCGCAATTTAGCTGAATAGATTGGCTTGTGATGCCCTCTTCTGAGAGGTCGATCATGTGCTCGGTTTCTTGAGCTGGCGTTGCGAATTCAACAGACCAACCTTGTCTCTTAAATAGACGCAAAAGAGACATCATGTGGCTGCCAGCCGCCGATGAATTCGGTTCTGGCCAAACGTAGCCAATTGCTAAAACTTTCTTCAAAACACTTCCTAAGAAATAACAAAAGGGACTGTAGAAGTCCCTAATTAAACGTAAATCAATTTATACCGCTGATTATAATTGGTTCTAAGAACTCAGCGATCAGATTCGCTCACCTACATTGCGAGCTATCATAAGCACTTCATCAGCAGAGTACAGGTTTGAAATCGTGGTTTCGACCTCTGCACCTAACGTCAATTGATAAAGCTTTTGTGCAAAGTTGTCAGCTCTGGTGGTCACTAATACATGTTTTAGCGTCGAGCCTTGCTCTGCTAGCTTCTGCTTCACTTGCGGCAAGGAGTCCAGAATCAGTTGTTTTCCCAATCCTTTCCCCTGCGCACTTGGTAACACGGCAAGTTGCTCTAGTTCTAAAACAGCTTCAGGTCTAAACCCACTCTTTTGCACCCAAATTATGTAGCCAACAATCTCACCTTCGCTCTCTGCAACGAAGTTAAGAAAGCGTGGTGAAGCGCTTAAGTTACATTGTAACCAATCTTTTGAGTTTTGCTGTCGAACAAAAGTAGCTTGGTGAACTAAAGCCGCACCATCAAGGTAGGCTTTTGCCATAAAACGAACTTGCGCCATGTTGCTACTCGTTCTCAGAATTAGGACGCGTTTTACAGTGTAAAATGGCTCTTTCCAAAAGCTCTAAAGCCGACTTATCCGCTTCTGGAAGCTTAGCATCCGATTGACCTAGTGGTTCAACACGGCTACCCCATTTAATATGACCAGCACCCCAAGTTAAACCAGCACCGAATGCCGCTACAAGGATGTTTGAGTTCGGTTTAACAAAGCCTTGCTCTAACGATTCACACAATGCAATTGGCACAGTCGCAGCCGACGTGTTGCCGTAATTTTGAATGTTCACGAACGCTTTCTCACGTTCAATGCCCGCCATATCGCACAGAGTTTGAATGATTCGGATATTTGCTTGATGTGGAATCACAACGTCAATGTTGTCTGTTGAGATGCCAGTACGGCTCAATACTGTGTGTGCTGCTGCACCCATGCCTTTAACCGCTCGTTTGAAGATCTCTTTACCTACGAAATCAAAGTCCCAGTAACCGTTGTCAGCAGCGAAGCGATCCATAGATGTACCGAACTTGGGTACCGCTAGAATATCGCGGCCTTCTGCGTCACAACCTATCTGCGCTTCTTGCAGGCCAACTTGTTCTTCAGTGCGAGATAGAACCACAGCGCCAGCGCCATCACCGAATAGAACCGCAGTATCACGCTTGGTCCAGTCGATGAAGAATGAAAGACGTTCTGCGCCCACAACGATTGCATTGCGGTAGTTGCCCGCTTGAATCAATCGAGTTGCGGTTTCAACACCGTAAATGAAGCCTGTACATGCTGCGTTAAGGTCAAAAGCCGCTGCGCTCTTGATACCTAGGTTCTGTTGAACCTTAGACGCAGTATTTGGAATAAGAGAATCAGGGCTGCACGTTGCGATGATCACGAGATCGATATCTTCGGCAGTAAGGCCAGCGCACGCCATTGCGTGTTGAGCAGCAACAGTCGCTAGCTCAGAGGTATTTACATGACTGATACGACGGTTTTCGATACCAGTTCGAGTACGAATCCACTCGTCAGACGTATCAATGAAAGTGCTTAAATCATCATTGGACAGCACGGCTGGTGGCAGACACTTTCCCCAGCCAGTAATTTCGGCGTAAAATTTTGTCATCATTTACCTGTTTATTGTTTGTTTTTATTTAAGTATCGTATTCTAGTTTTAAACAGTATAAGCGCTCCGTGCGTGATTCGTAAATCACGTTAGCCACGGAGTTACAATAAAAAGAGAAAGTTATGTCTACATTCAACACACGCTGCCCTTCTTGTAATGGCTTAAACCGAGTTCCTTCAGAAAGAATTTCAGAAAGCCCAACTTGTGGTAAATGCAAAACAGCACTGCTCGATGGCGCTCCTATCGAGGGAACATCACTTAATTTCCAATCTATCTTGAACAGTTCACAGCCTGTAGTTGTCGACTTCTGGGCGACATGGTGTAACCCATGTGTAGGCTTCGCGCCTGTGTTCAGCGACGTTGCAAAAGAACGCTCTGGAGATGTTCGATTCGTTAAGATTGATACTGAAGCTCAGCAACAGCTTGCTGCAATGTATCAAATCAGAAGTATTCCGACGGTGATGGTCTTTAAAGACGGTAAACGTGTCGACACGATCAACGGTGCGTTACCAAAAGGCCAATTTGATCAATGGCTTAATCAAGCTCTAACGAAGTAAGTTTGTTTCGATTCTTTCAGTGATCAACAAACAAAATAGGTTAAGGAATCTTAATAAATAAGGCTCCCTAACCTATTGTAAACCTGCTTGTTTTCTCTAACCTTTCCGGCTAACCAGTCATTTCGTGTTCTGCGCTCTCATTCGCGACCTGCTTATTTACACTGTCTTTCTTATCTAAGTTGTATTGGCTTTTAATCTGATCAGCGACTTTTTCAGCAATCATAATGGTTGGCGCATTAGTGTTTGCCCCAATCAGTGTCGGCATTACCGAAGCATCAATGACTCTCAAGTTATCCAATCCATAAACTTTGAGATCTTTATCTACCACGGCTAATGAATCACTATTAGGCCCCATTTTACAGGTTCCAACAGGGTGATATTGGGTATCAGCTCGGTTACGGATGTCTTGCTCTATAGCCTTGTCATCATTGACATCAACAGGATAAAAAGCATTGCCACGAATATCATCGAACGCTTCGCTTTCTAGCATTTGATACTGCTTTTTCCACCCTTTAATCATGATCTCCATGTCTTCAGGATGGCTGAAAAACGCAGGGTCGATCCTAGGTGGATCATAGGGATCATTACTATTGAGCGTTACAGTGCCATTACTTTTGGGACGCAACAATGTGACATGAGAGGTAAAGCCATGACTGGTATGAATTTTCCTCGCATGATCATCGACTACTGCAACGACAAATACAAACTCTAAATCCGGCACAGCGATATGATCATCGGAACAAAGAAAGCCGATTCCCTCTGCAAAGTTACTGCTCATCTTACCACGGCGTTCTTTGTGCCATAAGGGCAGTGCTTTGGTCATTTCAGATGCCATTTGCAATGAAATACCGAACGTTTCGCGCTTTTCGCTGCACTTATAGGAGTGAACCAAGTCGATATGATCTTGCAGGCTCTTGCCCACACCGGGTAATTCATGAACTTGTTCGATACCATGCGTCTCTAGTTCAGCTTTACAACCGACACCAGACAGTAATAGCAATTGGGGAGAGCCAAAAGCACCTGCAGACAAAATGACTTCCTTGTTGCATCGGATCTGATAACGTTTGCCATTGGAGCCGTATTCAACACCTACCGCTTTCTTACCTTCAAACAAAACCTTATGTGTGGTTGCTTTGGTCACGACGGTAAGATTCGATCGTGACAGGTTTGGAGTTAGGTAAGCCTTTGCAGCACTGCACCGTTCGCCATTCAGCTGAGTGACCTGAGTCGGCATTGCACCAAACTGAGCAGCCCCATTTATATCTTCATTGCGTGGCACACCTATCGACTCACACGCAGTTAAATACCGCTCCAACATCGGGCTTGGCGACCTAAGATTTGCCACATTAAGAGGACCACCTTGGCCGTGATACTCATCTTGGTGAACTTCGTTGTTTTCTGCTTTCTTAAAGTAAGGCAGACACGAATCATAGTTCCAGCCAGCATTGCCTAAGCTCTCCCATGTGTCATAGTCATAACGATGTCCACGGGCGTACATCATGGCATTGATAGAGCTGGAACCACCGAGAGTCTTGCCCCTCGGTTGATAGCCCTTCCTACCATTTAAACCCGGCTGTTCGACTGTCTTGAAAGCCCAGTTATTGAGCTTGGTCGGCATCATAGCCACAACGCCAACCGGCGTATGAATAAATGGGCTCGTATCTTTACCGCCAGCTTCTAACAAGCAAACCGTCACATTAGGGTCTTCCGACAATCGAGAAGCCATCACACAACCAGCCGAACCGCCACCTACGATGATAAAGTCATAGTTATCCATTGATTGCCTCCGCAACTTCTAAAGGGTGTAGCTCTCGTTTTAAGACTTTTCCGGTAGCAGTCATGGGTAAGGCGCTACGAATAAACACCTTACGAGGATATTTGTAGTCCGCGAGTTGCTCACGACACCAAGCCATCAAGGCTTTGCTATCACACTGGGTATGCTCGTGAAGTACAACATGGGCGTGAATCTCTTCACCCAACTGATCATGGTGCTCGCCCACCACCGCCACCATCTCCACATCAGGGTGACACATCAATACTTCTTCAATTTCTCGTGGATAAACGTTGTAACCACCACGAATGATCATGTCTTTAACACGATCAACAATAAACAAGTTACCGTGCTCATCGACGCGTCCGATGTCACCCGTTAAAAACCAACCGTCTCTGATCGCTTCTGCCGTTGCTTCAGGTCGTTGATAATAACCTTTCATGACACTTGGGCTTTTAATGCAGACTTCTCCCAAATCACCCATAGCGACAGAGTTGCCTTGGATGTCTGCAATCTTAATAAGGTGACCACATAAAGGCTGACCCACACTGCCCGAAAGTCTATCGCCATCAATGTGATTAAAGGTCGCAACCGGCGCAGTTTCAGACAGCCCATACCCTTCTAAGACTGGTAATTCGAAACGAGATTCAAACTGTCGTATAACCTCAAGCGGCATAGAAGCTCCGCCAGATACGCCTAACCTCAAACTGTGTTTGACTTGCTCTGAGCGCTCTAAAGACTCTTCTCCAGCTTTTAGAAGCGCAATATACATAGTAGGAACGCCCGCAAACACACTGACTTTATGGTTAATGATCTGCTCGATCACCAAGGACGGCTCAAAGCGCGGAATCAGCACCATGGTAGAGCCCGTTAACACGCTCGCGTTCATCATCACGGTTTGGCCAAAACTGTGGAATAGAGGAAGTGTGGCCATTGTGGTATCGCTATATTCCAATCTCATAAGATACTGCGAAGACATCGCATTGGTTTGCATGTTGGTGTGGGAAAGCTCAGCCCCTTTTGGCTGCCCAGTCGTACCAGAGGTATAAAGGATCACAGCAGTATCATCGCCATGACAAGCCACAGATTCAAAGGGAGTCAAAGGTTGTGCTAACCAATCAGCTATTGATTCATACTGCTCATGGTTTTCTGAAAGCATGGATGTTGCGCCGTTTGGTATTGGCATAGACACGAAATGTTCGCAGTTATCGACCTGGACAAAACCTTGTAATCCATAGCGTCCAATAGGTAACTCTTCACTGCCATCAAAACAAAGGTAAGCTTTCGCATCAGAATCATTGAGGTGATAAGCGATCTCTCTGCCCTTAAACAACACGTTTAAAGGCACAACGACACAGCCTGCTTTTAGAATACCGTAATAAGCAATGGGAAAATAAGTCACATTGGGACACGACAGCGCGACCTTATCGCCCTTTTTTAACCCAAGTCGTTCTAGATTGGCGGCTACCTTCCCAGCAAGTTGTTCCAACTGAGCGAAGCTAATTTCATCCGTGCCCATACGCAGAGCGGCTTTAGTTGGAAACAGCGAAGCGCTACGTTCCAAGTTAACAGCAAGATTGTGCATCCATGATCTCCTTATTTGGCTAGACCTAGCGGTCACCTTCGCCTTAGACGTTTTAATCGTTGTAATAAGTGTTGTCTTTGTTGCTATCAGAGCCTGCACATTGGCGTGTCATGTAGGTAAGAATACTTATTGAGCAAAATAGTATTTATTGAGCAAAATGTTTGAGGCGCTCCAATGTGCAACCCATCAAATTACAACATTTCGATAACATTTCGAACAGGTTTCAAAAAGACAAAAACCGGTGATATTCGGACATAGCTCAATCAGACCTTGAAAAACCTTGCACACATAAAGCAAAAGTTTGAACAAGCTTAGGAAAGTGAGAACAAGCAACAGGCGTAAATGTTAAAAGTTCGGTTAAGATATCGATATTCAACAAGAGGCAGCTTATGGAATACACCGCAGTTTACGAACCCGATATGCAAGCATTCGGCATTCTGGATCTTCAGTTGCTGCATCGTTACCTATCGCCTGATCTAAGTATCGAAGAGTTACTCGAAGGCAGTAACATCAATGCTCTCCAACTCAACACACCTGATACACACATCACTTTGGCGCAAAAGCTTGCTGTGTTCAGTAATGCGTTAGCGAACACAGATGAAGGTGGTTTAGGGTTAAGAGTCGGCCAACAAGCACGATTTAGCGACTTTGGTGTATTGGGCTATGCGGTGTTCAGTAGCGAGACGCTATTAGATGCTTTGTTGATCGGATTTAAATATCTGCAACTTGCCGGTCCAGTACTTAGAAAAACGATGTCAGTAAAAGATAACGTTGGATACTTTAGAGCCGAGCAGCTGATCGACTTGGACTCGCTGCTGCCATTTTGTTGCGAATATTGGTTCACCGCAATTCAAAGCCTGTGTGAAGAAGTACTACAACAACCATTCCCATCCCAAGTGATCCGCTTCCCTTACCCGAAGCCAGAATACGGCGACCTCTACACAGAAATTTTCCGTTGCCCTGTTGAATTCAATAGTGATCGCCTTGAATGGCAGTTTGATGCAACAAGTTTGTACTCGCCTCTTCCTACCGCCAATACCATCACGCTGCAGATGTGTCTGAAATCGTGTGACGACATGTTGGCAAAAGTCAGTGCGTCCACCAGCCTAAAAGAAAAAGTCTCTCAAATGCTACTAGAGAGACCTGGATGTTACCCTTCGATAGAATCTATTTCATCAGAATTGGGGATGTCTTCTCGAACGCTACGCCGGCACCTTAAAGCTGCCGATACCAGCTACCAGAAGATACTGGACCACGTTCGTTTTCACCTTTCTCGACACTACCTTTCTTCAACTCAAATGAGCATTGAAGAGATATCTGAGCGCGTTGGGTTTTCAGACAGCGCTAACTTTCGACATGCCTTTCGTAAGTGGAGTGGAAGCTCGCCCAGACAATACCGACAAGAAGTGGTCTAACACGATTAAACGCCCTAAATTAAAATCTGATGAATACAACGAACCTCTCTCCGTCTTTCAAATTAAATAGTCGTTTGAACAACGCTTTATCGGCTATTTAACCGCAGAAAATATCGCGAAAACATGAAATATCACAACGGTATTTTAGCTAACAAACACGATAAATTTCTTTTATCTTCACGACCATTTTTATTCGTTTTACCCAATCCAGTTTCTCCCCCATAGTCGCGGAAAATTCATCGTTTCTTTCACTATTTAGAGGCTGCTGCATTGGACAACATCCAACCAACAACCCGCATAACTGTTCCTGTTATTGCATTGTCTTTTTACGCGATAGCTTCAGGCTACTTAATGAGTTCATTACCATTAATGCTGTCTGAGTATGGCTTAGACAGTAATCTATCGAGTTGGTTGGCGAGTGCCTTTTATGCAGGTCTTCTAGCGGGTACGTTATTGATTGAACGCGCCATCGCTCGTATTGGTCATAAAGACGCATTCGTGGTGGCACTGAGCGTATTCATTGCAACGATCCTTGTATTGCCATTGATCCCACATCAAGCGGTATGGCTATTGGCTCGTTTTGTTGCTGGTGTTGCGGTAGCGGGCATCTTCGTAATTGTTGAATCTTGGCTAATGAGCGGTGATGAATCTCAGCGTGCGAAACGTTTAGGGGTTTACATGTGTTCGCTATACGGCGGATCTGCCGTTGGTCAACTTGGCATTGGATACCTTGGTATTACAGGCGGCGTGCCTTTCATTGCAATGTTCACCTTGTTGTTTGGTGCAATCATTGTGTTGATGTACGGACAAGCGACAGCACCACAAATTCACGATGCTAAGTCTTTATCACTGAAGCAAATCAGCAAACTGAGCCACAGCGCACTAATTGGTTGTATTGTATCGGGGCTAACACTTGGTTCTATTTATGGCTTGATGCCTGTAGAGCTGGCTCAGCGCAACATCGCACACCAAGATATTGGTGGTTTGATGGCGTTAGTAATTATGGGTGGTATGGCTGTTCAGCCGATGGTGACATGGTTATCTCACCACATAGGACAAGTGTTATTAATGGCTCTGTTCAGCTTACTAGGGGTTGCAAGCATTGGTGTAATAACGATAAACCATGATTTCTACGTACTAGGCATGAGCCTATTCGTACTGGGCATGGCAACATTCGCACTTTACCCAATTGCGATTAACTTAGGTTGTCGTAACTTAGACCCAAGCTATCTGGTGTCAGTGACTCAGGTTATGCTGTTGTGTTACAGCATCGGTTCAGTCGCAGGGCCATTAGTTGCAGATAGCTTTATGGACTCTCAAGCAGGACTATTTACTTACCTGTTTGCGTCTCTGCTAGCGACAACGATTTACATGTTAATCGCAAGTCTAAAGCGTTCTCCTCTACAGATTGCTGGCGAGTGATATAGCAAGTTCATTAGATAGAGAATAGTGGGGCTCTTCGTGACGACTAATCGTCTAAATGAAGCGCCCTTTTCTTTAACTGTAATAATGCGGAGAAATATAAAACCAGCGAACAGTGTTTAAGGTTGGAACACGTAACCTTCACCCGTTATCGTCATGATCAGCCCATCACCAAACAAAGATCGAATTTCCGATATGGCGACGATCACAGAAGAATTGGTGACTTTCTCACTTTCCCAGCCAATCTTCTTTAATTGACCAACACTGAACAATTCACCTCGATGTCGATTCATAAATAAAATGATCTTTCGGTATGCCAAAGGCATGGTAGCCAGTACGTAGCCATTCTCTACATTGCGAATAAGTTTGGTGTTGAGTTCAACAATTTTACCGTTTAATTCAAGTATTACGTTGTTTTCAGAGTGGTTCGTTTCTATTCCAGGATAAGAGTCCATTTTTAGATAATTCCCTTACTATATAGCCAGCGACAATGTCAGATTTGTTCGTATTTATATAACGTCGCTTATATGTGGACGTTTTAGATTTGACGATAATCAATGGAATTCGTACGGTAAAGAGATTAAATTTTTATTATTAAAATATTAATAGGATATCAATAGGAGATTATTTATTACTCCATGACATACCCTTCGTTGGAAATTGTTTGAATACAACGACAGTCGAGAACTCTTCTGATCTCGTAAATAGCCACCAATACAGACGCACATGTCACCGCTTTACCGGCCCAACCTATACGCTTCAATATTTGCTTGCTAACTACTTGACCTCTGTTCAGGTAAAGATAGAAAAGCACTTTACGATGAGGCTCAGAAAGCGTTCCTATTATTGAACCACAGCCCTGTTTTCGAACAATTTTTGTGCCTGATTGAAACTCTTTACTATTTAAAATGAGCTTTGATGGAAGAACAAAATCATCCACCTCGCCGATATCTTGTTGCATTTATACCTCACCCTGCATATGCAGTCGTGCTTTTAGATGTTTCTGATAGTACCGAATAGGGCAAAAATACTAAATTGATAGATAGCTCAATACAGTAATATTACTGCAAAGTTTGATCTTGCGTAATTGATCGAGGAAATAAGCATGGCTAACCGGGCAGTCGATGACTCTTTCGATATTGACTAGGTGACAGACCGAAATGCTTTTTGAAACGATGTGAGAAGTTATATGGGTCTTTATAGCCTAGACGATTGGCTATCATCGACACCGACCAATCTTGCTGCTTCAACAAACTGGTGGCTTTATCCATTCTCAACTGAATCAATTTGCTGCGTGGTGATAGGTCGAATAGCGTCTTGGTGACTCGATTAAGTTGCTCTTCGCTGATAAACACCCTTTGTGCCATGCCAGCGACGGTCCATGGTTGGTGCAGACTGCTTTCAATCTCATTATAGAGTGCTTGAACACGTGCAGTAGTACTGGTCGACTTAGGCTCAAATCCCGTCAATGTTCGGATAATTTCACTCAAGAGTAACTTACGGTAACTGGCTCGACCGCCTATCTCAAAGTAAACCAAGTTCATTAATGACCAGATCTGCTCACACTCTCCGAACGGCACAATCCCCTGACCTAAACTTGCTATGTGCTGCCATTGCTGCGTATCGGGCGTCAGCATCCACGCCATTTTCCAATAATTATATTGAGGATCAAGTTCAAAACGAAATGGGGTTTCAGCAGGAAGAACCACCAGCGTATAAGGTGTAATCTCTTGTACCGATGTTGCGGTTGTTAGAATACCGCCACCTTCCATAGTGAAAATCAACGTATGAACATTAACGGATTCTCGCTCAACCCAATAACCATCATATAGCTTCGCCATACCTCCCATGTAGACACCAAAGCTTTTCATCTCTGGAATATCTTCAACGGTCAAAAAACGTTCTTTGCACTGTTCAGCGAGAAAAACATCATCGTGCCAAGTTGATTTTGGTCTCATTGAATCAATGACAGATTCGCACAGGTTTTGTTGTTTTTTAAACATGTTGTTACTTCGCTCAAATCACTATAGTTCTGCCATAAATCGGAGAGCTTATGACAACTAACATCAACCCTAACTCATCTATGAATAACAAGCCAGAGAGCATATTACCTCGTATCGTTAAACTTGGTTTACCTGTTGCTTTACAAAGTGCGCTTGTCGCTATTCTTGCCCTTGCTGACGTATTGATGGTCAGTGACTATGGTATGGAAGCAGCTGCGGCTGTGGGAATTGCATCAAAATGGCACTTCGTTGCTATTATGATTATGGCAGGGTTGGCCTCAGCAAACGGAACATTAGTCGCTCAATACTGGGGAAAGAATGACCGAAAAAGCGCACGAACGGTATCATCTATCGCGATGGTGTTTGGCTTAAAAGTTCTGTTGCCTGTGACTGCAATCATCACTCTTGGTTCTCAGTTTTTAATGATGTTGCAAACCAGCGATCAAACCGTGATTGAACTTGGCGCGACTTACCTATGGTATGGCTTCCCCGTTCTACTGCTGACTCACATTGTAGTCGTGGTAGAAGCAAGCATGCGCTCATCAGGTGACACCGTAACCCCACTACTATTGGGCGCGGTGACCATTGCACTCAACATTGCGCTTAACTTCGTTCTAATCAAAGGTGCCTTTGGTATTCCCGCTATGGGCGTAGCAGGTGCAGCACTGGCGACGACACTCGCTCGCGCAATTCAAGTTGGCTTGATGTATGGCTACATGCGCATGCGTAACCACTGGTTGTTAACCACGCCTAGCTCACCACATCGTCCGTCATTATGGTTGTCTTACCGTCGTATTGCTTTGCCACTAACGATGAATGCCGTGTTATGGGCAATGGGTACTATGGCATACCAAATGATCTTCGGTCACATGGGCACAACTGAACTTGCTGTGTTCTCTATGCTCGCGCCGTTTGAATCACTGTGTTACTCGATTTTCTTTGGTATTTCGGTAGCGTGTTCAGTACTGCTTGGTCATTCATTAGGCCGTGATGAGTTTGATGACGCAATGAGTATGGGGTTGACCTTCATTAAAGCCGTCGTTGGATTTGGCGCGGTTGTAGGATTGCTACTGTTTATGGGCAAAGAGCATGTTCTAACATGGCTGAACCTTTCTACAGATGCACTCTACCCACTCGCTTCACCTGCAATGACCATTATGTGTTTTGCTGTGGTGATTCGTATGCTCAACATGGTGATCATCAACGGTATTATTCGCGCTGGTGGCGATAACGCGTTCTGCCTACGTATGGATTTCATCGCGATGTGGATGGTGGGTATTCCAGTGTGTGTTTACTGCGCATTTATCGCTGGATGGGACTTCAAATACATCTATGGTCTGATGTTAGTAGAAGAAGTAGTGAAACTGGCTATCTGTTCACACCGTTACTTGAGCCGACGCTGGATCAACAACCTAACGGTTACTTATGAAGAACCACAAGCGGCGTAAGTTACAGTTACCTGGCTATATTCAAGCTTAGATAAATCGTATCTACATCAAAAAAGGTCTGAGAAATCAGACCTTTTTCGTTTCTTTAGAAATTACTTTCAAGCGCCACTTACTTCTTGTTCATTCGGATATGACGATTAGATACGTTCGGCAGCGGCTTTTCAGGCACTTTCCGCTTCTCATGAATCAGATGTCGAATCGCTAAAATAGGATGCTTAAGTAGCATTCTTGGCCCGGCATAGCGCATCACTAAACGCATTTGCTCTTTCGGATCAGGTTTATAGCAATGAATCGGACACTTATTACAGGTCGGTTTTGCTTCGCCATAAGGACATCTATCCAGTCGTGTTTCGGCATAACGCAGCAGTTGCTCACACTCCTCACATAACGCATTATTCTGACGAACTTCACCGTGGTGATCTTTGCAATAGATGTGCACCATCGCAATAACGGTTTTGTACTCCGTTGCGAGCTCGCCTTGTAGAATATTGTTATGTTGGAACATGTTTTAATTACCTAATGAGAAACCGTACAGGTTGAGATTAACACTTTCGCTTATCACATCTTCAACTCGCTCAAACACAAAGCCTAATTTAGTCAGTAGTGCGATACTTCGAATGTTATCAGAGGTTGTGATGGCAACTAAATGATCGATATCAGCGTTCTGCTTAGCTTGTTCAATTATCGCCTCCGCTGCTTCTTGGGCAAAGCCTTGACCATAAAACTCAGGAACAAACCCGTAGCCAATATCATGCGACTCTAAGGTGTCTCTTTTTATTAGTCCGCAGATACCAATTGGTGTTGAACAATCCTTGATTTCAACCATCAACAAACAGACTCCCTTCTCTTCGTGCATCTTAAGAATGTTGTTTTCGATGTATTCGACAGCCTTGTCAGTGTCGCTGATTTCCTTATCACCAATGTAACGCAGGAAATCTTCTGAGCTGTATAATCGCTGAATAAACGCCGCATCTTGAGGCGTGATCATTCTTAATCGTAAACGTTCGGTCTCGACGGCCTGCATAGTGATATTTTCCTTGCTGAATACCATGTAAATATTGAGTTCTAGAGCTAAAATGATTATCCTCCACCGCCTAAACTAAATACAAGGCTATGCAGCAATGAACCGTAAGAAAAAAATCAATCAAATTCTAAAAAAGAAGCAGAAACAGGCGAATTCTAAACTGCATAGTAGCAACAAGCCTCGCTACATTTCTAAAGCTGACCGCGCAAAAATGGAAGCTGAAGAACAAGCTAAAGCGGCTCAAGAGCACGCTGAAGGTTCAGTAGAAGCGGCTGTCGAAGCTGAATAGACAAAAGCTGCAGAGTAAGTTAAAACTCGCAGTCCTCTTGTCCAAATCTCCGTACTGAGTCAATGGATAAGAACAAAAAAGCAGCCTTTATTTGGGCTGCTTTTTTGATCCTACCATTTTAATCGCGCTGATTAGCCTTTGAAAGGCTGTACTTCCCAACGGGTAAACGGTGATTTTTTGTTGATTCCTGCTCTACCCCAACGATCAACAGAATCCACCACTAAGATACGCTCATTCGGTACCAATGATTTAATCAAGTTAGTTGGCTTTTTCGCTGTGACTAACCATAGAGCATCGTCTTCCGAAAACATCTCTTTAAGCTTGGCTTTGTCTTCGTCTGTCCATTCCAGTTCAGCTTTGAACATACGCTCTTCAACAAACAGTTGGCTGCCAGAGACAAAATCTTCCAAGCTTTCTGAAAGCAGCAATACTGAATCTACGTCATTATCTAGTAATACCGATTGCTGCGTGTTGATCAGTTCACGAACATCCAACATCACACGCTGTAAGTTGCTATCAATCGTTTCAGCTTGCGCAGGCCACAACAACTTAAAGTCGTCAGCCACAATTGCAGCCATACGCGTTAAGTTGGTCGGATTTAACCACGCGTATTTAGACACATCACCATTCGACAATGTAAGCGCTGCAACACCTTGTGCACGCGGTGTGATCGCTTGAGCCGCATCCACCTCAACCAAACGGATATTGCCTTGTCTTGCGTATACAAAGGTAGGATCCGCTTGCCAGATGGATGACAGTGTTACCGCAACGGTCGCCTTTTCGCCAGATTGAAGCACTTTACTCGCACCCTTGGTACCAAACCAGTTCGGCAGACGATCAATGCCGTAGCGTTTTGGTGGTAGGTATTCGGTCGTAATGTCGGTGCCTTTGGTTAGCTCTGTCGCTAACGCGTAAGTCACAGGCGTACTGGTGAGGATATCCTTTGCATTAGCGCTGATAGACACCATTGAGCCAGCCAACAATAGGCTGCTGACTGCACTCACTTGAGCCGTTGCTTTTAGTGAACTTGAAATACGATTCATTAAAGAAGTCATGATTATGCCTTTCTTACAATTCGGTATAGCGTTGCCGCTAGGAAAAATGTTGCAGAAACGATGATGATTGAAGCACCAGATGGCACTGGCAGTTTAAGTTCCATCGGTAATACTGTTCCGACCAAACACGCGGTGGTTGCGAGTAATGCTGAAAGCAGTACAAAGCTCCCCATGCGTTTAGTCAGCAATCGAGCGGTCGCACCTGGAATCAGCAACAACGCACCCACTAAAACCGCGCCCACGATCTTCACGGCCGCAATTGTCACTAAGGTGATCATCATGACAAACAAGTAATCGTAAAAGCTGGTATTGTAACCGCGCACCTTGGCAATATCAGGGCTGATACAAGTAAGGAGAATACGGTTGAATGTCGGTATCAAGAGCAAAATGATGATCGCGCAACTGCTTGCAAGAATCGCTAAGTCTTGGTCTGTTACGGTAAGAATCGAGCCAAACAGTACGTTTTCAAGCATGTGGATGTTGATCTTACGAGCAACGTACATCAGCAATGCCGCGCCGACCGCTAGTGCTAGCGCTAGAAACACACCTACTAAGGTATCGTATGGTACGTTAGTTCTATTTCTTACAAAGTGAAGAAGCAACGCGAAGATCATGCAGAAACTAAACAGACCAATAATTGGGTTTTCTGGTGGTTCGCCAAGTAAAACACCAATAGCGATACCGGTTAATGCTGCGTGGCCTACTGCCTCAGAGAAGAAAGCCAGACGCTTGGCAATCACCAAAGTACCAAGACCACCTAACAGAGGGCCAAGCAATAACGCTGCAACCAAAGCATTCACCATAAAGGCATACATGAAGCTGTCTGATAACCAACCCGCTTCAACACCACTAATGGCAAGTTGTCGTAACCAATCCATTACGCAACCTCCTGAGATTTAGTCATGGCAGAGCCACTGCTGTAGTGCTGGAATAGGCTCTCGATTTTACTTGGGTGTAAGACTTCTTCGTGTGGGCCACTATCAACCAAGAATCGATTCACAACATGTACGTTCGCTTCGAGTCGACGAACTGCGGTGACATCGTGGTGTACCGCAAGAATCGTACGACCTTCATTAACACACTCACGAATCAGCGATTCAAGATAACGAACGCCCTGCTCGTCCATGCCCGTCGTTGGTTCGTCTAATACCAGTAAGCTCGGGTTATCCAATAACGCTTGAGCAAACAGCACGCGTTGCTGCTCACCACCCGACAACTGTCCCATACGGCGGTCGCTACGTGTCGCCATACCAACGCGATCTAATTGTGCGAGTGCAAGATCCAATTGCTTAGATTTTCGACGCCAAAACAACGGGATTCGCGTTTGATTAAGCAGTACGAAGTCCATGACCGTCAAAGGTAAACTCGACTCAAAAGTCGCTTTTTGCGGAACGTAACCAATACTCGGCTTATCTGGCCAGTGGATATTGATTTGACCAGAGAAAGGCGTAAGACCAAGCACAGAGCGGAGTAATGAAGTTTTACCACCGCCGTTTGGCCCCATGATCACATGACACTCACCCGCTTTAAGCTCGAGCGAGATATCATCAAGAATTACGTTGTTATCGTATTGCAGACCGAGTTTATTAATTGAGATTGATGGACCTAACATTATGCGTTCCCGCTTTTAGCTTGGTTCGCCGCCGCAAATTTCATGGCTTCGATTAACGTTTCTAGGTTCTTCTTCATCTCAACTTCGACTTTGTCGTCTTCATATTCGCCGTGGGTCATGTGAGAGAAACGATAAAGCTGAACGCCAGTTTCCGCTTCAATCGTGTCAACAAAACGGTTTGGCATGTTTAACTCGTAGAACAGAACATCAATACCCGATGCGCGGATCTTCTCGATCGTCTCTTGAAGTTGGCTAGCACTTGGCTCAACACCGTGTGCTGGCTCGATTACCGCAGCGACATCAACACCAAACTCTTGAAGGATGTAGCCATAAGCGTTGTGCGTAGTCGCAACCTTCATGCCTGATGTATCTAACTCACCTAATGACAACATCGCATCGCGCTTCATAAAGCGAAATTGCTTTGCGTATTTACGTGCATTCTTACGATAAAAAGCCGCGTTGTCAGGGTCGAGCTTAGATACCTCACTCGCAATGGTGTAAACCTTTTGAATTGTTGTCGAAAGTCCAACAAACGTATGCGGATTCACCGCGCCTTGACCCACAGATTGGCCTAATGCTGGAAGTAAAGGCACTTCTTTGTTCGCTTCGATCACCAGCAAGTCATCACGTTGCGCGGCTGAGATTACTTTTAGTGCGAAGTCATCATGGCCAATACCGTTTACCACGATAGCGTCCATCTGGCTCAAACGTTTCAAGTCGTTCGGTTGTGGCAAGTAATTATGCGGATTAAAGCCGGCATCAACCAAAGGAAGGATGTTCACTTTGTCACCCACCACGGCTTTTACATAGCTGTAGTAAGGCTGAAGGGTTATGCCAATCGTCAGCTTATCGCTGTCGACCTTGTATTCTTTTGCCAATGCATTGGGTGTCATTAACACCGCCAATAACGACATCAATAGAGTCATAATTCGCATAGTAATTCTCTTATTATTAGTGAGCATCGCTTTCATGATGCTGTTCAATTTCTGATTCGTTCACGACCATTTTCCAACCCGTAGACTCAAGCGTGTGTTGGTCAAAAGTAGTTGGCTGTGTAGCTACACCACCAAAGAAAATCCAGATTTCAGGAGAGACACTGTTGGCGTTCAAAATAAAGGAGTCAGCGAAGCCATGATCACTTTGTGCAGCATATTCACTTGGCGTAGAAAAGTAATAACCACGCTCGTCCAATAACCAAGTATGAGAACCTTTGCGCTTCCAACTCTGGTCTTCAACAAATGGCGCGACCCATTCATCTTTAAGTGACGTAACACTTGGCCATTCACCGTCTGAGTCCATACGCAGGTCACGAATCTCTTCATGCGCTAAACGCAGCTCTGATAACATCGCCAAGTTTTCTTGCTCGACATCGGTCACTAAGATTTGATGATCAAGTACCGCTTTGATATGCGATTCTGCTTGATGAAATGGGATAGCAACCGTGGCAAAGCTCAGGATGAACACAATGAACAGCCCTACCCATTTGCCTTCTCTGCCGCCCGTGTCAGCACGTACACCTTGAATCATCATTTCTCGCTGATCTCAACAACGTCCACTTCAACAGGAAACTCGTGGCCTGAATCAAACACAAGGTAAAACTCAGTCTCAGGGTTTGGAAACTCAACGATAGAGCGTTTATCCGTCATCTCTTTTGCAATCAAGTTGTCTTCGTAGTCGTACATCTCAACCGCGTAATCAATAGCTTTACTGCCGTCTGAATAACCCGCTTCACAAGCAACGGTTTTGCCTTCAAACCAGCAGCTCATCAGTGGAAAATGTGCTTGCGCAGGTAATGCAGCGAAACCAAGTCCCAGTACTAAGCAAGGAGTCATTAAAGCGTTAAGTTTTGTTTTTATTGTCATGGTTTGTACCCTAGCCACAGTGCAAATTCTCAGAAGTAAACTGAGCGATAAAGGGCTCAAATGAGCCCTTAAGTTTTTTGGTTGCTTAATCAGGGATCGAGCCCCGACATCACAGATTATTGAAGCAGAGCTTCGAACGTTAGGTGAACGTTCGCACTTGCTTTGTCTGCCAGTGGGTCGTCAATCAACTCACCTTTGTAGTTCGCTTTCATTACGTAACGACCTGCTACGTCTGGAGTAAACGTGATTTCACCGTTCTCATCACTCACCACATCAATCTGCTCTTGGTGGTTGCGGTACAGCGTCCCATCACGAGTGATCTCCGCTTTCACGTCTTTCTGGATTTCACCGTTGTAGTAGAACTGGAATGTTACAGGTTCGCCTTCAACGATGTCTGAAGGGTGAGTCACTGGCTTCATTTCAAGAAGCTTGCCTTCAATTTTGAACACTGAATCCGTTGGCTTACCTACCGTGATGTAGCTTTCTGCGCGAGTGAAACTGATTTGTGTTACCACGTCACGTGATTTTTCAGGAAGAACAGAGTCACGCTCAGCTTTGTTTGCTTTAATCCACTTCACCGTGTCACGGCGACCCGCTTTGTATTCCGTGTAGTGAGACGGCTGGTTGTTGATCGCCACTTTGTGTGTGCCTTCTTCTTCAAAATAGAAGTCGAAGATTGAACGACGCTTGCCACGAATAACAAAGTTAGGACGCTCGCTGCGACCATCAGGCATGATGACATGCGCATTTTCGCTGCCAGCAGGCTTATCAAAAACAAACGTACCGTGAGACGCAGTAACGTCGAACGTTAGCCAATCACCACCTTCTTTAGATACAGTGAAGTGAGATGGCAAAATCCAACGTGGGTGAGCTTGTGCCGTTGTCGTTGCTGCTAGGCCGAATGCCATCACACCCGCTAGAGCAAGTGCTTTGATTTTTGTCTGTTTCATCATGTTCAATTCCATTATTTATAATTGTTAGCCGTGTCGCTCTATCTGAGCCTACGATGACCACTGTCTATTCTGTTCAGCTTGGTTTTAGTTCGTACTTACTAGTTACTGAACTACACCTACTAATTTGCGATGTAGTTCAGGGCGATTACACCCGTCTCTTGCGTTGCTTTTAATTCATAAGACGCGTTTGAATCTGTGAGTGATACTTTTTGGCGAAGGTAGTTACGGCCACCGTGTTCACGAACCACTTCAATATGAACCGTGTACTCGCCTTGTTCTAACGTTTCACCGCTGTCGCTCTTGCCATCCCAAACGAAACGGTACTGACCAGCAGGACGGGTTGCAGACGTTACAGCATCAACCAGTTCACGATCGTAACGGCCAACCTTTCTCCACCAGCTACGCAGATCCTTAAGCCATTCGTCTTTACCGACCCAAAGCTCGATGGTTTTCACGGACTTTCGTTCGCTGTTCTCTACCCATACCGCCACATAAGGACGCGCATACATAGAGGTATCGATTTTTGGCAGCTCAAAGCTGACATCAAGTTTTGCCGTATCAGGGATCGCTTGTGCCATAACTAGGCTTGGCAAAAGAGATAAAGCAAGAAGCGCCTTGCTCCTGTTCATTTTTTTCATGTTTAACAACCTTTTAAATCCGTTTAACCTTAAGTTCGTTTTTCAATCCGATTCATCAATCGAATCAAGCGTTAAGGCACGGCGACAAAATAGATAACAAGTGAGATTGCAGACCCAAACACCGTCCATTTGATCGAAGTATTAAGCGTCTTTTTTTTAGGTAACAGTAAGCACACGCCAGTCAACACAAAGAAGATCATCAGTAGCGCAGTGATATCGATAAACCATTTCCATACTTCACCGCTGTTACGACCTTTATGTAGATCGTTCAACAATGCGATAACGCCGTAATTCGTGGTTTCGACTTCTACAAATTCAGACGTAACGTCAACAAACACGGAAGCGTTGTAGCCTGGTCCTTTGAAGTCCATAGACACTTCACCGATGAGCAACTCACCGCCTTCAATCTCTGCGTAGATGTCCAAACCTGAAGGAACACCAGACAGATTGGCTTCTTCAAACAGAAACGTTTCAAAGGCTGTCTCGTCGGCTTTTAATCGCCCGTCTTGGATCGTGAACAAACTCGTAGGAAGCTCTAAAGTAGAGCGTTGAATATTGGGTTGGCTTGATTCAAATAACTCAGGTCTGTTCAAGGTGATACCTGTCACTGAGAAGAAAAGAACAACGAACAGAAGTGCCATTGAAATATAAACATGAAGTCGACGAGCCCATGATTGAACCGCCCTACTTTTTAACGACATACAAACCAATACCTATACATTTTATGGCGACAATTTAGTTGATAATCATTCGTATTGGCATTCAATTTACATTGTTTACGTTTGCCGAGTGGCGTAAGGAAATTTACATAACATTACATGGGAAGTAATCGAACTGTATGCATATTCTTGCTAACGTGTACTTAAGGGGTTTGATTCGTTCTATTTGCAGTTATCGATTAATAGAGTCAAAGCCCAAAAAACCTCAATCTCAACATGCTTGATTGAGGTTGGTTTAAGATAACAGTTGTGGCTTTAAGGATAGAAAGTTGGGACTATTTGATCACTGGTTTGATGATAGCTAATTAAGCTTAAAAGGATTTGAAATGCGTATTATTGTTTTGGCTTTTGCTGCGCTAGTAACGGCGTGTACCAGCCAAATAGCCAGCACGGAAGAACATATTCAACAATACATCGGTTCAGACATAACCGATGTACAAGAACGTTATCTCACCGAACGGTCACGCCCTATCAGTTTTTGGGCATCTCGAAACTATGCTTGGATTGAAACCAAGAAGCCGTTAGACAATGGTTATACAGTGCATGCCTTTAAAAACCCTTATCGTGACTGCACCATTAATTGGGTTGTCGACACTAGCGGTGTGATTCAAAGTGCAACGCCTAGTGGGACAATGTGCGATCCTTAGTCAAACCAAACTGTAAAACTAGGTAAGCTCTAACTGAAAAATCAAAAAGGGTGTCACTTGAACCATCAAATGACACCCTTTTCTATTTGTTACTTTCTCTTCTGTTATGTTAACAGTAATTAGACATTGCCGTTATCACTCACTGTTCTTAACTGAGTCAGATATTTAATCCAACCTTTTGCTTCAGAAGAAGGTTCAATGTTGTTCGCACGTTTCGCTTGAGCGAGAGCATTATCAAGATTCTTTAGCTTGTACCATGAACGTACTTTCGCTAAAGCGACATCGGCTTGCTTGTTCTTGTCTTTCACTTTATCTAAAACAACCAGAGCTCGGTCGTAGTAACCTTGCTGAACCAATAGCTGAGCCACATTCCAATGATACTGAGTGTCTTTTTTAGACGCTAACGTCCACACTTCAATCGCATTGTCCCATTCTTTCGCTAGCTGCCAGTAGGTTGCTTGTTCAGCCAGAAGTTGAACATCGTTGTTCGCATCATCTAACTTAGCGATCTCTTGTGCTGCTCTCTCTGGAATGCCTCGTTTAGCATAAAGCTGAGCCAGTAATCTACGGTCTGAGTTTTTCAACTCAACACCTTGTAGATCAGCCAACGCTAGCGTGTTCAATGCATCACGATTACGTTCTAATCTTAGCTGAATACCAACAAGTTGACGCCACCAGTTATCTTTCTCTGGTTGAAGTTCAATGAGGCTTTCCAGTGTCGGAATAGACTGTTTCCACTGCTTTAACTGTAGCTGAGCACCCAATTTTAGCGACAGAGGAGACAACTCTGGTTTTGTATTGAACTTGTCGCGATTACCAATGGCCACCAGTACTTTTGACCAGTTTTCAATTTGATATTCAGCTTGTGCAATTCGCATCCAAAGTGTGTCTTTCTTTTCCTTTTCTAGCGCAGTTTTTACTAACTCGTAATAGTGCGGAAGCGCTTTTTTAAACTGCTGATCGTTTAGTAATAGATCAGCAAGCATGCGTTTCGTTACCCAAGCCTGTTCATCCACCAGTAAATTACTGTCGACCGCATAAGTAAGCTGCTTAATTGCCGTGTCGGTTTTACCATCTTGCCAGTAAAACACACCAAGCATGCGAGCTACGTACGCTTTGTCGTAGCCTTTCGAAAGCTCCAATCCTGCAAGTACGTCAATCGCCTGTTTAACCTGTTCATCTTGAGCAAGCTTATGCGCCTTTTGAACACGAATAGCAGTATATTGAGTTAGCTCTTTTGCTTGTGTTGTAAGGGGCATTAACAACAAGCCCACTAATATCCATATCTGTTTCATCATTTTGCCAACTTGAATTCAAAGGTAAATGTTTGTCCAAATTGAGGGGTCGCTTTACCATCAACAACCTTCGGCTGATACTTGTATTTTTTCATAGCACGTATCGCTTCACGCTCGAACATACGACGCGGGTTTGCGTCAGTGACTTGAATATCCGTCGGTCGGCCTGTTTCATCGATAGTAAAACTCAATGTAACAAAGCCTTCAGCGCCGCGCTTCAGCGCTTTCGGCGGATAACGAGGTTCTACTCGATACAGAGGCATTGCCTGTTGGTTTGACCCAAAATCAGAAAATGTCGGTGCGTTAATCGCTAGGCCGTCAATCGATGTATTCAAATCCAATGACGGCAGTGAAGACATCGAATTCAGAGGCGTGACTTCAGCTTGTGACTGAGACGTTTGCGCTTCCGGTGGCGGCTCTGGCATTTCTGGTTTCTCAGGGACGGCACGTTGTCTTCTTTGAACTTCTTGTTCTTGTTCAACCATCACCATGTTGAAACTTAACGTCTCGCTATCATCTGGTGAACGTTGGTGGCCATTATCGACCATCCAAGCCATGAAAGAAAATAGAGCTAGGCCCAATGCACCCGCCAGCGGTAAAGCAAGAAATAGGCGAATCATTTATGAAGATCCTCCAAGATCATCGCTTTTCAGCAGCAAGCGCAATGTTTTTAACACCCGCACCTTTAGCCGCGTCCATCACTTTAACAACCGTACCGTTGTAAGCGTGTTCATCCGCTTGAATAACCAAAGAAGCATCAGGTTGTTCTAGCAACAAGTGTTCTAACGTTGCTTGGACACGTTCAACATCTACGACACGTTTGTCGATAAAGATGTCGTTAGCAGAAGTAATCGCAACAAAGATGCCCGCATCCTTTTGGCTTACTACGTTAGAAGCTTGTGGGCGATTGACTTCAACCCCTGATTCACGAACAAATGAACTGGTCACAATAAAGAAAATAAGCATGATAAATACAATATCAAGCATCGAAGTAAGGTCTATTTGAGCCTCTTCGTTTTTTGAATGACGTCGACCGAGTCTCATCGTTGACTCCTTAAAGATTTTTCTAATTTCAATTCTAAGCGGTTACACACTTTCGCTAAACGAGCATGAACAAACATGCCCGCTAATGCAGCAACCATACCCGCCATGGTTGGCAGTGTTGCCAACGAGATACCTGAAGCCATCAATTTAGGGTCACTGCTTCCTTGAGTCGCCATGACATCAAAAACAGAGATCATACCGGTGACTGTACCTAACAAGCCCAACATCGGACAAATAGCGACTAACAGCTTAATAAAGTTCAAGTTTTGGTTAAGTAAGATACTCGCTTGCCCTAACCAACCTTCGCGAATGGCTTTGGCATGCCAAGAAGAGTGATCTTCTCTTTCATGCCATTTCGCTACCCAAGCTTGGCGTTGCTTAGGAAAGTAGAACGCAAGATAAAGCACACGTTCTACCACAAGCACCCAATACACTAGGACGACAGCCGCTAGCCACCACAGAACGAAACCGCCCTGCTCCATAAAGCTTGATAAAGACAGCAGCCAGTCACTCGTTAACCAACTCGCTGGTAATAGAGAACCCGACAAAATATCCATTACGCAGCAGTCCCAACTGGTGAAACGACAGCTTTTGACTCAACCGTTTTTTCTGCCTGCTCAGCTACAAGACCAATACCTTGTTTCTCAAGAATATTGCGAATGTTTTCAGCCTGAGTGCTAAGAATGTTGTGTGCCAGTAGAAGAGGCATTGCCGCAACCAGACCAAGTACCGTAGTTACAAGCGCCATCGAAATACCGCCCGCCATTACTTTAGGGTCGCCATTACCAAACTGTGTGATCACTTGGAATGTTTCGATCATGCCGGTTACAGTACCTAGAAGACCTAACATTGGAGCAAGTGCCGCCAATAGCTTAAGCATAGATAGGCCTTTCTCTAGGTGAGTCTGCTCATCCACTACCGCTTCTAAAAGTCGCAGCTCTAACGCTTCAACCGTTTGGTTTTGTTCTTTGTTGTACACTGCAAGAACACGGCCTAGTGGGTTATCACCTGCTTGTTCAGGGTTCTTAAGTTGTGCGCGAATTTTCTGACGAGCGATAGCTAATGAAACACCACGAACCAATGCGATGATTAAGCCGATTGCAAGTAAGCCAAGAATCACTTTACCAACAACACCACCCGCTTCAAGGCGATCAGTTAAGCTTGGCGTTAGCGCTAGTTGCTCTAGCATGAACCCACGAGAAGGATCGACAACCACGTTAGACACGTCGCCATTTGCTAATGTAGAAAGCGATGCCAATGTTGGACCATTCGATGGCTGTTTCAGATACGCAATCGCATCTTCACGCTGAGTGTTCCAGCTAACATAACCTTGATCCGTCACAAGACCAATCGAACCTAAACGATACGCATCAACAGTTTGTGTATTACCTTCACCATTAATGAATGCAATTTGAGACTTGCTAAGCTCAGAGCTCGCTTGAATCTGCTCAACCATGCTCATCCACAAGCCAGAAAGTTGTGGCATTGATGGCAGGGATTTAGCATCGATAATTTGGTCAACGGTCGCTGTGTGCTCAGCGCGATCAACGCTGTTTACTGTTGAGCTAAGCTCTGCGCCTAGTTCTTTTGCGTTTTGACGAACGACACCGAACAACTCGCCTAAGCTACCGGTTTCTAAACGCAGCTTCTCTTCTAAGCGAGCAAGCTTGTTTTCGTTATCACTGAATGTTTGAGTCAGAACATCTGTCGCGCCTTGAATCGAGGTACGTTTCGCTTCAAGCTGTGCTTTAATCGCTTTCAGCTCTTGTTCAGTCTTTTTAAAATCGGCTTCACGAACCACATTGTGAGAAGCTTGAGTACGATTTTCTGACTTCGCTTTGTTAACCAACTGAGCCTTTGAATCAGAAGCAGAGAAAGCAGAAAAGGAAATAGACGTGATGCAAAGCAATACTGCTAATGGCTTTAAGTTCATTACTTAACCTCCGCAACAGTTAGAGAAACAGGTAAAGTAATTAGGCTTGGTGCAGCTTGTTGGCTAGCAATGTCGTAAGCTTTATCTAACTCAGATTTCATCGAAGAATCTAGCTCTTGCCATTGGTTTTGTATTTGATTCCAAGACCAGTATTGGCTGCCGTTTAGATTACGAGCAACTAATGAGATACGACCTAAATGCAATACATCAGCCTCAATCGTTCTGTCGCTGTTCAATGCTACTCGACCTTGATAAGCACCTAGCTTGATTCCGTAGTCCATCTCGATTTGGTAAGCTTCTAGGATACGACGATACTTTTCTGCATCACTCACGTCAGCACGAGTCATCATTGCTTGCAGCTTTTCAACTCTTTCTAAACGCTGTTCTTTCTTGATTGGCACATCGTTATCAACTAACTGTTGAAGACCATCAATCATCTGATACATCAGAGGCACAACACCTTGACGTGTGTATTTGATTTCGTCGATCTGCCCTTCAAGGCTCTGAGCTTCTCGATTCTGGCTTTCAACCAATGCAGCAAGGTGATCGTGATAGATTTCTAGGTTTTTAACTTCTTCTTGCAGACGCTCAATCTCAGCTTGCAGCATTAAAGTCGCTTGTGAGCTTTTATCAATAATCTTTTGGCTCGAAGCCGACGCGTTATTGGTCTTGTTTTGAATTGATTGAGCTTGATCCAAGCTGTTTGCCATCGAAGACGTTGCAACCAAACTGATGGCAAGCGCTAGGCTAGTTTTTAAAAGATTCATAATTGTAGTCATTTACTATAAGAAGAAGGTCAAATGAATTTTATTGATAAGCAGTCTCATTATCATTAAAAGTCACTCGCATTACTAGGGATATTTTTATTAAATAGCGGAATCACGAAAGGGGAAAGTCGAAACCTTCCCCTTAATATTTAAGCTATTAATAGTACCCTACTAACAAATTAGTATTTTACCTGTAAAGTCGCCATGTAGTTACGGCCTTCGCCGACAACAACGTTGCTCGTGCTGCCGCCTTCAAGGTGGTCAGTATCAAACAAGTTTTCTACGTTGAAGCGTGCAACGAAATCTAGGTTTTCATCATACTTCATTGTATGTGACACACCCATGTCTACACGAGTGTAAGCATCTTTTTTGAATGTGTTAGCGCTTTCTGTGTAACGCTCACCTACATGATAAATACCCAGGTTTACATCAGTACCGTTGTTGAATGCATAAGTAGACCAAATGCTAGCCGTAAACTCAGGAACGTCAGCTGGAGTTTTGCCTTCAAGTGCAGGGTCATTTTGGTATTCAGCATCCAAGAACATAGTTGATGCACTCAAAGAGAATGCTTCAGTCATGTAGCCGGTAGCCGACAGTTCTACACCAGTATGAACTTGCTCACCAACTTGGCTTGTGCGTGTCTCTTTGCCGTTATTGCTTGCTGGATCTAGGTCTTCAGTCACTTGCATGTTCGATTGAGTGATCTGGAACAATGCTCCTGATACAAACAGACGCTCATCAAACAGTTCCCATTTAGAACCTAGCTCGTAAAGTGTGCCCTTCTTAGCGTCTTGAGACTGACCAAAGTTCACGTCATCTTTATCTGTGATTTCGCCAACAGGTTCGAAACTTTCAGAGTAAACCGCGTAAATAGAACCATTAGACGCTGGTGAATAAATCACACCAAGCTTAGGAAGAATGTTGTTGTAGCTCTCTTCTTGATTAGAGCTGCTCGTCGTTTTGTCGTAAGCGAAACGCACGCCACCAAGTACTTGCCACTGTTCAGTCAGCGTTACTAAGTCTTGAACATAAAGACCGTAGTGTTGGCTTTCAGAGTGAGACACTTCATTGTCGTTCTTGTAGTTAACGTTAGAAGGCATATCAAAACCGTTACCACATGCAGCAGCTGCTTCTGCTTCTGTTGCGTTAACACATGTGTAGCCAGAATCGTATAAACGCTCGTAATCGTAATGAAGACCATTCACACCAACAAGTAGGCGGTGGTTTACACCTAGTGCATCGAAATCACCAGTAAAATCTACATAAGCCGTATCAAACGTCCATTCATCGTGACGGTCTGATACCTTGTAGCCGTAACCGCCGCTCTTATCGCTATATACCGTGTTGTTTGATTCTGTACGTTGACGTTCATAGAACTGACGGCTGATGCCTGTCTTCACAGACCAAGCGTCGTTCAAGTTAGCGGTTACAGATGCACCGTAGTTTGCAACGTCGTTGTCCGTTTGAGCAAAGCGTTGGTCATTAACCGTGTTAGGGTCGATAACTTTACCAGTAGAAGTATCGATTTTAGAACCGTTGTCTAAATCGCCCTCTTCAATAGTGCGGTCGTAATGAACAGACAACATGATGTCTTCGTTGATATCGTAATCAACAAATAGACCACCAACAAAACGGTCAGTCTCTACATCTGTGCCATCAAAACGTGTGCGGTAAGAGTCTTGGTTTTCTTGTGAAACAATCAAACGAGCACGTAAAGTTTGGTCATCATTTAATGAACCGCTAACATCAGCGGTAGTACGCGTGTAGCTATCAGAACCGATATCTTGGCTTACGTTAACTTGAGTTTCATATGTTGGCTTCTTAGAAACCATGTTCACAAGACCGCCAGGAGCAGACTTACCGTAAAGTAGACCAGCTGGGCCTTTCAATACTTCAACTCGCTCCAGAAGCTCTACCGGTTGGCGGTAATGAGACCAGTGTTGAACGCCATCACGCAGGTAACCAGAGCTACTCTCCAAATTAAAACCACGAAGCGTGAAACGCTCACGGTTAGTTGATTTAGAACCCGCACCAACAGATGCGTCGTTCTTAAGAACTTCACCTAACGTGCTAGCACGCTGTTCATCGATGATTTGCTCATCGATTACTGAAACTTGTCCCGGAGTCTCTAATTGAGTTGCCTCCATACGCATCGCTGTTGTGTTCGTGTCGGCTTTGTAACCGTAGTCGCGACCTTCAACAACCATATGCTCGTCTGTTTTTACTGTTTCTGCCAATACTGCTGGTGAAGCTAATACTGCGCCGATCACTAAAGCCAATGGGCTCTTTGAAAACATGTCCTTTACTCCGCTTTATTCTTTTATTCGAGCACTTTTTATTTATTCGATGTACTCGTTGAACCGTTTCCGGTACCACTAATCATTTCGGGAGTGAATATAAGTGATAACTATTACCATTTGCATTAAATTTACATTCTTTGCATTCGTAAAGCTTTGTAAAGGACTACCGACCAGCCGTTTCTTAAAATTCATTAAAGCCAATTCAATACAGGTAGTTAACCTGTATTTACGTCAAAAACTGGCTATCAGAGTCAAATATTTTGAAATAACGATATTGGTTCGGTCAATTTAAGAAGAGACAATCGATAAGAAAATTGTCTTGTCTTATTTACTACCTTTGAAATGACGGTTTTATGTATAAAACCCTCGACAAATGTAAATGAATAGTGAATTATTTTGTTTTTATTTGTTTAATTTACACAATTATCAGTGATTGTGATCACATCTATAATTTCAAACTCATTTTTTGTTTTTCGATTTGAACAACCGACTGCTAATCTCCTGCTCACTTTGAAAAGGTATCAAAGTTATAAATAATAAGGAGTGTTCTAAATGAATACCAAGAAACCTATGTCTCTGACTGGTCGAGTAATCCTCGGTATGGTCGTAGGTATATTAACGGGATTTGCCATTCAATCCCTTTTTGCAGACAGCGGATTTGTTAACAACTACATCGTTAACGGACTCTTTGAAGTAGGCGGACAAATCTTTGTCGCCAGTTTAAAAATGCTTGTTGTGCCACTAGTCTTCGTTTCACTAGTATGCGGTACAAGTTCTCTTAAAGACTTATCAACTCTTGGCCGTATGGGGGGCAAAACGCTTGCACTTTATATCGGTACTACAGCCGTTGCTATCACTCTAGCACTTACTATCGGTAACCTGTTCCAACCTGGAGCTGGTGCGGATCTTACTGCTGCGAGCTCTTTCAAATCAGCGGATGCTCCTTCTTTAGGCCAAGTAATCATCGACATGTTCCCAACCAACCCTATTCAGGCGATGGCTGAGGGCAAAACGTTACAAGTTATCGTATTTGCAGTGTTGTTTGGTATCGCAATCAGTGCAGCCGGAAAACCAGGTGAACGTATCGCTGCCGTTTTCTCTGATTTAAACGAAGTGATCATGAAGCTAGTTGCGCTACTAATGAACCTTGCTCCTTACGGCGTGTTCTTCTTGATGGCGAAACTGTTCTCTGGCCTTGGCTTGGGCGCGATTTGGAACCTAGCAGAATACTTCTTAGTACTTGCGGGTACCCTGCTGTTGCACGGTCTGGTGACTTACAGCGCAATGCTTAAAGGATTCACTGGCCTTAGCCCGATTACGTTCCTACGTAAGATGGAAGATGCAATCATGTTTGCATTCTCAACAGCATCTTCAAACGCAACAATTCCAGTAACAATGGAAACAGCTAAGAACCGCATGGGCGTAGACAACAAAGTCGCTTCTTTCACAGTTCCACTAGGTGCAACTGTGAACATGGACGGCACTGCAATCATGCAAGGTGTTGCGACTGCGTTTATCGCGCAAGCGTACAACATCGACCTATCTATGGGTGATTACCTAATGGTTATCCTAACGGCGACACTGGCGTCTGTTGGTACTGCAGGTGTTCCTGGTGTTGGTCTTGTTATGCTAGCGATGGTATTGAACCAAGTTGGTCTACCGCTTGAAGGTATCGCTCTAATCATGGGTGTTGACCGCCTTCTTGATATGATTCGTACCGCTGTAAACATCACAGGTGATAGTGCCGTATCTATCATCGTTGCTAAGTCTGAAGGCGCTCTAGACGAGTCTCGCTTCAACGACCCAGCAGCAGGTGAGAAAGAAGAAGAAGTTAAGCTAGCTCGCCAACAGGCATAGTCTCGCTTATCTGATGCTCTTGTCTTCAAGCTCAGGCGTAATTAATGGCTACGCCTAGCTCATTCAAAGCACATAAAGAAAAGCGCCACTGCAGATGCAGTGGCGCTTTTTTATTGGGTATCGCTTAAGTCTGTACAATTGAGTTGGGACAATTATCTATTTAGCCTTCTTCTCAATAGAGAAAGCTAATCACCGATTGGGAACATAAGGTTCACTCTAAGCCCCCCACCGTCTCTATTCTCAGCAGTAACGTGCCCATTCATCACACCCATCGCTTCTTTAACAATCGCAAGACCTAACCCGTAGCCACCAGACTGTTTATCGCGCGCTGATTCAATTCGTGTAAACGGGTCGAATATACCCGCAATCTTGTTATCAGCAATACCCTCACCATCATCTTCTACAGATATGACACTGTAACGTTTATCTATGACCTGTTCGTATGTCGTCACGATAACATGAGCGTTCTCACCCGCGTATTTAATTGCATTGCCGACCAAGTTACCGATCACTCGAAGAAGTAGTCTCTCATCAACACTCACCATTGATGTCGGTGTCTCTAAGTCACCAATCAAAGTTTGATTCGGCTTTAAATCGTTTTGCATCTGCGCGATCAACATCGAGCAATAGTGCTCTAGGTGCATTAAGCTTAATTTAGAGTCATAGCGAGAGGTTTCTAAGCGGCTAAATTCAAGTATCTCACCCACCAGCTTGTTCATCTCTTCTGTTTCGCTTTCCATTCGTTCTAGCAAACCAATGCTTTTATCATCAACCTTGCTTCGTAGCAGGTGTAGTGCGAGGTTTTGCCTTGCTAATGGCGTTCTTAACTCGTGTGACACATCACGAATCAAACGACGTTGTTTTTCAGCTAGAGATTTAATCTCAAAGGTCATATGATCAAAATCGTGTGCAAGCTCGTTGAATTCTCGCGTGGTGGAATTTAACTCCGATACCACACTGACAGTGAAATCGCCTTGAGCAAGTCTGCGACTCGCTTCTCTCAATCTATCCAACGGTTGCTGCAGGCTTTTCGCCATGATAATCGAGAACAGAGACAATACAACCAAGGCAATCAAAGCTTTAAGCATATAGGAGTATGGAGCAAAGGATTTTGCGGGGTGAAACTGGTGAGGAAGTTGAATAACAAGCGTACTGCCATTATCCAGTGGCAAGCCAAAAATTGGCTTGCTCACACGGTCACTCAGTTGATGGTCTAAGGTACGCAGAAACTTCAATTTAAATTCGAAGTGCGGATGCATGTGTCGATGTGTAATTGGGCGGTTATTCTCGTCAATAACGAACAAATAATAACGTTGAGCATTACCCCAGTCAGCTAGCTCGTCCATGTCCCCTTCTTCGATCAAAACATTCGCTTGATGAGCAAGATCCAACATTTCTGCTTTAACGGACTCAGGGACCTTTAGCAGAGCCTTCATCAACGCTCTTTCAGCGACACCTTGCAGGATCAAAATGCTCACTAGAATCACTGTCAGGTAACTAAACAATTGAAAGGTTAATCCATCTTTTCGCTTAGCGATGAAATCCGGGCAACGTATTAGATGGGCACTCATGCGCCGACCGACTCTAGGTAACTGTAGCCTTTACCACGAACGGTTTTAATGTGCTGTTTCGACAGGCCCGCCTGCACCAATTTTCGACGTATATTACTGATATGCATATCTAAATTACGATCGAAAGGACACAGCTCTTTCTTAAGTACATGAACTTGAAGGTCAGACTTGGAAACCACGATACCGTCATTTTTAACAAGATAATCAAGCAAGTCTTTTTCAGTACCGGTTAATGGCAAACGAGAGAGTTGTTCACACAAACCGTGATTAGAGGAAGCTAAAGATTGTCTCTGACGCTCAAAACCCACTCGGCGCAAGATCACCTTAATTCGGGTTAAGAGTTCAGGAACATTGAAAGGTTTAGCGATGTACTGATCGGCTCCAGCTTGATAACCATCGAGCATTGAGGCATCGTCGTTAAGCGCGGTTAGCATAAGAATGGGAGTAGCAAAACGCTGACAAATACGCCTTGCCACTTGAATACCACTTAGGTTTGGAAGCATTACATCGAGTAAAACTAAATCGACAGGGTTCGATTGAATAAACTCAAGCGCGGACTCACCGCAATGAACGGTATCAACGTGATACCCCTCATTTTCTAACACTTCACCTAGCAACTCACACAACTGAATATCATCATCAACAACTAAAACGCGAGACATTACACATACCGATAAATAAGAACTGTTTGCATTCTAATTATCGTTATTATTGATTTCAATTATAAAGTGCCTGATTTCCTCTATAGAAGAAAATCTTTTTCGATCGGTACAAATTTTGACGCAGAATCGATAAGATTTTGAGCGGTTAACCCCGGTACACCATACACTTCAACAGGTTTGCCAAAACGCTCTTTGATTCGCTCTACAAGGATTTCGAAATCGCCATCGCCAGAGACTAAAACAATCGTATCGACTGTCTCAGCAAGCTCTATCGCGTCTAGTGCTATACCTACATCCCAGTCACCTTTTGCACTACCATCTCGACGCTGAATAAACGGTTTTAGCTTCACATTAAAGCCAACACCACGCAGGATGTGATGAAATTGGCGCTGCTTAGGGTCTTGGCTTGAGATTGCGTAAGCATTAGCTGCAACAACGTTACGCCCTTCCGTGGCAACATACCAAAACTGGTTATAGTCGAAGTTAGAACGGTATTTGTCGCGCGTCGTGTAGTAAACGTTCTGAACGTCGACCAAAATTGCTATGTTTTCCATAAATTCATACCTTTAGATTTTCCGTATACCCTATTCTATTCACTTATAAAATGCGAGTCGCTTTACTCAATAAAAATGAACTTGTTTCCTTCCGTTAACGTAAATCTCCGTATGTTTAGCGTAATCCTAACTATGCTTAATGTAGGTTGATTTGTGTTGTACGTTTATCGAATGGTTCTGAGCTTAACTTTCTTCCCTACGTAACTTTCAAATCATTCTCAGACTTTGAGTTTTCAAGGGAGGTTGGCCATGCTACACCGACAAATAAACAAATCGTGCGTAAGCATCGACACAGCCAAAGCAGCGAAATCAATGAATTATTCGGCAAGTTTTCGCGTCTGGTTTAGCTTGATTAAACTACTGACTATCAGCACAGTATTGGTCATGAGCTCAACCATTCACTCGGTACTTGCCTACCCTGCCTATTCACATTCAAAACCGTTACCGCACCGTAGCGTGATCTACTTTGCACCAAAGGAAGATTCCGTCGTCAAAGAATTTCTCAATGAAGTGTTGATCAACAACTGTCAATTGGATGAAAGAGACGTAGTTATCATTGTCATTGCGGAGAGCGGCTACACAGTCCCTACTTGGCTTGAAGAAGAATTTAACCTAGAAGCCGTAACCGATAGCTATGGAATACCAAAAGGTTCACATACTGCTGTTTTGATAGGTAAAGACGGAAAAGAGAAACACAGGTGGAGCGGTAAGACAGACTGGCAGAAAATCACCAATATCATCGATGAAATGCCAATGCGCCAACAAGAAATGCAGCGACAAAGCAGCCGCTGCAGTATTTGATACTTGATGAGTTCAGCAATTGTTTAAAAAGACAACTAGAAGGCCAAATAATTAAGCTTGCTTGTTAAACCAATCTAGCTTTTCATGTAGCTGAGCTACACTGCCAACGACAATAAGTGCAGGGCTCTTTGCTGTAGCAGCAAGGCTTGCCAAATCACTCAGCCCACCGCGGTAAACCTTTTGCTCTTGGCGAGTACCGTTTTCAATGATCGCTACAGGCATATCAGCTCGCATACCGTTATCCAGTAAGTTTTTCTGAATGTTTGGGCTCTCTTTTAACCCCATGTAAAACACAATTGTATGGTTGTGCTGAGCAAGAGATTGCCAGTCAATATCTTCGCCGTCTTTCTTAAGGTGACCGGTAATAAACTGAACGCTTTGCGCATGGTCACGGTGCGTCAACGGAATACCCGCATAAGCCGTAGCACCTGCAGCAGCTGTGATGCCCGGAATCACTTCAAATCTAACGTCATTTTCAGCCAGTGTTTCACACTCTTCCCCGCCACGACCAAAGATAAATGAGTCTCCACCTTTAAGGCGTACTACATGCTTGTTCTCTTGTGCTTTAGTGACCAATAGTTGGTTGATCTGATCTTGAGGTACGCAGTGATGATCGAGCTTTTTACCCACATACAGCATTTCCGCTTCTGGGTTAGCCATCGCCAAGATATCCTTTGATACCAAGCGGTCATAAACCAAAACGTCTGCTTGTTGAATCACTCGTGCCGCTTTTAACGTAAGTAAGTCTGGGTCGCCCGGACCCGCGCCTACTAATGAAACCAATCCTTTGGTTACTTCTTTAACATTCGATGACGATACTTCTGACATGCTGTGCTCCGAAGGTTTGCTTGTTTTATCTCAAGCTTCAATCTATGTGATAAGTCACTGTATTCATGATGACTTATCCAAATCCTTAACCCTTAGACTATCAGGTGTTGAATTAAATATTCAGTCTAAATACTAACGAAGATAGAAGTAATTATAACAAAACAGTCTATTGCGAGTAATTTGCGCAATGATATAAGGGCTTTCGAACTAAAAAAGCCCCAAACATGTTGTTGGGGCTCTTAATCTCATACTAAATTACGTTTCACCGTATTCAGAATTACTTAGCACCTAGAGAAGGAGCGGTTCTTGCGTGTGTTAGGAACAAAGGAACACATGTTAAGAACAAACCACCAACGATGTTACCAAGGATTGTAGGGATAAGGTTGAAGTTCAACCATGTCGCGATACCGAAATCAGCGCCTAGAATCATACCCAGTGGGAATAGGAACATGTTTACTACCGTATGCTCAAATACTAGTGCGAAGAAGATGAAGATTGGGAACCACATCATTGCTACACGGCCAGGTACAGTACGTGCTGTCATGTTACCAATCACACCTAGGCACACCATTAGGTTACAGAAGATGCCGCGCACGAAACATGTGATCCAGCCGTCCATGCCCATGTTTTCAAAACCTAGGCTACGACCTGTAGAAACAGCAATGAACTTCTGCGCAACTGCATTTGGTTCTAGAGAGAAGTTACCTGTAAGTGAAATTGCCACTAGCACCGCAACAATGAGAGAGCCAATCAAGTTACCAAGACCAACAAGCCCCCAACAACGTAGGATACGCCCCCAAGTAACACCTGGGCGGTTATCGAATTTCGCTAGAGGAGCAAGACCAAATACACCTGTTACTAGGTCATAACCCATAACACTCAAAATAACGAAGCCAACTGGGAACACAAGAGCACCAACAATACCGATGCCTGTTTGTACGATAGTTGTAATAGCAACAACAACCGCAAGAGAAAGAATGATACCAGCCATAGTGCTTCGAATCAGAAGATCACGTGTACTTGTTTTCGTTTTCGCTTCACCCACGTTGATCATCGTTTGAACGAATTCTGCTGGTTTAAAATCAGTAGACATAAGATTGTCCTTAAAAAGTTAAAAGTTGAAATCGGATAGGAAAAGGTTCTAATTGCCGAATTAAGGCAATGTCGATAACTAGAACCCTTGAACTATCAAATCTTACAGGTCGTTCGACTAAGCAGAGATTTCTACAGCGCCTTTGGTAACACGAGCTTTATACGCTTTCACGTTGAAGTTCTCGTCTTCCATGCACACACCTGTTGCTAGGTTAAAACGTTGCTTCTTAAGCGGGCTTGCCACCCAAAGCTCTTCTTTATGCTCAACAATCAAGCCACGTGATAACACGTTAGATTGGAAGTATGGGTCTGTGTTGCTAATCGCGAGTACTTCTTCAGCCTTAGTTGGGCGGAAGATAGCCACTTGCTCACCACCAACCAATGCACAAACACCTGTACCTGGGATAATGTCTTCGATCTTACAAACTTTGGTAAATGCCATGATGTCGTCTCCCCTTAAACAGTTTCTACGTGAATGATGTCGCCCTGGTGCCTTGAAGTAATGGCTTCAGGGTGTTTCTCAGTGAATGTCGCTGGACGATGTTGTTCACGGCCATCTTCAACAAACACTACGTTTTCATCACGATCATCAGCATTGATGAAGTGTGCAAATCGCTTAAGTTGAGTCTCGTCGTTGATTGTATCTGTCCATTCACAAGCAAAGTTATCGATTAGACCAGAGATGTCAGTCTCAAGTTGGTCATTGATGCCAAGCTTGTTGTCGACAATCACTTCACGTAGGTAGTCAACACCACCTTCTAAGTTATCCATCCATACCGAAGTACGTTGTAGTGGCGCAGCCGTACGAATGTAGAACATCATGAAACGGTCGATGTATTTGATCAGGGTTTCTTGGTCTAGGTCGCTAGCCAGTAAGTCCGCGTGACGAGGCTTCATACCACCGTTACCACACACATACATGTTCCAACCGGCGTCAGTCGCGATGATACCTAAATCTTTACCTTGAGCTTCAGCACACTCACGAGTACAACCAGACACACCAAACTTCATCTTATGAGGAGTACGGATGCCTTTGTAACGGTTCTCGATCATCACCCCTAGGCCAACTGAATCTTGAACTCCGTAACGACACCAAGTTGAACCTACACATGTTTTAGCCATACGAAGTGCTTTTGCGTAAGCTTGGCCGGTTTCGTAGCCTGCTGCGATTAACTTCTTCCAGATTGCTGGTAAGTCATCTTTTTGAGCACCGAATAGACCAATACGTTGTGCACCAGTGATCTTGGTGTACAAGTTGTATTCAGCCGCTACGTCAGCCAGAACGCTTAGAGCTTGAGGTGTTACTTCACCACCCGCCATACGAGGAATAACAGAGTAAGTACCGTCTTTTTGCATGTTACCTAGGAAGTTATCGTTGGTATCGTGCAGCTTCACTAGCTCAGGCTTAAGGATGTGCTCACCCCAGCAAGAAGCAAGGATTGAACCCGCTAGAGGCTTACACACTTCACAGCCGTAGCCCTTACCGTACTTCTCTAGTAGTTCGTCGAATGTTTTGATCTCTTCGATACGAATCAGGTGGAAAAGCTCTTGGCGAGAGTAAGCAAAGTGCTCACAAACGTCGTTTTTCACTTCAACACCGGCTTTAGCAAGTTCAGCGTTCAGTACTGAAGTCACAAGTGGAATACAACCACCACAACCCGTACCTGCGCCTGTTACCGCTTTGATATCACCAATGGTGTGGTGACCTTCAGCAACAGCTTGAGCAATCTTGCCTTTCGTTACATCGAAACAAGAACAGATAACAGCAGACTCAGGAAGAGAATCCGCGCCAAGTGTTGGCTTTTCAGCACCAGCGTGAGCAGGAAGAATCAATGCATCTGGGTGTTCTGGCAGGTCGATTTCGTTCAGCATTAACTGAAGAAGATCACCATAGTCAGACGTATCACCAACCATCACTGCGCCAATAAGCTTCTTATTGTCTTCAGAGACGATGATACGTTTATAAACTTCTTGCTCTTCGTTTTGGTAAACGTAGCTCTTACAACCAGGAGTACGACCGTTTGCATCACCGATAGAACCTACTTTCACGCCCAGAAGCTTAAGCTTCGCAGACATGTCCGCACCTTCAAATGTGCTCTCGTTACCGACAACGTGGTCTACCGCTACCGTCGCCATCTTATAACCAGGAGCAACAAGGCCGTAGAACGTTTGGTTCCAAGACGCACACTCACCGATAGCGTAAATGTCTTTATCAGTTGTTTGACAGTGATCGTTAATCTCGATACCGCCACGAGGTGCAATACCTAGACCCATTTGACGAGCAAGTTTGTCTTGTGGGCGAATACCAGCAGAGAATACGATGAAATCAGTTTCTAGCTCTGTACCGTCTGCAAAACGCATTACGTTACGAGCTTCAGTGCCTTCAGGAGCAATCTCAAGCGTGTTCTTGCTTGTATGTACGTTAACGCCCATACGTTCGATTTTTTGACGAAGTTGGTTACCACCCGCTTGGTCAAGTTGCTCAGCCATTAGCTTAGGAGCAAACTCAACAACGTGTGTTGTCACGCCAAGTGCTTTTAGTGCGCCTGCCGCTTCAAGGCCAAGTAGACCACCACCAACGACAACACCAGACTTAGAGTTCTTAGCGGTTGCTTCGATAGCTTTCAGATCTTCGATAGTGCGATAAACGAAACAGTCTTTACCTTCGTTGCCTTTGATTGGCGGTACGAATGGGAAAGAACCGGTAGCAAGAACAAGTTTGTCGTATTGAATTTCTCGACCAGTGCTTGAGTAAACTGTTTTCTTTTCACGGTTAACGTTTATCGCACGTTCACCGATCAGCATATTGATGCTGTGTTTCTCGTAGAAACCTTCTTTAACTAAAGAAAGTTCGTCTGCAGTGTGGTGTGAAAAATAAGAAGAAAGGTGTACACGGTCATAGGCTACACGTGGTTCTTCACAGAACACCGTGATGTCCATGTTTGCAACATCTGTCTTCTCGACTAAATCTTCGATATAGCGATGGCCGACCATCCCGTTACCGATTACGACTAGCTTCATCTTGCTCATAAGAATTCCTGAAGGTTATATGTTTCTTAACTGAGCGAATAATGAATTATGAAAGAAAATGAAAATATGATGTAAATCAATTACGAAAACGAACTACCCTAAAGGGGTAGAACAAAAGAGGTAGATCTGCTGATTTATCATACGAAGCAAACGAATAACCGTAGATTTAATAAGGTTTAGCGGGGTTTTATATACACTTTTGCGCATTAGATAAGATGTTGTAAAGTTTCACAATAGGTTAGCAGTAACGCAAGTAAATGACAATCATTTTCATTTGCAGTCATAATAAGTGTAATAACTCATGAAAGCGTTACAGGATCATGAGCAACTATGTCTAAATATGAAGAACTTAATGACGCAAAAGACAATCGCCTTTTTCCATTCCCCACTAATTTCACTCAAAAACCACCACAATTAGTTAACAGATGCTGGTGATTGTTTAGCAAATGACCGGTTTACACAAGGAACAGACCGGCAAAGAAAGTGATCAGATAAGAGCTTGTTCCTAGAGGTGTTATTGACTAGATAACATACGTGGAAGTTTGAATATAGCATGAGGGTTTAGAATTTCAGATAGCAAAAAGGCCAGCATTTCTGCTGGCCCTTCAACTTTTTAATAGTGGAGGCGCCTCCCGGAGTCGAACCGAGGTCCACGGATTTGCAATCCGCTGCATAGCCACTCTGCCAAGGCGCCTTTAGTAGTGTTTTAAGAGAACAACTCTTTTGATTGTCACCTAGTAAAAGGTAACAATCAAATAGATGGTGCCCCGGGCCGGACTTGAACCGGCACAACGCGAACGTCGAGGGATTTTAAATCCCTTGTGTCTACCAATTCCACCACCAGGGCACGCAATTCTTTATTGCGATGCCGATTACTGAAAAGTAAAACACCATCTTAATGTCAAATTAATCAACATTACAAAATTTGGAGCGATACATCGGGTTCGAACCGATGACCTCAACATTGGCAAGGTTGCGCTCTACCAACTGAGCTAGTATCGCATTTCATTCTTAATATCTCTTAACTTATCAAACTAAGAGAAAGAATGGAGGCGCCTCCCGGAGTCGAACCGAGGTCCACGGATTTGCAATCCGCTGCATAGCCACTCTGCCAAGGCGCCTTTAATAGTGATTTAAGAGAACAACTCTTTGTTCATCACTCTACTCAAAAAGTAGAAGCAAGATAGATGGTGCCCCGGGCCGGACTTGAACCGGCACAGCGCGAACGCCGAGGGATTTTAAATCCCTTGTGTCTACCAATTCCACCACCAGGGCAACGCAATCTTGCGATGCTGATTACTGAAAAGTAAAACACCATCTCTCAGCGACCTAAGCCGTGAGAACGAGGTGTACTTTAACGGATGGAAAAAATTCGTCAACAATAAATTTTATCTTTTAATTCAAATGATTAATTATCACTCTCCAAAGAATAAATTTAGTGCAGCTTGTACGGTTCTTATACGCTGTTCTCTAATCTAACACTGCAATTTACTATCTAGGGTTAACTTTAGCGACAGCGGCAAATTTTGGTTTTTCTGTAACGAATCAAGTAAATGGTGTTTTCATGTGCTTTTCACATTCAACGACTAGAGTTTTAAGTAACTCTTATTAAGAAGTAAACACGTGAAACCACTAAAACGATATCAATATGAGCGCTATGCCGTTCTTTGTAACCTCGCCTACCCTAGAGTATTTAAGCAAACTCGCTATGGTTTTGACCCAAATGGACAACGCATCATAAAGAACCAGTTTGGCAAGACCATGATTCGAGTGCTGTGGAGCAGCGACAAAGATGAAGTGGTTGTGGTTATCAAAGGATCGCACAGCATCTCAGATTGGTTACTGACCTTTGCTCTATGGACAAGAAGCTGCAAAAGAATTGGGCTCAATTATCGTGTGCATGCTGGCTTCTATCATCTAATGTTTCAGGAAAGCCAGCCAAGTCGTAATGAAGATAAGCTTGGCTTAACCGTTATTGAACGCTTGGAAGCTACGCTCACACCTCTAATAGAGCAAGGCAAGAGAGTGTCTATTACTGGTCACTCTTCCGGTGGCGCTATCGGTTGTGTCTTCGCTGATTACTTTGATCAAAAGTACCCTAGCCGTATTAAGCGAATAGTGACTTTTGGCCAACCCGCCATTGGTGACTGGAGCTTTCGAAAGCACTATCGTTTGGGTAAGAAGACCTACCGAATCTGCTGTGATATCGACATCGTAACCTTCATGCCTCCAGTTCCTTTGCTCTATTGGCATGTAGGCAAAGTGCTTTGGCTCTATAACGGGCGCATCTACGAGAACACACCGACATTAATCCGTCTTGGTCGCTCTATCTTTAGTTGGTTGATTAGGCCTTTCTCTTACCATTTGATGAGTAAGTATATTCGTAACAAAGATTTCTTTGATAAACATTGAAAAGGGGACGTTGGAAGCTTTTAGCGAGGCCAGAAACGAAAAAACCAGCCACGAGGACTGGTTTTTTCTAAATGATGGAGGCGCCTCCCGGAGTCGAACCGAGGTCCACGGATTTGCAATCCGCTGCATAGCCACTCTGCCAAGGCGCCTTCAATAGTGTTTTAAGAGAACAACTCTTTTGATTGTCACCTAGTAAAAGGTAACAATCAAATAGATGGTGCCCCGGGCCGGACTTGAACCGGCACAACGCGAACGTCGAGGGATTTTAAATCCCTTGTGTCTACCAATTCCACCACCAGGGCACGCAATTCTTTATTGCGATGCCGATTACTGAAAAGTAAAACACCATCTTAATGTCAAAATGAATCAACATTACAAAATTTGGAGCGATACATCGGGTTCGAACCGATGACCTCAACCTTGGCAAGGTTGCGCTCTACCAACTGAGCTAGTATCGCATTTCATTCTTAATATCTCTTAACTTATCAAACTAAGAGAAAGAATGGAGGCGCCTCCCGGAGTCGAACCGAGGTCCACGGATTTGCAATCCGCTGCATAGCCACTCTGCCAAGGCGCCTTTTTAATTCAACACTTTAGGGACTTAAGTAAGCCGCACCGCTGTGTTCGGGTGCCTACTTTACGGATTAAGGGGAGATAGTCAAACAAAAAAGTGAATTTAAATTCCGCTTGCTGACATTTAAATCAAATTGCTGCATGTTCGATCTCTTCTATCAAAAAACACACAGCAAAATGGATTTAAATTAGATGTTCTAGCGCTACCACTTCTTCATGAAACGACCGACAAGACTCGGATGATACGCCCAGCAGTGGTCAAACATCGTCATAAGTTGAGGGTTACCATACTTAGAAAGACTAACCGCGTGGAAACGGTTTTTGTGTTCTTTCAACTTTTCAACTTGAGCAATCATTTCTTCAGATTGTTTCGGTGCAATGAAATCCGAAAGTACGATTAAATCGGCATTTTTGTATTTATCACCCGTCATCAAGTCAATCGATTTCATGAGAACAGGTTCTAGATCCGTACCGCCATGGAATGAGTAACTTAAGAAGTCGCTCGCTTCACGAAGGCCATCTTGCCTTGTTAACTCATAGGTAATCTGCTCAGAAGAGAACAGAATCACGTAACAATCTCTCTCTTCCGCAAGAGCAATTTGCATTAAGGCATAAGCCATAGCTTTGGCAGACTGCTCAGGGAATCCACTCATAGAGCCCGAAGCGTCCACACAGACGATAAACGGACCCTTTTCAATATCGATGTTCTTGCTATCTGGCTTTTGCGCTTTCACTTTACGTAACGTGCGTGATTTACCTTGCGAGCGATAGTTCAGTAAACGCTTGTCGGCCAAGTGCTTGTAAAAGATAACCTCAAGTTCAGGGTAAGCTAGAAACATAGTTTCGTTTGGCAGCATCTTGTTGAGGTCATCACTTTCGTGAATCCCAACAATATCATCGACCGCTTCATCGCTTTTCTCTTCAACCATCTGCAATTCTTCTACAGGGGCTTTGTGTAGCGAAGGATCATCTTCCTCGCCAGCCATACGGCCTAGCTTTTCAGCGATCTCTTGCAAGCCCTTGTGCTTATTCAAGAACTCAGCATGACGTTTCATGATGGTAAGGTCTGTTTTGCTTAACTTGGCAGATGCCATGTCCCACAAGCGCCCTACACTGCCTTCATCACCCGACTCCGTCACTTTGTCCATGTTTTTCATGGTTTCCATGCGCTGATAAAGATCGGCTAAGACTTTTTCTTTGCTTGTTTCGAGCTCGGTTACTTGAGCTTGTTTGATCGCATCAGAAAGAGATTGGTACCATTGGTCGCAAAAGTAGTGTGGAAACATCGCGTTATAAACGCCTTTGTTGTTTTCCATCAAGCGTCTTGCTTGTAGGTAGAACGCGGAGTGCCACTCCAGTTTTTTGATGACACTATCAATCTCATCAAAGAATTGCGGTTCATCCCAGTAAATCACTTCTTGGTAAAGGGCGATTTCCTCTTGGAATCGATCAGTTTCACACACTTTAGTGACGCGTTTTTTAACTTTACCGCGCCATTTCACTAAGTGGTTTTTCACTGATGTTTTCACGCCTTTGTTCTCTGCAGCCATCATGACTTGAGAGCGAGCAATGAGATCATTCATCGCGGTATCAATGATTCCTGAATCAGCCACCATCAAAGCGAGGTTTAAGCCGTCTGCTCCTAACATATGCTCTCCCCTTACTCGAAGTACTGGCTCATAAACTTAATACGCTGAGCAATCTTGCTGCTCTTCACTTTCGTGGTTTCAAGATCTTGCGTGACCGCTTGCAAACTTGCTTCCATCGCTTTCGGCAAGTCAGGGTCAATATAGTTGTGAGGCAACGCATCATGGAATTCAGTACGAACACGCTTTAACTTGAATTCCGCTTCGGTTAACTGTTCTAGCGCTCTTTCAGCACCACTTAACCACTTGTTATACAGTTCTTGGTCCAAACCATCTGTGGTAACAACGCTCACCAAGACAGAGCGATTGGCAATGTCTTTAATCACTAATTGGTTCGATGCATCCAAGTCGAGTTTTAAACGGCATAGGTTTTTATTTTCGTTTACGTAACCGTAAATATCGCCGTGACCTTCTTTAAGAACACGATCAAAATCGTCTTTGGCTACGTAGACCCAACGGCTATCGCCTTTCTCAGATTCAGACACCGACATGTTGCTTTGCAGCATAACCAGTTTCACTAGATTGTATGCACTGCCTACGCTGTACATTTTCGCGTTCTTGATATCATTCTGGTAAACGTCTTTTCGCAACAAGCCGCTGGTTGATTCCATAGAGAGCGAAACTGATAGCGTCGATTCAACATCGTCTTGAATCTCTTCTAACTCTTCACGAGACATCTCGATTTGAGCTTTCGATTCTTGTTGATCAAACGCTCGGTTCAATGCAAAGTCTTTCACCACGCTACGAACTACATCGCGCGATTCAGGGCTATGCCATAAACAATCCTGCAGAAGCATGATATCTAGCGGGTTCACGCTATCGCGACCACTGAAGAACGCACTCGCTTTCAATAGTTTAACGGCCTTCTTCCAGCGTCTATCTGATACATACAAGTCTGACTCTGATGCTGAGCCTTGCTTCTTAACCGTCTCTTCAAGCATGGTTTTCAGTTCATACAGCTTGTTAAACGAGTTATCGGTCAGCTCTAGCTTGTCGAGCTCTTTCTGCCATTGATGGTACTCAATGTCAGTGATCGCCAAACCTTTTGGAATCACAGCTTCTTGAGAAGTACCCGTTGTCAGCATTGATTTGAAATTTTGTTTGTTTTGAATACGGTTAACAAACACGCGAACCAACATACGGTCATAAAGGGCTTCTAGGCCGCTGTCTTCATCTGGAAGTTCATTAGATGCAGAAACCAACAAGCGCATAGGTACGCGTTCAATGTCGCTGCCGTTCTTAAATGTTTTTTCGTTCACTACAGTAAGCAGGGTGTTTAGGATTGCAGGGCCGGCTTTCCAGATCTCATCAAGGAATACAACTTGTGCTGTTGGTAGGTAACCTTCGGTCAGTCTTACATAACGACCGTTGTCTTTTAATTCTTGGATACTTAGCGGGCCGAACACTTCCTCGGGCGTAGAGAAACGTGTCATCAAATATTCAAAATAACTACTGTTGTCAAAAGCCTGAATAAGACGTTTTGCGATAAGGCTTTTTGCAATGCCCGGAGGGCCTAATAGAAACACGCTTTCACCAGCCAATGCAGCCAGTAAACATAGCTTAATCGTGTCTTCTCTTTCATAGACACCATCAGAGAGAGCATGCGCTAATTTATTGATTCTTTCAGAGAGTAGCGCCTTGTCAGCATGTGAAGAAATAGAAGGGTTCATGCGTTACTCCGAAAATCTTTGAACAATTGAGAGTGTAGATATGTTTTTATACATTTGTTAGCACTTTGTTACAAGTGTATTTTATTATTGAGTTGCATTTATATCAGATGGTTACGTCGGTAATTTTGGCGCAATCATAGATTCCAATTATGAGAGTAACATCACGAACGGCGTGAAACTAAATCTATTGCTAACCCTAATTTTTCTTTTATTTTCGACACCATAGACGTTATGGTGGTGCACGTCTTCCGTTATACGAAAAATTGGCAAGGAATGTGGCCAGACTGCATGAGTAAAGTTATCCATAAATGGAAAAGTATTTCTCTCATAGAAGAGAACGTGACGCTCCCTACGAACGTCGTGGTAAAACATACAACAATAAACCACCCTGGCGCGGCAGTTATTCTTCCTATCACTTCGTCTGGAAAAATCATCCTCATTAACCAATTCCGCCCTTCTCTTAAGAAATGGCTTTTGGAACTACCTGCAGGCACGATGGAAATTGATGAGTCACCTCTTCAATGTGCCCAGCGTGAATTGGAAGAAGAAACCGGTTACAGCGCAACTTCCTTTCAAAGCTTGGGGCAAGTCACTCCTTTGGCTGGCTTCTGTGATGAAATACAGTATCTGTTTGTCGCAAAAGACTTAAGCCTCACTACCCGCTTTGAATGTGATGAAGATGAAGTCATAGAAGTGATCGAACTGAGCTTAGAAGAACTGCAAGATAAAATACGACACGATCAAATCACCGATACAAAAACTATCGCTTGTTTAAGTAAAGCCCAACTCTGCGGCTACCTATAACACTCTAGGAGAGAAACATGGACTTTCGTTCTGATACCGTAACTAAACCCTCACAAGCTATGCGCGATGTAATGGCAAGCGCAGAAGTCGGTGATGATGTATATGGTGATGACCCAACAGTAAACGAGCTTGAGCAGTGGGCAGCCAACGAAACTGGCTTTGAAGCCGCTATGTTCACCTCTTCAGGTACGCAAGCCAACCTACTCGGCCTAATGGCGCACTGTGAGCGTGGTGATGAATACCTATGTGGTCAACAGGCGCACAACTACAAATACGAAGCCGGTGGCGCGGCGGTATTGGGCTCGATTCAACCTCAACCAATCGAGAACAACCCAGACGGCACTTTAGATTTTAAAAAGCTTGCTGCTGCTATTAAACCTGACGACAGCCACTTTGCTCGTACTAAGCTTCTTAGTTTAGAAAACACGATCAATGGCAAAGTACTGCCAATGTCTTACCTAGCGGAAGCTCGTGAGTTCGTAAACCAACACGGTTTGCAAATGCACTTAGACGGCGCACGCGTATACAATGCGGCAGTCGCTCTCGACGTTGACATTAAAGAGATCGCACAACACTTCGATTCGATGACGATTTGTTTATCGAAAGGTTTAGGTGCTCCGATTGGCTCTCTACTACTTGGTAGTAAAGAGTACATCGCTAAAGCACGTCGACTACGTAAAATGGTTGGTGGCGGTATGCGTCAAGCAGGCATTCTTGCTGCAGCAGGTAAAATGGCACTGACTGAGAACGTTGCTCAACTTAAAGCTGACCACGAGAACGCGAAAAACCTAGCGATCGGCCTAAGCAAGTTAGAAGGCTTTTCTGTTAACCCTGATTTCATTCAAACTAACATTGTGTTTGCTAAGTTAGATGAGTCCGTGGATATCAACCGAATCGCTCGCGAACTGGGCAAACAAGGCATTACGATGTCTCCAGGTAACCCGGTTCGATTTGTTACTCATAGAGATATCAGCTCTGAAGACATCACTACTTTCCTAACAAAGCTAGAAAATGCACTTTAACTCTTAACGAGAAGAGCCTCTATCGCAATTAACACTAAAGCTTCCTTCGGGAAGCTTTAATTTTTCATCAAATCTGTTAGACAATTCCACAACAAAACCAGCCTTCGACACCTGTAGGTTTTCTAGAAAACACACTAGATTGACTGGAACAGAACGCAATCTCATTTTGGCCTATAAGGATACCTTCTAAGAATAATCCCTAAATTTAAGCATTCAATTAACCTTTGAGTTTGAATTTCATTAATGACTTAAAGCTTTGTCTGTTCACTAGAGGTAAATAACTTAGTAATAATAATGTCAAGCTTTTAAATACCACGCATACGGTATTTAAAACTAGAGTTAACCTCCCCTAAAAATTCGTTTAAATAACTAATTTCAATAAACAAACAGCAGATACCCCTCTCGGAAATAAAAATTTAAAATCGCTAAAATCAACTTATAAATTAAGTTTTCAAATTAGCCTCCCCGTTAATAACACTGTAACTATTGTGGTGACAACGGCCCATCAAAAAACTCAATACACTCGACGTAGACCATACTTCTATTTTTATCAATTAAATAAAAATCGCTCGTCAACTCAAACATTGGGGAAAACTCCACTATCTAATTGAATATAGTATTATTATCCAATTATTTAATCTCTTCGGTTCAGATTAAAATCATACTAAAACTCATACTTCTCTTAAATAATAAACTTTTTTTACTACTTCACCATTTTTTAAAGCACATATAGTTTTCACAGTTAAGCAACAAGTTACATTCAACCGTTGAGAGGTGAGATTATGGTTAAAGCATTTCGAATTCTTCATAACTTAATCGTCTCAGCGTTAATTTTCAGTCTGTCACTTTCATTATATGCCAGTGCTAATAGCTTAACGTTAGGAATTAGCGGTCAGATCAAAGACCGATGCGAAATAAACTTCTTTTCTGGCAACATTATGAATTTTACGGAACACCGTGATGTGCAATCGTTACCTTTTAATATTTATTGTAACCGTCCGTTGGGTATAACGATCAACTCAAAATATGGAGGCTTAAAATATCAACATCAAGGGGTTGATATTATTGAAAGTTACAATTTGTCATTACAAATAGACGAAATTCGTCTTCATGAAAGTAGGCACAGTAGCCAACTTACTTCACCAGTAATGATAGACAGTTCTGGTGTTATTCCGTTCTCTCAACAGGGGAATCTTAGGGTAGCACTCGAAAATAGCTTGCATTACGCAGGTTATTATCAAGACGTTATTGAGATCGAAGTTTACCCTTCGATTCATAGCGTAACAAAGTGAAAACTCTGCAATGTATCTGCAGAACAACATACGCTCAGCAGTATTCGAGCCAATCATTTAAGATAAAGGAATTTCTAATGAAAAAGCTAACACTCTACGCAGCAACAGTCACAGCTATTTTTGGCGCTCAAGTCCAAGCCGCTCCAGGTGATGTACAGTTAGTTGGATTTGTTTCACCTGTATGTGAGGTTACTGGTCTTTCAACGCAACTTATGGACTTTGGTAACGTATCTCAAATTCAAAACCTTTCTGTTAGTGGTCTTAACATGAAGTGTAATGACGTCGATGGTGCAACTGTGACACTGACAAGTGCTGAAGGTGGTCTAGAGTCAGATGATAGCGAAGACTACGCTCTTACATACGATGCAACATTTAATCCTTCAGGCTTAGCTCCGTTCACGCTTAATGCACCAGGGGGCCCAGGTCTAAATGACGTTTCAGTCAGTAATTCTTATGGCGGTTCTGGCGCATTAGCGACAGGTGTTGCCGCATCTATTGATATTGTGACGACAGAAACCTCCCCATGGGCAGGTGGCTACTCAGATACATTAACCGTAAATATCACCTCAAATTAGAGGTTAATAAGTCGGGGGCTATTATTTGGCCTCCGACTTAATCTTAGCCTCAATCTCAACGACGTAAGTTTAATTTGGAGCTTATCGCTATGTATCAATGGATCATACATAAATGGACCGTTCTGTTTTTATTGTCGTTCACTTGTTTGTCCGCTCATGCGTTCAAAGTAGAACCGATGTCTATGGAAATGACGCCGCTTGGCAAAAGAGCTCAAATGACCATGAGGGTTGAGAATTCTTCTCAAGAACCGCTCACGGTTGAGTTGTCTCCGGTATATATGACAATGGACAAATATGGCAAAGAGACCACCACTCCTGCTGATGACGAGCTACTAGTTATTCCAGTGACCGCGATTATTGAACCTGGACGATCACAATCTATTATGGTGCGCTATTTAGGCGATCCTTCCATCACAGAATCTAAAGCGTATCGAATTGCTGTTAAGCAAGTACAAGTTCAAAGAGCAAGCAGCAACCAAGGACAAGTAAGTCTGTTACTGCAATTTAATACGCTTATTAACGTCCGACCTCAGAACACAGCTTCTCAGCTAGAAATTAAAAGTATCGAACAGAATACCAAAAACAACAAATGGGTTCTTGAAGTACTTAACAGTGGTAATAGCTACGGTCGATTAACAAATACAACATGGAAGATATCTGATGGTAAAAATTCGACATATTTAAAAGGCGTAGAAATCGCTAAGCGTATTCCTGGAACTTTAGTCCTTCCCTACTCCACTCGTTTTTTTGAAATGCTGCCTCTTAAAAATTACAACGTGAATAACCTATCGATTGAAATAGAGCAGGATCAATAGCAATGAGACGTGATATTTGGGGGGCGCTAATTTATTGCTTTCTGTGTGCACAAGCGTTTGGCATAACACTGTTTCCAACCGTCATTGAGCTCAACACAGATCACAGAGCAACGTCGCAACTAGTTGTGACTAACAACTCAACACAAGCTCTCCCACTTGAAGCTAACGTTCGTCGATTAAAATTCTTATCTGATGGTACATTCGAGACATCTGATCTAGCGAGTGAAGAGATGTTTGTGTTTCCACCAGCGGCGATGTTGGCCCCCGGAGAACGTCAAGTATTCCGTATACAATGGTTGGGAAAGAGAACACTCGAAACCTCTCAAAGTTATTTCATTCGTTTCAGTACCGTGAATATTGGACAGAACAACGCGAGAACAGATAAACCCATCGGTTTAACAACCGGTATCAACTTACAAGTTCACTACAATGCGTTGCTGCACATTCACTCATCGTCGTTAGAGCCTGACGTGAAATTGCGCATAGATGAGCAAGGCAAGCTAACACTCACTAATTCAGGATCGCGATTTACCTACACATCGTTACTTCATTTTGCGGGGCTCGAATCTCAGAGCCAAAAAGTACATGAGGCTTTAGGTGAGCAGTTTATTCCACCACGCTCCATTATTACTTTGCCTTCTTCTTTAAATTACTTACCAGTGGGCACTTATCATGGGCATGAAAACTGAACCCTATCACAAGATGTGGCAAATTTTGTATGTCTTGGGATTAGTACTTTTTTATTGTGCCGCCTTAAGTCCTACTGCTTGGGGCCAAGAAATGGTCTTAAACCCAACAGGACGAGATATTCAACTTACCTCGTTGCTAAGGATAAGTGACACCATACTTGGGGAAGCGGACATTATCATTACCGCAAACAACGAAATTTTGTTACCTAAGGAAAGTACACTCTCCCTCCTTTCGTCCGTCGTAACTCAGGAGGGCATTGGGAAGCTCAATGATACGACTGACGATGAGATGCTGTCACAGAACGACTTCGAGAACGTAGGACTGGGGCTGAGTTTCGATTTCTCATCATTAGAATGTATCGTGACAATACCGCCTGAATTTGGCTTAACCCAGCAATTGTCTATGGACGGCGCAGATGATTTTTATAACTATGCTGAACCAAGCCTGTTTAGTGGGTACATTAATTTTGCCCTTTCTGCCAATGAGAGCCAATATGTCGATCAAAACTCATCAAGACAGGATCTTTATCGCAGCCAATTCGATTCAGCACTTAACATTGGTTTTCTAAACTTTGAGTATGAATCCTATCTAGAAAACAGCTCATCACAAGATTCACGATACGTAAGAGAAGGATCTCGTCTTAATATTGACTTTGCCGAACAAGGAACACGACTTGTGCTCGGCGATATGTACAACAGTGGTCAATCTTTTCAGGACAGCACAGACATACTTGGTATTGGTTTAACTCGAGATTTTACGCTCATTCCAACCAGAAATGCACGACCACGAGCCAATCAATCATTCACGCTTCAAAGAGCATCAAATGTCGATGTCTATATTGATGGGATCGCAGTCCAAAGATTAACTCTAGGCGCAGGTAGCTATAACCTTAGTGATATCCCCCTTGCACAAGGTAGTAATGATATTGTACTCGTCATCACCGACCGCTCCGGTAATGAAGAACGCATCGAGTTTTCTATTGCGACCGGTAACGACTTGCTCAATAGCGGTGAGTTTGAATATAGCATCATGTATGGAGCGCCTTCTGAATTACAAAATGGACAACTAGAGTACCTAACCGACGAGCGCATTTTCCATGGTTATATTGATGTGGGTATTAGTCCTTGGTTAACGTTAGGTACGAACTTTCAAACCCGTGAAGATCTTTATCAATATGGTGCCACTGCGTTACTCGCTTCTACATGGGGCGTCACTGAACTCACTGCTTCTCTTAGCGAACACCCTACATTTGGAACTGGCGACGCTTACAAATTTGCGTTCGATGCGGAGTTTTCCAATACGAACACGCTGTCCCCACAACTGAGTTTCAGTTATGAATATCTGGCCAACAATTTTACTGGGGTTTCAGGATTTGATGCTTCCGATATCGATATCAACTTAACCACTCATTATGTCTCTGCATTCAGCTCCATTTATCTTGGCAAGTCCTTACGTGCCGCCATGACGCTCAATTATCGTTCAGGAGTAGACAAAGAGAACGATTATTGGCTGATTAGCCCGAGTTTATCGGACGGACTGTTTGATACACCCGCCACCTGGAGCGCACGCGTTAACTATCGGAACAACGCAACCGAAGACGATGATATCAGCACTACAGTCACCGTTAGCTGGCCTCTTAGTCGACAAACTCGTGTCGTCGGTCGATACACCACAGAACTCAATGAAGCCGCCTTAGATTACAGCTATCAAAATAATATTGGTAACACAGGCGGGATATCAGCGTTTGCGAGTGTCATTAATAACGAAGAAACGGATGCCGATATGGATGCCGGAATTAACTACACGGCAAACCGCTATGAATTAAATGCAACCCACGCTTCGCGGCTTGAAGACATTAGTGGTGAAACACGAAACCACAGTACTGACGTGACCATTAGTAGTGCCATTGCTTTTGCGGGCTCATCTGTGACGATCGGCAGACCAGTACGCGAAGCATTTGCTATTGTCAGCAAACATAAGAGCCTTAAAGAGAATGACGTGGCTATCGATCCCACAAAAGAGGGTGAGTACGCACGCGTTTATCTTAACGGAGATGCAAGTGCCATGGTTCCTGACCTTGTTGCTTATAATGGCCAAGTAGTCAGTTACGAGGTCGATAACTTGCCACCAGGGTATGACTTAGGCGACGGCGCTTTTTGGATTAAGCCGGGTTACAAAAGGGGCTTCCAACTCCAGATTGGATCTGATGCTGTATTAACCGTTATTGGCAAGCTATTCGATCGTCAAAGTAACAACCCTATTTCACTTGTCGCTGGCGTAGCACATTACCTTGGTGAGGCAAAACAGTTGCCAATTGACTTCTTTACAAATCGTAACGGCATATTTGCAATCTCTGGGTTAAAGCCAGGTAAATATCAATTAGTACTAGACACTAAAGAACAAGAGTCAGTCATCATTTCCCTCAGTGAACGCAGTAACAACTTGATAAGACTAGGAGATGTGTATGTCGAATAAACAAGTACTTTGGGGATCCTTGTTCCTCATAGCCATAAACCATGTACCTTCGGCATTGGCATGTGAAGCTAGTGCGTTGACTATTCAATCCGTCTCATCGAAATCACAATATGATGTTTTCAGCGCAGGCACATTCGCAACAATAAACACTTACCGTATAGATGCGAACATAATTGGCGAACCCTGCAACTTAAGCTTAATTTTGCAGCTTAACGATACAAGCCGCTCGTTAAAAGGGTCAAACCAAGACAAACTCAACTTTGAGTGGAGTGGACAGATCGGTATGCCAGTGGCTAATCAATGGCACTTATCATTAACCGACAGCCAACCTTCGGCAACGATACAAATGCGATTTCCGAGCAAACAATGGTTAGCATCAGGAACCTATCGGGGGTTATTGGAAGTCTCGCCGTCTTATACATCAAATAGTCAACAAATAGAAATTAGCCCTAGTTCCATCCCAGTATCGGTTACCGTTCCTCCTGCTGCGAAAATTCATTTTTATGGATTAACCCAACAACATTATGACCTTGATCTAGGAACCTTATACTCAAACAAGGTTATTCGTTCTGCACCTAACCTATGGGTTCAAAGCAATACAGCTTATACCATCGTATTGGAATCATCCCACCAAGGAATGCTGCGTCATGAATCTAATGAGACCAAATGGGACATTCCATATCAATTGTCCCTCGATAGCGACAGAGTAAATCTTGAGCAACTGGATGCAAGGATTCAACGTCTTTCCGCTACGATTGGTCAACCTATTCCTTTGAATTTTGTCATTGGTGAAACAGAGAACAAACCAGGAGGTCAATATGACGATACATTACAAATTTCTATTGAACCCCGACTTTCACAGCAACCGTAATTATGCAATTATGTAAAAATTAAGCCGGAGAGCTCAATTTTATAAAACACAACGTCATAGAATCAAAACATGATTTACCAGGCTCGGAATAAGTTATGCATAGAAATAATTTGAAGCACATGCTCCTAATTGGTGACAACGGTATTAACAACCAGTTTATTCAGCGCGAAATAGAAAAATACAGTGATTTTTCTTTTAGCAGAGAATGCATGACAAGCATTGAGCGCTCGAGTAACCATAAGACTTTCGATGTCGTCCTTATTAGCTACTTACTATTGGCAAATATCGAAGATATCAACATCATTTTATCAAAAATAGAATCAAAGAAATGGGTAGTCTACGATGTTCCTGCTGACATTACCGGACAGAGTATTACCGTAATGCAACTATTCAACTTGTTTAATATAAAAGGAATCATCTATCAGGACGCTCCTATTGATCACCTTACCCGTTGTTTAAAAACAGTGTGTGACGACGATTTGTGGCTACCAAGAAAGTTAATGTCACATATTCTATCTAATAGACACGATTACACTTTCAAGTCGAAAGTAATACTATCTAGCCTTACTAAAAGAGAAGTTCAAATATTCAAGCGCGTGATTAGAGGCGATTCAAATTTAGAAATTTCAAACGAACTATTTATTTCAGAAAGTACGGTAAAGACGCACGTATACAATATATATAAAAAAATAAATGTCACAAACCGCAAAGAAGCAATAAGAAAAGCATATTTTATCAATAGTTTAGAGACTATTATACAACCTGATATAAAGCTCAAAGTATAACTACAATCCAAAGATAATAGTAAATTACAGTTACCTACAAGCACGATGACAGTTGACGAAAGTTCCCTTTCAAAGCTTGGGCCACGTCCCCCCTTAACAAGTTTCTGCTCTGATATCCAACAACTGCGCATCACAAAAACTTAAGCCTCACGACACATTTCGGCTCTATGACTCACAGCTTCTCAAAAAGCTTAGCTGCTCCGGTTTGTACATGACTTTCCTAACAAAGCTGTAAAAATTCACTCTAACCCCATGTAATTGCTCATCTAGAGCAAATAGAACTTGAGCTTCCCCTTAAGGTCAGCTTTATAATCATGTTTTTACCGGAACAAAAACATGCATTACCCATCCTTCGCTCTAATATTAGTCGCTTTTTCTTCTAGCCTTTATGCCTCTGATGATGGCGATCCTGAATTAGGTAAAGTGAAATCACCAAGCTGCGTTTTTTGTCATAACCCCACCAGCCCTTCGGCTGATAACTCCTATCCTAAGCTTTCTGGTCAAGATCCAACCTACCTCTTTAATACAATGAAAGCGTATCAAAATGGGGAAAGACAAGGCGACTACGCAGATATGATGCGAGCACAACTAAGCAAGCTCAATGACCAAGACTTGAAAGATATAGCGGCTTTTTACACGTCACAACATTAGCGGGCCCACTTTCATCAGGTTAATCATCAGCTAAATAAGCATCACCAAGCCGTCTATACTTCAAGCAAACTCACAGAGCTCATTGAAGGTCGCGATAGATATACCTTTACACGTATCATCCAACCCTTACAATGTGCAGCAAATATATTTATCAAGGTTTATCTCTATGTCTATTCAATGGTTTCCGGGCCACATGCATAAAGCCCGCAAAGAAATCGAAGAAGTTATCCCACAGGTTGATGTGATCATCGAAGTACTGGACGCTCGTATCCCGTTTAGTAGTGAAAACCCAATGATCTCTTCACTGCGCGGCGATAAGCCTTGTGTAAAAGTGTTGAACAAGCGTGACCTTGCCGATCCTGAACTGACTCAGCGTTGGATTGAACACTTCGAGAAAGAGCAAGGCGTTAAAGCGATTGCGATTACGACTAGCGTAAAAGAAGAAGTTAACCACGTTATGGAGCTAGTACGTAAGCTGGCACCGCACCGTGAACAGATGGGCAAGAATATTCGTACAATGATCATGGGCATCCCAAACGTGGGTAAATCGACCATCATCAACTGTTTGGCGGGACGTACGATCGCGGTTACTGGTAACCAACCTGCGGTAACTCGTCGTCAGCAACGCATTAACCTGCAGAATGGCGTGATCCTTTCAGACACTCCAGGGATCCTTTGGCCTAAAGTGGAAAACCCACACAGTGGCTTCCGCTTGGCTGCAACAGGTGCTGTAAAAGATACGGCAATGGAATACGATGAAGTGGCATTTTACACAGTAGAGTACCTAGCAAAGCAGTACCCTAACCTTTTGCAAGAGCGCTACCAAATTGAAGAGCTGCCTGAGTCTGACATCGAACTGATGGAAGCGATTGGCCGTAAGCGTGGTGCACTTCGTGCAGGTGGCCACATAGACATTCACAAATGTTCAGAAATCCTGCTTCACGAATTGCGTAATGGCACTTTAGGTAAGGTAACTCTTGAGTTGCCAGAAATGATCACACAAGAGCTGATCGAAGTTGAAGAAGCGGCTGCGCTGAAAGCCGAACAACAGATTAAGAAAAAAGAAGAGCGTCGTAAGCGTTACTTGAAGAACAAGCGTTAATCGCTATTAGTTTTTATTAATCTACTTTAGTTTCTGTTTACCACTCTTACACCTGCCTCTAATATATTCACGTTCTATCGATGATAGAGCGTGAATATTGCCTGTTACCGTTTGTTGATCTAGCTAACATACTGACAAATCTATAGAAACGGTCGTTTACAATCCCAAAGACTGTGACATACTACGCAAATTATTGTGTATCCATCTCGGCTAATTTCTCAATGCGCTCTTATTCTGGGTTCAAGAATCAAAGATTTAAAACCTATTTCGATAATGAAATTTATTTGCCGTACATAAATTTCATCTACATCCCGATCTCAATATTCTGTGCTTTCATCATCACCGACTACATCCACTTTGGTAGCGAGTGCATTACACCTATCATTTTCCGAGTCATACTTTTTCTATTGATGATGGCTGTCGCCAGATACTGCATTACAAACAAACCCAACGTTTTGGAACTGGTAGAAAGTACTTTCCTTGTAGTTAGCTCACTTTTCTTAGTCTATGTCGGTCGGCTTGCGATTGATCTGAATAATTTCGATTACCAAGGTGGTATCATTCTCGTCATGATCTACATTGGCACATTTTCAAGATTGTCAGCCAAATACAGTATCTTTACGCTGTCGTTTATCTTTTTGGCTTATCTGATCGGCCTTGCGCCACTGCTTTATGAAGCAGAGCCAAAGCATGAAATAGAAACAATTTCCGTTTATATTTCGGCTTACATCCTAATCTCAGCGGCCTGTATAAGACGTGACTTAGAAGTACACAAGCGTTTTGCTCAATCCGAGCAGTTGCGCAAACAAGCGATTCAGCTTCGCAAACAATCCAATATGTTTGAGGCGCTTTCTTATCAAGACGCGCTAACAGGTTGCTACAACCGCCTTTATCTTCATCAGGTCATAGAACCGAGCATAAACCGTCAGTTATCCATTACATCGATAATGATAGATGTTGATCATTTCAAATCAATTAACGACACCTACGGCCATCAAATGGGCGACATGGTGATAAAAGAACTGGCTGATGAGATTCAAAAACGACTACCGACGAGCAGTAACTGCTTTCGATACGGGGGTGAAGAATTTTTGGTGATGGTGCAAGGGGAAACAAAGGCTTCAATTGAATCGCTAGTTAACTCCCTTTTAGAGTCCCCTTCTCGCCTTAGGTTAGAGGTAACGATTTCAATCGGTGTAAAACATGCACCTCAGGCCCTTGGTTCTGTCGAGCAACTTATCGACGACGCCGACCAAGCACTCTACATTTCGAAGAAAGGTGGTAGGAATAAGATCACATGGTGTGATTAATCACCCAGTATTTCACGCACCTTAGCGATTAACAAAAAAGACGACTACTCCAATCAAAAAAGCCCCGAACAATTTAATGCTCGGGGCTTTTATCTTTATTCTTCAGCTTTGGTAAGCGTTGCAATTAAGCAAGGAACCAGTATTCAACAAGAATCGTCTAAGAATACACGACGCTTGCTGTTTTCTGTTCAAGTTCAACGGGAGAGTTCCAAGAAATCACTTTTTCGTTCACTTGGCTACCACATGGTGCATTCCAAACTTGCTCTAGCTCTTCTTTGCCTCCAATTGCTTCATAAAACGCGATAGCTTGGCGATTTTCAGACATCACTTCTAGGTAAAGCCCTGAATCCGAATAGTATTGCTGTAACCACTTCGATAGTTCAGACAATAGACGCTTGCCTACACCGCGACCGCGGTAATTATTGTCTACGTGTAACGCATCAATGAACGTACCTCGTTCAAAGTTGTGATTACCAAACGCGCAGACGAAACCAACCAGTAAACCGCCTTCTTCTAGCAATAAAACATGTTGGTTGAAAGGAGGATTAATCAAACGAGTCTGCCAAATAACAGATCTGTCCTCCAAAACATCATTTTCTAAGTAATCATCAGCAAGGATGCCACGGTAATATAGCTTCCAGCTATCCGCGTGTAATTGGGCAATCCGCTCATAATCTTTATATTCAGCTACCTTAATTTCCATTTATTAGCCCTTAGTACTTCCATTTATGACTTGCTACTACATTTCACACTACCTTTATACAATATTTAAGCAAAACATACTAATACACGTTTACACTTTCAATATTGACTTACACGTGTACGCTGATATTCTAGCGCACAGATGTAAGCCCAATGGAAATTTGCTAATGAATAGTGCCGACAAACAATCTACAAAAAAGCCGCCATTAATCTGGCTCAATATTTTTGTATTCTCTTTTAGTATGCTGCTTGCTGTTGTAGCCGCTCCCGTTTATGGCTACTTTTTTGGCTATGGTATGGAGCACTGGATATGGCTAGCGATCTGCTTTACGTTCTGTAACCTTTCAATCACGACGGGTTATCACCGCTTATGGTCACACAAAGCGTTTGAAGCGCATTCAAGCCTAAGATTCCTGTTTGCATTAGGTGGTGCATTTGCCCTGCAGAACAGCGCGCTACACTGGTCTTCTGATCACCGTGTACACCACAAGCATGTCGATAACAACGACAAAGACCCATACTCTGCAAAACGCGGCTTTTGGTACTCGCACATTGGTTGGATGATTCGTAATTACAGCACTTCAATGTACGAAAACTACGAAAACTGCCGTGACCTTAAAAAAGACAAGATTGTTATGTGGCAGCACAAGCACTATGTTCTGTTGGCATTGCTGATGAACTTCGGTGTTCCTATCGCTTTAGGTGTTATTTACGGTGACGTACTTGGCATGTTGTTAATCGTAGGCGCTGTTCGTTTGGTACTTAACCACCACACAACATTCTTCATTAACTCTCTTGCTCACATCTGGGGTAGCCAACCTTTTACCGACAAAAACACGGCCCGCGATAACGGTGTGTTGGCGGTTCTAACTTTTGGCGAAGGCTACCATAACTTCCACCACATTTTTGAGAACGACTACCGTAACGGCATCTACTGGTGGCAATACGATCCTACAAAGTGGTTGATCAAAAGTGCTTCATTGATGGGACTGACAAGTAAGCTTAAAAAGACCCCTCAAGCTCGCATTGAGAAAGCCGAAGCGTCAATGCTACTCAAACGCACACAGCAAAAAATCATGCACCGTGCCGACAAGCAACAAATCGCAGACAAGCTTCAGCAAGAATTCGATGCTCTAGTATCAAACATGAACGAGTACTACGAAGTCAAAAAGCAGCTACTTGAAAGTAAACGTGAAGACGTTGTGAAGAAGTACGAACACTCAGTTCTTAAAGTTCGTTACCAGCAAATCAAAATGAATTTCGAACAACAGAAGAAAAATTGGGCGATGACAGTGGAACAATATGCTTAAAGCAAAAAAATACGCTTAACACACCAATAACAACACAGTTTGATTCTTATTCTGAAGCCCTTATATTGCTATGAGGGCTTTTTTAATTCACAGTTCTAATTAAATTTATGAATTTTAAGTCTTTATTCTAATTACAGACACTAGTTCCAAATGTCACATTTTCAATGCAACAAGATGTCACTTCAGAGCCTTGCCTGTGACAAGAATCACTTACAGAATGATATCCATCTCATAACATGCGCGTCCCAAATTTCTTTCAGCAATTAGCGGACCCACTTTATGAAATTGTTAAAAACATCTATCGCTTTCGCCATCTCTTCTGCACTTTTGATTGGTTGCAGCAGTGACACAGATTACGTTCAACCTGAAGAAGTAAAGATCGCGACTTATAACTTGTCTTTTGATCGTGCCACCTTCGAAGACCTTGTGACAGAAATGCAGATTGAACCAAGCGCTCAAACAAAACTAGTGACCGACTATTTGGATAACACGATTGATGACGCTGACAAAGTAACAGCTGCAAAGGTTATCCAGATCCGCAACGTCGCTGCCGTGATTCAAAAGAATCGACCTGATGTGCTGATGATGGCTGAATTTAACAATGATGGTACTGGTACCGACAAATCAGCGCTCGAAGGCTTCCAGAAGAACTACCTTTCTGTTGCTCAAAGTATCGAAGGTGCAGGTGGCGACGCGAACCTAGAACCAATCTCATACCCATATTTTGAAAGCTATTCGGCCAATACAGGTTTGCTGAACGAATTTGGTTTTGATTTAGACAATGACGGTAATTTTGGAACACTTCCCGGTGATGCGTGGGGCTTCGGTTTCTACCATGGTCAGTATGCGTTTGCTCTAATGTCTAAATATGAGATAGACACGGCCAACACTCGCACATTCCAAGAATTTAAATGGAAAGATCTTGAAGGTGCAACCATCCCAACAATCACAGTTTGTGATGATCCTAGTAAGTTCCCTGTCGGCATGAACTGTGGCGACGAGTGGTACACAGCAGCTGAATGGGAAGAAGTTCGTCTATCGTCAAAAAACCACGTTGACGCGCCGATCCTAATTCCAACTAAAAACGGGACAGAAACCGTTCACTTGTTGATGTCACACCCTACTCCTCCAGCTTTTGATGTGGGTAAGAACATTGAGCAAAACGCAGCGGAAGTCGACTTCTGGCACCAATACATCCAAAACAAGTCGTTCATCTATGATGACACTGGAAAAACAGGTGGCCTAGAGCAAGGCAAGCACTTTGTTATGATGGGTGACCAAAACCTAGATCCTGTTGATGGCGACGGCATTAGCTCTGTAATGCAAGACTTGCATAACGACTCATTAGTTAATCAAGAAGTCACCAACGGCAGTCTATACCCTACTAGTTATGGCGCAGCTGAACATGCGGTAGATAAGTCATCGTCTCACCCACAACCAAACCGTATAACTTCGACGTTTGGACTTGCGGTTGATTACGCACTGCCGTCAGCTACATTAAACATTGTTGAATCTGGTGTTTATTGGTCAGCTTCGTATGAAGAAGGACGCAAACTATTCAATGACTCACGAATTGGTGATTATGGTAACGGCAAGGATGTATCCTCTGACCATCGTATGATCTGGGTAAAGGCTGATTTCAGTAACTAATTCATTCACTTTTTAAGATGCCCGGCTTAGTGTCGGGCTTTCTTATGAGCGTAATTCATTAATAATCTCGCGATTACAAAGAAAATTATGGACACAAACAGCCATAGTCATTGGATAGATCGTATCTTTTTCTTTGGTTTATAGATACTTATATTACCCGGACCCAGAGATTTATTGCCCTAGGAATTCACAATGACTAAGCTAACCATTATTGCAACGATCGTCTCTAAAGAAGATAAAACTGAGCTAGTTAAATCAGAGATGATTAAATTGATCGATAAAACCCGCTCCGAAGAAGGCTGTATCAACTACGACCTCCATCAAGATAACAGTAACCCTGCTCACTTCGTTTTTCATGAGAACTGGGACTCTGAAGCTCATCTAGAGAAACACTTAGCGAGCCAACACATCGCCGAGTACATGGCTGCGACTGAAAACTGTATTGAAACCTTTGTGATTAACAAAATGACGCACATTGCCTAACCAGTCACTCAGTACTGATTCAATAAAAACCCTGCTTTCAACGCAGGGTTTCGCTTTCTTGCCTGTCATGTTGTTTCGAGTTCATTTTGTGCCAGGCTCGATGTGCCGCTTCCTCCCTCATAAACAGAAGCTAATCTCTCCACAGTCGAAATATTCCTAAACCAATATCAAGTAACCTCACGAAAGATCATTCACATTCATTTAAATACTGTTCGCGCGCTTTGACCATAAACTAAGCGCCAAATTACAAGAACAACAGTCGACAGGAATGTAGATGAATACCAAACAACTTGAGGACGCTGTAAGTGAAGTGAACTTATTCAATCAGCACCTATACTTAATCCAATCCGTGCATACCATTCCGACCCCAAAAATGAATTGGGAGTCGATTGCGATGGAGCCTGCTCCGGTAATGCCAACAGTTCGATTCGATCATAAAGTCAAAGCCATGGAAGCACTCGATGAGTACAAGCCTAGCTGGCTAGATATGCTGCTAGGCAACAAGTCGAAATTGTACACCCTCACCAACAATATTGAGCGTGCCGCCGAACAGGACATCGAGCAATACAAGACAGAGTTTGTGCATTGGGTTCAAAGCTACAGCTACTGGGCCAAGGGCAATCAATTATCGAAAGGTATTTTAAACAACGATAGCGAAGCAAAGCTTTCTGCCCTTTCCGAAGCTCAGCAGAACTCCATTAACGCCGCGGTAGCCGACACTAAGCTGATTAACCATAACTTCAATACTTATAAGAATGGTCACCTGCTAGAAATCAATATTCAGGTTAATAAGCACAACGTGATCCCTAAAGAAAAAAAGGTAATGTGCCAAGGTGAAGTGAAGCTTGAAACGATGTCTCTTTCTGAAAGCAATGCTTTATATCGAGAGTATGTCTCCAGCTGTATTCTCAAATGTGCGCAAGATGCTTTCAATGTCTTACCCGAGACGAGCGTTGTGATCAATGTTGAACAGATTTCAGCAGATCAATCAAGCGAGACCATAGTTTCATGCCATGTCGAACAAGGGCTACTCGAGTTCTTATTAATCGAAGACGATAAACCTTCTGAGATACTTGAATTCTTTGTCCACATTGAAGATTTCAATCCTCATCGAGGTAGCGGGTTCTCAGCGATAAAAACGATTTTTTCGCCTTTACCTATGGCGTCGTAACTCACTAGCTTTTTCGATTCAATCATTGGCGACTCTTCACGACTAACCTTGCGTTAGTCGTATTCTATCATTTTATATACCAAACCATTATGTCGACACACGCTATCTCGCAAACAACGCGCCCATTAACAAACACAGTTTCATACACACGATACCTAGGAAAGCTACCTTTAGCTCTCATCGCGTTCTCTATGCCCATATTTGGAAAAGAGGCTGGAGAGGAGGTTGAAGAAGTGGAAGTCGAGGACCAAGTCGTATTAAGCGAAGGTTCTGAATTCCAAGAAGAAGCTAAAGAATCCCCTTTTACGACCTTGACCAAGCTTGGGTTTATCTACTCACAAAACACCAGCTCATCTTTGTCGATCAACTCTGGAATCTCTATTGGATACAAAAAAGAGAACTGGGGCCAACGAGTTCAGTTTGATACCTACTATACCGATGCTGAAAACGACGAAGACGGTACCAATCGCTATACCACCAACTATGGCATCAGCTATGACTTGAACGAAATCACCTATTTGGTCGCGACAACACGTTTTGAACACGATCACTATGGTACCTATCGTAAGCAATTCATTACCGCGACCGGATTGGGTCGTCACTTTTACGATACAGAAAGAATCAAGCTTCAAGGCTCTGCGGGTCCGGGTTACAGAATCAGTCAACGACAACCCTCCGATGAAGAGTTCCCAAACAAAGAAAACTACGAGCTGATCGTTAATGCCAGTATTGATGGATCGCTAACACTTACAGAAACGTTTTCTATGGGTGCAACTGCAAACATGGCCTACGGTGAAGAGAACACAAACTACAACCTAAAAGGCTATTTGAAGAACATTCTGATGGGTAATTTAGCACTGACGTTTGATACCGAATACATTTACAACACCACTGTCGCCTCAGATCAAAGTAACGCCGAAATCTACAGCTCAATGAATCTAAACTACGATTTCTAACCGCCCTCACCGCTTTCCTCACTTAATCTAGCCCACAATAGCAAAAGGCCCTCACAATGAGGGCCTTGAAGTATCTAGATAAATTTAAAGCATCTCGCTACGCTGGTTTGGTTCTTAACCGAGTCAGTATGTCCATCTGTTTTAGATTCGCCATGCCAACGTAAGCAACTGGCACTAAGAACAATGAAAAGAAGGTTCCGGCTGTCAAACCGCCGACTAATACCAAACCAATATTGATTCGACCTAATGAACCCGGGCCGTCCGCCAATGCCAATGGCAATGAACCGAGGATCATCGTCAGTGAGGTCATCAAAATTGGACGCAGCCTTGAACGTGCGCTGCTGATCGCCGCTTCTTTAGCACTAGCACCAGACTTGCGCTTCTCGTTGGCAAACTCCACCAGCAAAATACCGTGTTTGGTCACGAGACCAACCAGTGTCAGCAATCCTATCTTGGAGTAAATATTGAGGCTTTGACCAAATACCGAAAGCGTCAATATCGCGCCCACAATACACAGTGGAACCGTCAGCAAGATGATCATCGGGTCGACAAAGCTTTCAAACTGCGCCGCCAAGATCAAGAAGATAAAAATCAACGCCAATACGAACAGCACTTGTGCGCCCGCGGTTGAATCAACTAGGTCTTTAACGATGCCATTGAATTCGTAGCTCTGCGCCGGTTTCAATAAGCTTGGAACCGTATCATCAATGTAGGCTTTAACATCACTTGCCGTGTATCCGGGCATTAAGTCAGCCGTAATTTCAGCGCTGTCTTTACCCATGAACGTCTTGAAGTTAGATTCCGATGTCACTTGTTTGATTGAAACAAATTGGGATAACGGAAGCCTTTGCCCCGATTGTGAATCCACATACAACTTATCGAGCACCTTGAAATCACCAAGATCACTTAGGTTTACTTGAACTTGAATTGGGTATGTATAACCGTCATCCGCTTGTAAATCCGCCGCTTTCACTGAACCCAGAAATGTTGATAACGCATTGGTGACATTGCCGTAATCCACACCAGACAACACAATCGCATTACGGTCAATCGATAAGTCATAGCGTAACTGGTCACGCAACATCGAGTTCTTAATGTTGGTTACGCCCTCGTAATCCTCAAGCGCGTTAACGACTTCGCTCGCGGTTTCAGACAGCACAGTGGTATCACGGTTAACCGTTGTCAATTCAAGGATCATGTTGGTAGCGATGTTTAGATTATCTGCTGAGCGCACCTTGAAGGACATGCCGTAAGCAGAGACTGAACTTTGTGCTTTAGCGATAAACTCGTTTACCAATTCATCAGCTGACTGGTCACGTTCACCCCATGGTTTCAACAGAACGTGATTGGTCGGTGTACCTTCAATGTAAGATAAGTTCGCTTCTACTGAACTATTACCCTTGAACACACTGTTAAGCTGCTCGTTGTTATCTAAATGGTACTGACGGCCAACACCAGTTGGTGGCGTAGAAGTCACCTCAACAAAACCGGTATCTTCCGTTGGAAGTAATACTTGAGGCATTTTCCAAACCGCTAAGGCAGACAGAGCGATTAGTACCAAAGCAATACCACTCATCAGAGCCTTACGATCAAACCATTTGCCCAGTTCTTTGGTGTATAAATCCGATAACACATTCAGTTTCGCATCAATCTTTTGATACCACTTCGCCGGAGTTGATACAGGCTTCATTAAATAAGCACTCATCATTGGCGAAAGCGTTAACGCCACAAACCCAGAAATAATGACCGCTGCTGCTAACGTGAAAGCAAATTGTCTAAACAGGTCAGCGGTTAAGCCCGCCATCAAGCCAATTGGTAAGTAAACAACCGCCAATGTTAACGTCATAGCAATCACTGGAAAGACGATCTCTCGACACCCTTTAATTGCAGCATTAAATGGCGTTTCACCTTCTTCGATATGACGATAGCAGTTTTCAGCCACGACAATCGCATCGTCGACCACCAAACCAATAGCAAGGATGATTGCCAAAATAGTAAGCACATTGATGCTAAAGCCAAGTACATGCATCACGGCAAACACACCAATCACACATACTGGAATGGTGATGATTGGAATCGAAGCCACACGAACAGAACCGAGGAACAGAACGACGACAACAGAAACAAGTACAATCGCTTCCACTAAAGTCATGAAACCTTCGTCAATTGCCGTTTTAATGAAATCAGCTTGGTTATAAACCATCTTCATCTCAATGCCTTCTGGCAACTGAGGCTGAATCACATCAATCTGTTTCTTCACTTTATTCGCAACGGTTACTGGGTTTTCACTTTTTAGCGGCAACACCTGAATCGACATCGCTAGGTTGTCGTCTACACGTAGAATACTTGGTGTAAGGCTCTCTTCCCCCATTTTGACTTCAGCGATATCACCTATACGAATGATCTTGCCGTTATCGACACGAACCACCAAATCTCGCACGTCATCAACGCTGGTGACTTGGTTTACTGGGTTGATAGAGAAATCTCGCACTTGCCCCTTGATGGTACCCGCGGTAAACGTTGCGTTGTATGAACTTAAAGTGCCGACAACGTCAGAAGCACTCATGTTGAGCGCCATCATACGATCCGGTTGCAACCAAACACGCACCGCTTTCTCACTACCGCCGTACGGCCCCCAAATACCACCGACACCTTGAATATGCTTAAACTGCGGCACGACTTGTTGGCTGATGTAGTCGTACATATCTTGTTTAGACATCTTGCCAGTATTCACAAACGTGATGATGTTGCTCGGCATGCTAGTATCAGAAGAGTCATCCGTTACTGTTGGCTTATCCGTCATACTCGGCGGGAAATCACCAATCGCTTCAACGCTGCTACGCAGGTTGTTCATCAAGCTAGTGTATTCGACGTCATTAATGTCATCTTCAAAGATGATTTTTAGATTACACGTGCCTTCCTGACAATCCGTGGTCATGGTCTTAACACTATCAAGACCCGTTGCCGCGGTGATCAGTTTATCTGCCACATTGCGTGACATAAACTCCGCACTCGCACCATTGATCGCAGCCGTTACCGTTGCTGACGGTGTTTTATGTTCTGGAAAGTACTGGATTGAGAGCTTTTGAAACGACAAAAGCCCAAGCAAAACAATGGTGATACTCAGAACTGACGCAAACACAGGGTGCTTAATACAAATCTCAGGAAGCTTCATCCAGATTCTCCTTCGTTACAGCTTCCTTGCTTAGTGTTTCGTTAGTGTGAGTTTCGCTCGTTGAATCCTCAACAGCCGCGCTCGTCTCTGCTTGCTCGCTGTTTTCGATGATCGCTTCATCTACGCCTTTCGATGCTTCCGTCCAATCAACCGAAGGCTCAATCGGATGGGGTTCATCCACCTGTGTTATGGTCTTTTCTACTTTAGGCTTTGCGGTCTGCTGAGGATTGTCTTTGTTTGTCGGTTCCGTTATTAGCTCAACGGTTTTCTGTTCAGCATTTGGGTTCATGACCTTAACTAACGACGCTTTCTTAAGATTCTGTTGTCCCGTCACAACGACGTTATCGCCAAGCTTCAAGCCTTTCTCTACAACAACGTAACCATCGTTAGTATTCACGCCTAATTCGACAATACGTTGCTCGATTCTTTCGCCATTCACAACCCAAACAAAGCGCTCTGCATCTTTTGCTTGAACTGAGTTTTGGGAAACCACCATTTGCGTGGAGTCTTCACTCGTCATCTGACTTACTTTGGCAAACATACCCGGAACTAAGCGATGCTCTGGGTTAGTCACGTGCGCGTGTACTTCAACACGGCCTGAGCTCTCGTCCACCGCTGGCGCAATGTAATCCACCACGCCAGAAAACGCTTCATCAACAAATGCATCAACTTGGATGGAAACATTCTGCCCAAGCTTTGCGTTGCCCAAGTCCGACTGGCCAATGGAATACTGAACTTCGACAGGATCAAGTTTGATCAAGCTAACAAGTGCCGTCGAACTATCAATTTTACTGCCTACTGAATGGCTAAAGTTAGTGAGCTGCCCGTCAAATGGGGCAACCAACAGGTAATCGTTCATTAGCGCTTCTTTCTGGCGGAAATCAGCCGCGGCTAGATTCGCCTGTTCTCCCAGTTCTTCCACATCTTGCTGAGACATAGAGTCAGGCTGTTTCTTTAGTAATTCTTGTACTCGCTTTAATTTCGACTTTGCTAACGCTAGAGAGCTTCTAGCTTTGTCGAGATCGGCTTTCGCTTTGGTATTGTCGAGTTGAGCGATCAGTTCACCTTTTTTAACTGAATCTCCATCTTTGAAATGGATATTAAGAATTTTGTCGGAGGCACTAAATGTCAATGCAGCAGAATCCGTTGCCCTGATTTTACCTACCTCGTTGATTGAAGAAGTGAATGCTCGTTTGTGAGCTTTTTCAATAGTCACAGGAATCAAGTTTGAATCTTGGGCAAACGATGGAGAGATATGTAAGGCAAACAGTGCCAAACAGATTGTTTTACTAAGCTTTGTAAATTTCATTTTTAATAACCATAACCGTTGAATTCGTCTGAATTAAAACGTTTTTCTAAGCAGCTATTTCTTACTTAATGAGCTTCCAGCTATTTAAATAATGCTAAAACAGCTAATAATGGGAAAAGGGCTCAACTCACTGTCGAGCCCTGCATTTTTATATGATTCCTAAATTTTTACGTTCTGAACTCCAAAGTAAAAGTTAAAAACGATGCTGATACTGAACACCGAGCAAGAGTGCATCGGCAGTCACATCAGCAGTTATATTGGAACTCGTTCCTGGGATCGTCGTCAGGCTTTCGTCAATATCTTGTGATTCTCCGATGATCAATCCGACACCAATATCAACAGAACTGGCGGCCGTGACGTTATATGTCCCTCCGACGGTGAGCCAATGACGGTTAACATCAGGAATTGATAATGATGTGAGTTCGTCAGTTGGGGAAATGTCGTACATGTAACCCGCTCGTAGAACGATGTCTTTGGACATGGTGTACGTACCACCGACAGAAATATGTCCTGCATCTTTCCATTGATACTCTTTAATTGAGTCGTCATAAGAGTCAGATGTTAGCGAGTCAAATTCAGACCAGTTCACCCACTGCAGGCTGTAGTGCAAAGCCCACTGGTCGTTTAGCTGGTGCCAACCGGAAAACTCGAGTGTGTCTGGTAGAGGTACATTCATCTTGTCGGCAGGGACACCACCTTTGGTAATGCCACCCTCCACTTCAATATCTGGGCTATATCGGTAGGTAATACCAAACTTGTTATGTTCATTGACTTGGTAGGTCGCACCAACGTTAGCGCCAAAACCGAAACCATCGGCATCTACGTTTAACAAGTTTTGGCGGTATATTTCACCCTCACCGTAAATAATATCTAGCCCTGCGCCTAGATTGACTTTTTCAGACAACTCGTAAGCCACAGCGAAACCAACATTGATACTGGAAAGCGCCGTTTTTCCTCCAAACTCATCCGCTTCGAACGAGTTATCAAATTCGACGTCGGTACCAAAATTAGAGTGCACAGTGGCGCCCAAGGTAAATTTCGAATCTTGAATTGGGTGAACATAATGAATGTTCGGAACTAATGTCCCTGCGTCTAATGATTGGTCATCTAGCATTTCAGTATCACCAATCATTGGTGTGTAGCTAACACTAGACACATCAATACCACTATCGATATAGATAGCGCCGACAGAGAGTGTTGGTTGCTCGATGTAAGCCATCGCAGCACTGTTCTTAGCAACAATCGCAGCGCTATCTGCCATCACAGCATCGCCCGCAAATGCACGGCCCAACCCTGTTGCTGATTGTGCGTTAAGTTGAAATCCAGCCGCATTAGTCAGGCAAGGAACAAGAGCAGCGGCAGTGCCCAATAAAAGTTTATTCTTCATCTTGAGGCACCTCTGTTTCGATATGATCTTCGTTATTAATGACGACTACTGCACCGTCACTCATTACCATAGAAGCAACGGCAATTTGTTGAGTGCCCACCGCTTCACGAACGTCTGACATGTTTTCACCTGGTGTGCCCGGCAAGCCATTTTCATCAACGGGACCTTCATAAGGGAACAAATACGTACCATGTCCGCCGGTAGTTGTTCTCACGGCTCCGCGCTTTTCATCAATATTTTCTGATGTACCTGTAATTGGGTCTAAGCCAAGCGCAGTAATCAATGGTTCAGTACCAGTACGAATGTTATCTGGCGCGGTATTCGGAATTACGCTATCTGGGACATAATCAACACCAACGTCACAAGTCTCCCCGCAATCTCCAACGGCTGCCAACAAAAGAGTTGGTTGCTCAGCAGCTACTTGGCGAGAGATAAAGCTAGCAGGGTCAGCACTATCAATTGTGGCTTGGACCCCTTGTTTAAGGTCTGTCACAACTAAATCGAAGATGTCATCCTCTAGCTGACTAACAAGCAGCGCGTTATCAGATGAAAGCTCTACAAACTCACGAAGCGCTTCAATGCACTGCTGATTTGTTGCCTCTACGGTACATGTATCTGGTATCACCGTTTCAGCAATACCGCGCTGAACATCTGGGGATTTTTTAACACCTTCAGACATTTCAGGGCCTAAGGTTTGAGAAGACAAAACCAAATTGGTTAGCCCCTGCCCCGGAACAACAAAGTTCACGGTATTGAAAGCAAAGTCTGAGTTAGCCGTAAGTTCTCGAGACGCTTGACTGAATTCACTTACCATTACCGACATGATCCCACCTAACGATTGTCCGATTAAGTGAACGTCATCTTTTTTCACCCAAGCTTCTTGGCTTAGCGCATAACGAAGACCTAAAAAGTCAGACACTGATTGCTGAAGGTTAGAACGCAGTGCTAAAGGGGAATCAATATTGATGAAGAACGCCTTGTCTGCTCTAGCACTAATCTCTACCCCTTTCTCTGGTCCCTCACCGTCTGGATCGGTATTGTCATAGCGCATTCTTTCCCCGTGATATGGCATATCGATAGCAACAACGGCATAGCCTTTTTTTGTGTACTCGGCCGCCATCAAAGAAGCAGTGCCGCGCTCTGCAGTAACACCGTGGATAAATATCGCAGTCGGGAACCCAATAGAGGTATCTTTCGGCCTAGGCGTATCAGCATAATTAGGTAGATAGATGTCAGCAGTTATATCGAGAAATTCTATTACCTTTGGTTCTGGCATTGCTGCGGTCGGGAAACCACCTTCTTGATTAGTAATCCATTCATATAAAGGAGGACAATTTTCTTTCGGATCAAACTCATCAACAAGGCACTCGGATTCTAGAGCCTGAGTAAAAGGTAGATAAGATGGTATTCTTAACTTCTTAGAATACTGATTGTAATCCCCACTAAACTCGCGAACAGTGTCATAACCATCTAAGAATCTAGTATTAAACTTGACGTGGTTATTCCTCATTGCGTCTAGTGACGAATAAGAACTTTGAGTTTTAAATTGAGCTGCATATACAGGAATACCTTTATCTGGATATAACGCATAATATGAATCAATAGCGCTCAATACTTGCTCTTGAAGAACTTCTTCTTTGTCACTATTTAAAGGGACGTCTGAATAAATCAACTCATCAAAGCTCGCATCTGCTTTTAAAGGCTCATTAAATTCAGTTTTTACCCCATCCGTTACTACAATCGAATAAGTACGACTCTCAGCTAAGCCTGATTTACATTGAATTTTAATATTGGAACCATCAGCAGATATTTGAGTACCAACTTCCTCACCTGTTAGATCATCAATTAATACAACATTCCCGGCTAAGGTTTCGTTATTGAGTGGATAACGTTTGTCCGAATTAACACTTTGTAGAGGAATTAAAATCGGTTCTGCACAAAGCCCCCAGCCGTCTAGGGCTGCGTATGAATTGTTGTAGTCCTGATAATAGGCATCGTTCTTTGATGACAAAGTTACAGCGTGTTCACCGACTCCGGTAATGGTTCCGTCGTCGTCATACCCGTATCCATCGTTTGGTTTTGGCAGCTCATCAATGTTGTAGGGAACCAATACTGAAACAGGTTCTTGAGTCGAGTCTTCAGACTGACAGCCGAGTAAGGCAAGCATAATTAGTCCACATATATATGGCTTATTGAAATCTTTCAAAACAGCTCCTTCGTAGCTTTCGCATTTAACTGGTGTGGTCATGCGATTTATCGTTATTTGAGTTGCCGATTGAGTCGGAAGTAAGCTCGACTTTTATTCGCAGAGAGCAAGGCAACACAGAGTTGGAATGACACGTTGATAAAACTACGTAAGAAATTTGAGCAGTTAACCCACACCCACTAAATCAGCGTCACCCGTTAATGATCCAATAGCTACTAACGGCAAGCACCTGAAACCGCATTAAACAACCTCAAAAAGGTATATAAGGAAATCTAATTAGGTTAATAAATCATTTTAAATCATAACCTTAAATATCAAAGGCACCAAAATCAGCAAGTTTATATTTGTAGCGACATTTGTTATATTTAGGTTAGAACGCTTATAACAATGAGAACCCAGATGTCTGCTGAATTTATTATCAATGATGATATACAGGTCAATTTAGAAGAGAGTGAAATCCATCACTTTAAGACGGGCCGTACGTACCCAATAGGTTCTAACGAATCAGAGCTGCTTAAGTTTTTTATCTCGAGACCCAACGAGGTGATCACTCGCCAAGTTCTTATTGAGCAGGTGTGGGTGTCTAAAGGTATTTACGTAGAAGATGGCAGCCTAATGCAAACCATCTCGATTTGCCGAAAAGCGTTAGAAGATAAGAGCGGAATGATCATCGTCACTGAGCGCGGTAAAGGCTACCGATTTGCAGGACAAGTGACACAAGACAAAGAACGCGCACTACGTAAAATTCAAGCGCAATCCACGCAGCAAACCGAACAACCGACAGAGAGCTCTATAGAAGAAAGTGGGACAGCAGAAAAAGCAGTCCCAACGAAAAAGACAAGCCACGTGTTAGCGCTAATTGCCTTATTTGTAGTAACAGCTGGTCTGTCCCATTATTTGTTTGCTTATTTAGACAGAAATAGCTTGGGTGAAGATCTTACAGGCCAACATTTTATCTCTTGTAAAATCGAATCCAACGAATTCACTTTTGATGAGTTATTCAACGTGACGCTTTATGAATATAAGGGTCGAAAAATCATCATAGATAATTCAGGAAAATCTTTGAGCTTCCCTAGTGAATTTAAAGGAGTTACTTGTGAATAAAGAAAAGCAGATATTCGTTGCCGTCGCTCTATTGGGTGTTTTGGTCGGCTGGTTGACAACCTTTATTCCAAAAGAACACCTTAAAGGTCATTATTTGGCCAACACGGCATCGGTGGTTAATCCGCCCGAGAAAATAATTTATAACCAAGCTTCCGTAAATATCGAATTTAAGAAGAACAATAGTTACGAGTTGTTATATGTTTCGACTAAAGAGGCTGGTTTCACATCGTCTGGCACTTACGTTGTCACTCAACACGATATTTCGTTGGATGAGACTCAACACGAACAGATCATCCCAGACAGAGAGCTCACGTTCTATGAAAAAGTCATGATCAGTGAAGGCTCGGTACTCTCTTCGGATGCGATGACTTACATTCCACTGAACGACAGAGAGCTGTTATTGGTGACGCAACGTGGAATGATTCATTTCTGTAAAAAAGTGGCATGTGCCGACCTGCCCGCTTATTCAAATTCGGAACCAGAAGTAAATATCAATTAAGCTTACCGTCACTAACAGAGCACACTCTGTAAATTCTATGTAACTTTCCTCTGGCGTCTGCTATTTCCAAATTAAGTAGGCGTCAGACTCTAATCCTCGAATGCAAAAATACCTTCCTAAATGTAAGAAATAGCCCTTTCCTTTTGATTTCCACCACTAAGTTAGAAAAAGCATAATTTTATAAATTAAACCCTTCATATGCAACTTAGCACAATAAAAGTGATCCAAGCTATATTCTAGCAAACGATATAATTTGTTTATTAACATCTAAACAACAGTAGTTAATCACGATTTACAACCACAATTAACATCGAAAAAAATGTTTGTCTTAGATCATATCAACCTCAACTATGCCTCGTGCCACAGTGCAGTTTTCTGTACATTCATTGTCATATTCTGAAACACTTTCTTATATTTTTTAAACTTTGTGGAGATTTCTATGTTAGAGCTCTTAATCGGATTAGTGATTACTATTGCTGTTGGTTACTTTATTGTAAAAGGCTATAAAGCGGCGGGTGTATTACTAACTGCTGGCCTTGCCCTACTTCTTATTACTGGCCTTATTGGTCACACAGTCTTACCAGCTAAAGTCGCTTCAACAGGTAACATGGTTACCGACTCACTAGAATTTGTTAAATACATGCTTCAGTACCGCGGGGGCGGCCTAGGTATGCAAATCATGCTTCTTTGTGGTTTTGCTTCTTACATGACGCACATTGGCGCTAACAACGTGGTAGTGAAACAGTTCTCTAAACCACTTGCTGCGATCAAATCTCCCTATGTACTTCTTGTTGCGGCTTACATCGTAGCGTGTCTAATGTCTCTAGCAGTAAGTTCTGCAACGGGTCTTGGTGTGCTATTGATGGCAACCCTATTCCCAATGATGACGGCAATGGGTATTTCTCGCCCAGCGGCAGTTGCGGTTTGTGCGTCACCTGCAGCCATCATTCTTTCACCAACCTCTGGTGATGTGGTTATCGCGGCAGAAAAATCAGGCATGTCTCTTGATGTGTTTGCTGTTCAAACGGTACTGCCTGTTTCTATCTGTGCGATCATCGTGATGGCAGGTGCGGCTTTCTTCTGGAACAAATATCTAGATAAGAAAGAAAACACGCCAATGGAAAAAGTAGACGTTTCTGAAATCGAAACAACAGCACCGGCTTTCTACGCTGCACTTCCATTCCTGCCTATCATCGGCGTTTTCCTATTCAACGGTCGTACGATTCCAGGGCTTTCACTTGATATCTACACTATTGTGGTCGGTTCTATCTTCGTGGGCGCGGTCATCGATTACGTTGTTAAGAAGTTTGACGGCGAAAAAACACTAGAGGATTTAGACTCTTGCTACCAAGGTATGGCTGACGCATTTAAAGGCGTGGTAATGCTGTTGGTTGCGGCAGGCGTATTTGCTCAAGGTCTAATGTCTATTGGTGCGATTGATAACTTAATTGGTCTTGCTGAATCGGCAGGCGCAGGCGGTATCGCATTGATGCTTATCCTGACGGGTTTAACGGTTGCTGCAGCTATCGCAACAGGTTCTGGTAACGCGCCTTTCTATGCATTCGTAGAACTGGCTCCATCATTAGCGGCGAAAATGGGCTTGAACCCAGCGTTCCTAATCATCCCAATGCTTCAAGCATCTAACTTAGGCCGTACTATTTCACCAGTATCTGGTGTAATTGTAGCGACATCTGGTATGGGTAAAATCAGCCCATTTGAAGTCGTAAAACGTACTTCTGTACCGGTAATCTGTGGTCTTATTACCGTTATCTTCGGCACGCTTGTATTGGTTCCAATGGCAGCGTAAGCCTTAAGTTTCTAATCTCAAAGAACGAAGAACAAACGAACACCAATACTGATATAAAATGCGTAAACAAAAAGGCGCTGAACCTAATAAGTTCAGCGCCTTTTTTTAATCTCATTTTCTCAACATCGTTAAAACTATCGAGATATGTATAAACAGTAAGGCTTGAAATAGTGTTATCTCAAAGGAACAAGCCCTACTTCATTTCACCATAGCGTTCTAGATACAGAACCGTTGCAGCAGTACGTGAAGGCACTTGTAGCTTTTTCAGCAAGCTTTTCATGTGTACCTTAACTGTCGATTCAGAAATAAACAGGTGATCTGCTATCTGCTTGTTACGGTAACCTTTCGCGACTTCTTGAAGGATTTGCATTTCGCGTTCAGTCAGTTGGTCGAAGATATCATTGCGACTACCAGCGTCATTTAAGTAACGAGCAACCACACTGCTGTAAGCTTTGTCACCGCTGTGTGCTTGCTTAAGCAATTCGATTAACTCATCGGGTTCTGTGTCTTTCAACAAGTAGCCGTCAGCGCCGGCCTTTACGATCGCTTCAATGTCTGCAGGGCTATCAGAAACCGTGAGAATAACGATGTTAGCGCTTGAACCATCAGTACGCAGTGCTTTCAGCGTATCAAGTCCAGACATGCCTTTCATATTAAGATCCAATAGGATCAAATCAGGTTCTTCTTCATGGGCAAGAGCGACTGCTTCAGTACCGTTACTTGCTTCTGCAATCACTTCGAATTCATCTTCAAAGCTCAGTAATTGGCTTATACCTCTGCGCATCAATGGATGATCATCAACCAGCATTACTTTACAAATCGTCAACTTTAACTTCCTTCAAACTTTTATATTTCAATATGACTGTACAGCCTTCACCTTGAGCCGCTTCAATCGTTAAGTCGCCATTCAGTCTTGCCGCACGCTCCTGCATAATACTCATCCCGTAGTGGTTCGTCTTGGAACTACTTGAGTCAAAGCCATCTCCATTATCTTTAATCACGACTAATACTTCACCGTCCTCATCGATACAGCATACATCTATCAAGTCGGCATTGGCGTGTTTTATTGCGTTTATTGTTGCTTCACGAATCAATTGAAGCAAGTGAACCTGACTGTGTGCATCAAGCTCTATGGATGAAAGATTATTGGTTAGATTAATCTTTGCATCTGTTCTTTCACTGAGCTCTTCAAGCATGGTACTTAGAGCCTCGCCGAAGTTGCCCTCTTTTATTGTCAACCTAAAGGTTGTGAGCAACTCTCGTAATTGAGTATAGGCATCAGCTAAACCGTTGCCGATTTCCGACGCTATTTGTTCAGATTGCTCTCGATGCTGTTGTTCTGGCAATTTGCCAATCACGCGCTTCAACAATGTCACTTGGATTTTCAGATACGACAGTGATTGAGCCAATGAATCATGTAGTTCACGTGCAATTGTTGCACGCTCTTCCATAATAATAAGCTGTTCTGCTTTCTTCTGCGCACGATTATAATAGATCGCCCGTGATAACAGTTGGATAAAGCTCTCAATCAGAGTCTTGGTTGAATGGCCATGATGATATGAACAATATAAATAGCCTAAGATAAGCTCATTATCATCCAACTTCATTTCAAACTTTTCATAATCCAAGTTCGAATCATACCCTTCGTCCATAATCAATGAACGACCCGAACTATCAGCTATCTCAAGCCTTAACGACTCTATTCCTTCTAGACTGACTAGGTGCTGCAGAATAGCTCGGAAGTTTTCTGGTGCGATACGTGTAACCGTAAGTTCTTGTGACGAGTGATAAAGCGCCTGCAAAGATTGGTTGGCGTTTTGCAGCTCAACTGTCTTAGCGTCTACAACTGACTCAAGGTTTCGATAGAGCACGCCCAAATCTTTGGCCATCGAGTTAAACGTTTTAGTCAGAATACCCAGTTCGTTGTTATTGGTGACCTTTAACTCTACCTCAAAGTCACTGTTTTTGATCCGCTGACTGGCTCCAACGAGCGCATGCAATGGCTTAACAACTTGTTTACGTACAAAATGAACAACAAAAAGAGATATGACCAAAATTCCGCCTAAGCCAACACCACCGGCCCACGCCAATTTTATTAACTTATCTTCTGAGAATTCTTGAAGCTTGAAAACGAAGCCATCTATCTCAGTAACAAAGTTCTCAACCAACACGAGATAGTGCTTGCGATCTTCACTGTTTAATACTTGCTTCAATTCATGCCAACGACCAATGATCAAGTAATAATCTTCTGTGATGTCCGTCGGAACATTCCAACTGACCAACTTGGTCATGGATGGAGAGTAAAGCGATCGCTCAAACTCGTGAATATGAGAATCATAATCAACTGATTCTATTTGAATATCATGGGCTAAACGGTAGCTCTGCATACGCATTGAACCTGCGACGTTCACCGCTTCTGCATCATTCAAGCTCGAAGCCAATGTAAAGATAGCAAAGCCAGTCGTAGCAACCGACAACAGCAGTATAGAGAGCAAGGATTTTGCTATCGTACTTGTTACAGATGAAACCGGTTTTATAAGCAAAAGTGCCTTCCTATTGATAAATGACTTGCCAGCGATATCGTATTGTCACACATCAAAAATCATAGCTCCATTCAATATGTGATCACTCGCTCCGTAATTTATTGATCTAAGACAATATATGCCCCCAATTAGCCCTTAGGGGGTATTTATACAATTGTTTCTAAAACTACACTACTTATGAGGACAAATTACAAGATATTAATGGAATATTGACCTAAAATTACAACATCTTAGCAACATCTATAGGTATTAAGTGGTAGATCTATCAAAACGCCGTCTGTTCTCTAGAAGAAAAGTTGACTCAAGCCAGATTCGTTTGCCTTGGATTAACAACTTAGAAAGCTTTACAGATGACTGTACTCGCTGCGGTAAATGCATCGAGAATTGTGAGACTAAGATAATCACTGTAGGCGATGGTGGTTTTCCCACTGTCGATTTCTCTATTGATGAATGCACGTTCTGCTATCAATGTGCAGATGTTTGCCCCGAACCCATTTTTAAGCCAAAGCAGGGAGAGCCTTGGCAAGCAAAAGCACATATCTCTGATAAGTGCTTAGCGCAACAAAATGTTGAATGCCGAAGCTGTGGTGACATGTGTGAACCTATGGCCATTCAATTTCAACTTAGAGCAGGCAGTGTTGCTCTACCAAAAATCAAGTTAGATGAGTGTAGCGGTTGTGGAGCCTGCGTAGCAGTTTGCCCTACTTTAGCTATTCTTGTGAGTAATGCATAAAACAAAAATAACGAGAGCAATTTATGGCACTAAATGAAGTGCATATATCAAGTTTAGTCGTGCATGTGAGCCCAGAGCATCTAGACGAGATCAAAGCACAAATCGAGCAGTTCGATAATGCAGAGATTTACGGCAGTAGCCCTGAAGGCAAAATCATAGTGGTCCTAGAAACCGAAAACCAAGGTTTTGTAACGGATACCATCGAAGAAATTAATAATATTACGAACGTTTTAGGGACAGCTTTGGTTTATCACCAAATCGAAACTGGACTGGACGAAACGGATTTAGAAACTGGAAGCAACAATTCTCAACTTGAGGGTGAAGTATGAAAATGACAAGACGTGCGTTTGTGAAAGCAAACGCAGCTGCATCAGCGGCAGCCGTTGCAGGTGTAACTCTACCGGCAACAGCAACCAACCTGATTGCTAGCTCTGATCAAACAAAAATCACGTGGGATAAAGCGCCTTGTCGTTTTTGTGGTACGGGCTGTTCGGTACTGGTAGGTACTCAAAATGGTAAAGTGGTTGCGACTCAAGGCGACCCAGAAGCTCCTGTAAATAAAGGCCTTAACTGTATTAAAGGCTACTTCCTTTCAAAAATCATGTACGGTAAAGACCGTCTTGAGACTCCTCTACTTCGTATGAAAGACGGTGAGTTCCATAAAGATGGTGATTTCGCACCAGTATCTTGGGACAAAGCTTTCGACGTAATGGCTGAGAAATGGAAAGCTTCACTGAAGAAGAATGGCCCAACAGGTGTTGGTATGTTCGGTTCAGGCCAATGGACAGTAATGGAAGGCTACGCAGCGGTTAAGATGATGAAAGCGGGTTTCCGTTCAAACAACATCGATCCGAACGCTCGTCACTGTATGGCTTCAGCGGTAGGCGCATTCATGCGTACTTTCGGTATTGATGAGCCAATGGGTTGTTACGATGACTTTGAACACGCAGACGCATTCGTACTGTGGGGTTCAAACATGGCAGAAATGCACCCAGTACTATGGACTCGTATTACAGACCGTCGTCTAAGCCACCCACACGTTAAAGTAAACGTTCTGTCTACTTACTACCACCGTTCTTTCGAGCTTGCTGACACTGGTTACATCTTCAATCCTCAGTCTGACCTTGCAATTGCGAACTTCGTAGCAAACTACATCATTCAAAACGATGCAGTTAACTGGGACTTCGTGAACAAGCACACAAACTTCAAGCAAGCAACGACAGACATCGGTTACGGCCTTCGTGACGATGATCCACTGCAGAAAGCTGCTGCGAACCCTAACTCAGGCAAAATGACTGATATTAGCTTCGAAGACTACAAAGCTTCTGTTGCTGAATACACAGTTGAGAAAGCGTCTGAAATGTCAGGTGTATCTCAAGACGACCTTATCAAGCTGGCTAAGCAATACGCAGATCCAAACATCAAAGTAATGTCACTTTGGACGATGGGTATGAACCAACATACTCGTGGCGTATGGATGAACAGCCTTGTGTACAACATCCACCTTCTTACAGGTAAGATTTCTACTCCAGGTAACAGCCCATTCTCACTAACGGGCCAACCATCTGCGTGTGGTACAGCTCGTGAAGTTGGTACATTCTCTCACCGTCTACCGGCAGATATGGTTGTTGCTAACCCTAAACACCGTAAGATTGCAGAAGACATCTGGAAACTTCCAGAACGCACTATCCCAGCTAAACCAGGTGCTCACGCTGTAGTTCAAGACCGTATGCTTAAAGACGGTAAGATCAACGCTTACTGGGTAATGTGTAACAACAACATGCAAGCCGGTCCAAACATCAACACTGAACGTCTGCCAGGTTACCGTAACCCAGATAACTTCATTGTATGTTCTGACCCGTACCCAACGGCAACAGCTCAAGCTGCTGACCTTATCCTTCCAACAGCAATGTGGATCGAGAAAGAAGGTGCTTACGGTAACGCAGAGCGTCGTACACAAGCATGGTACCAACAAGTGAAAACCGTAGGTCAAGCTAAGTCTGACCTATGGCAAATCATGGAGTTCTCTAAGCGCTTCACTATTGAAGAAGTTTGGGGTGAAGAACTGGTTGCGAAAATGCCTGAGTACCGTGGCAAAACCATGTACGACGTGCTTTACAAAAACGGCAACGTTGATGCATTCCCACTGTCTGAAGCTCAAGAGCTTAACGATGATGCACAAGCTCAAGGTTTCTACGTTCAAAAAGGCCTATTCGAAGAATACGCAGCCTTTGGTCGCGGCCACGGTCACGATTTAGCGCCATACGATCGCTACCACCAAGTTCGTGGTTTACGTTGGCCTGTTGTTGACGGTAAAGAAACACTATGGCGCTTTAAAGAAGGTTCAGATCCATACGCTAAGAAAGGCTCTGATTGGGACTTCTACGGTAAGCCAGATGGTAAAGCACTGATCATCAATGCCCCATACGAAGCGCCACCTGAAGTACCAAACGATGAATACGATATGTGGCTATGTACAGGTCGTGTTCTTGAGCACTGGCACACAGGTACTATGACTCGTCGTGTACCAGAACTTTACAAAGCAGTACCTGATGCACTGTGTTACATCCACCCTGCTGACGCTAAAGCTCGTGGCCTTCGTCGTGGTGATGAAGTTCTTATCGAAAACAAACGTGGTGAAGTACGCGTTCGTGTTGAAACTCGTGGTCGTAACCGTCCACCACAAGGCTTGGTATTCGTACCATTCTTTGATGCAAGAATTCTGATCAACAAGTTGATCTTGGATGCAACGGATCCTCTGTCTAAACAGACGGACTACAAGAAGTGTCCAGTTAAGATCACTAAGGTTTCTTAAGAGCCATATGCTTTTAGAAACTAGGTACAAGATCTAACGTATTTAATATTGCGGCTACTTTTTTTGTGAATTTTGAAAAAAGTAGTCCACTCAAAGAATTAGCCTTTAGGCGGAGAAATTAACCATGAAAAAACTGATTACTGCCCTACTATCAGCTGGTCTTTTGCTAGCTGGTGCAGTTCAAGCTGAAGCTGAGCTGGATAACCCAGGCGGCATTGGTGGCGTAGAATCTCTACGTGGTGCAAGTGAACTTGAAGCAACTCGCGCAGCAGATGACTTCAAAAAGTTCCCTCGTGACCAAGTACTTGAGAGTGACTACGTATACCAACCACCTCTAGTGCCTCATACTATTCGTAGCTATGAAGTTTCTCTTAACGCTAACAAGTGTCTTTCTTGCCACAGCTGGAAAAACGCAAAAGAAATGGGTGCTACTAAAGTGAGTGTAACTCACTACATGAACCGTGAAGATGCGGTACTTGCAGATGTATCACCTCGTCGTTACTTCTGTCTACAGTGTCACGTACCTCAAGCTAATGCTAAGCCACTAGTTGAGAACGAGTTCAAACCTGTAGATTCACTGCGTTAATCGTAGCCGGACTGTAAGAGAGGCTATATATGATAAAATTACTTAAAGCGTTTTGGAAAAGACTCGCGACACCAAGTAAAGCAGCCGTAGGCGTTGTTTTGTTCTTGGGTTTCTCGGGTGGTCTTTTGTTCTGGGGTGCATTCAACACAGGTATGGAGGCAACCAACACGGAAGAATTCTGTTCTGGCTGTCACGCACCTATCGTTGCTGAAATCCAAGAGACAATTCACTACTCCAACCGTTCTGGTGTTCGTGCTATCTGTTCAGACTGTCACGTACCTCACGAATGGACGGATAAGATTGTTCGTAAGGTTCAAGCATCTAAAGAGCTATACGCTCACTTTATTGCGAAGACCATCAATACTGAAGAAAAGTTCAAAGCGCGTCGTGCTCACCTAGCGGAACGCGAATGGGCTCGATTGAAAAAGAACGATTCACTTGAATGTCGTAACTGTCATCAGTTCGATTACATGGACTTCTCAGAGCAAAGCCCTCGTAGTGCAAAACAACACTCGACTGCGCTAGCTTCTGGTGAAAAAACGTGTGTAGACTGTCACAAAGGTATTGCACACAAACTACCAGACATGCACGGCGTTGAAGGCTGGCAATAAGGAGCGATTGAATGAGTACTTTAGAAAGCGTAATTTGGCACATCCTAGGTTACAGCGCTATGCCAGTTATCATTCTTGGCGGCTTCGCAGGTGTTGCAGCCGTATCTCTTTGGATTTTATCTATGGGTAAAGACAAAGAAATCGATTAATAATCGAGATTGCATCAACGTCTACCAGTTGCTTCTGATAGGAGTTGATACGAAAAAGCCACTGATTTCAGTGGCTTTTTTATTATCTGGCGTTTCTGTTTACTGCTAGGGGGATGATGGAACCTTAGTAAAACGACATCGCAGCTAATATAAAGAAAGCCTTATATAGCAAAATCTAAGCTTCGTTTTTCGGAGCTTCTGTATCAGCAGGCTCTTTATCGACAGCTTCTGTATCAACAATCGGCAGCACCTGTTTTACGTAGTTGCCCGGCGCTTTGCCTATCACAGGGTTAAGCTCAGAACCTTGATTGAATGGTTCGATTTGCTCGTCAGTCTCAAAGCCCTGTAACCACTGATCCCAGTGTGTCCACCATGAACCTTCATTATGGCTTGCGTTTGATAGCCACTCATCAGCAGAATCATCAAGATTGTCATTCAACCAGAACCCGTACTTCTTCTTGCCTGGATGGTTAACAATGCCTGCAATATGACCGGATTCACCCAATACAAAGGTTTTGTTGCCACCCGTATTCAATGCACCGCGATAAGTCCCCTGCCACAAGGCAATATGGTCTTCTTTGGCTGAGATGAAGTAGCTTGGTATTTTGATCTTACTCAGATCTATCCAAACGCCACCAACTTTCACGCCTTTGTCTTGAACGAGTTTGTTCTCAAGGTAAAGCTCACGCAGCAAGAAGTTATGGCACTTAGCAGCTACGTTTGTGCTATCACTGTTCCAATACAACAAATCAAACTCCATTGGGCTGCTGCCTTTGAGGTAATTATCAATGTAGTAGTTCCAGTACAAGCTGTTTTCACGAAGCAAACTGAACGTCACACTCAATGAACGACCATCCATATAACCTTTGGCGTCGTTCTGCTTCTCAATCGCGTTAATGATCGTTTCGTTGATATACGCGCCAACCTCACCCGGCTGCGAGAAATCCAACAAGGTTGTAAAGAAGGTCGCGGTTTTAATGCGTTTCTTCATGCGCTTCGCAGCGTAGTAAGCAACCGTAGAGGCTAATACCGTACCACCGATACAGTAACCTGCTGCGTTAATCTGCTCTTTACCTGTGATGTCTTCAATCGCCGCAACCGCTTTCACTACACCTTCCGTGACATAGTCACCGAACTCTTGGTCTTTCTGCGCCTCGCTCGGATTACGCCAAGACATCATGAATACGCTATGTCCTTGCTCTAGCAACCAGCGCACCATCGAGTTCTTCTCACGAAGGTCAAGAATGTAGTACTTGTTTATAAACGGCGGGACGATCAGCAAAGGCGTCGCATTGACCTGCGGTGTCTTGGGATAGTATTGAATCAGTTCAAACAACTCGTTTTGAAAGACAACATCACCTTCCGTGTTAGCAACATCAACACCTAATCGGAAAGCGTTATTGTTAGTCATACGGATCTTGAGGATATCAGCACTCGCTTCAACGTCTGCTTGTAACTGCTCTAATCCATCAAGCAGGTTTTCACCATTTCGCTCGAGCGTTAGTTTCATCAACTCTGGGTTAGTCGCAATGAAGTTGCTTGGAGAGAGAGCATTGATTGCCTGACGTGAAAAGAACGCCACACGCTCTTTGGTTTTCTCGTCGATGCCTTCGATAGAATTGATGGTGTCAATGTAGCTTTTGCTGAATAGCAAATAAGATTGCTTGATAAAGCTGTAGAATGGGTCGTTTTTCCACGCTTCATCAATAAAGCGCTTGTCGCTGCGACCTTCTGAAATAACACTTTCGGTGTTGCCCATCAGCGCGGCATTCTGCCAGATCTTAAGTTGTTGTTCCCACCATTGAGATTGTAGCTGAAGTAGAACGGCGGGTTGGTTGGCGGCTTGCTCGAAGATTTTTGATGCATCATCAAAGTTCAATTCTTGCATCGCTTGATTGAGGGGAGATTGCGCGGCTTCCTTGTTTTGTTCAAAGTTTTCCCACCATTGCTGGTTCGTTTGTTGAAGTTTAACAAGGTAGTCCGAAAAGAAGTGTTGAAACATAACATGACTCCAATAATCGGAAAATCGCCACCGAGCCTCACAGTAAACACAGTGCTAACTCGATGGCGATTTTATTTATGCAGGTGTAACTGTTTTCAAGTTTTCAGTTGTTAGTGTTTCAACATCTTCTTTGAACTCTTTTGCCGCAGCTTGAAGCTTAGCACTGTCACTCATCATCTGTTGAGACAGCTGAGTTAGCGCTGCTAGTTGCTGGCTGTTGAAAGCCGTTAGGCTAGTCACGTCTTTGATTTCAGTCACTGCTTTCATTTGCGCAAGCCCCATGTCCGTGTAAGTCTGCATAGCATTCATTTGCAGCTCTGTCATCGTTTGGACGTTCTTTGCAACCAACTTGTTGAACTTTAAGTACGGTTCAAATTGCTTTTCAGTTTGGTCAGTAATTGTTTTGAAAATATCCGTGTACATAAATAACTCCTGATGAATACATAGTTTAATAAATTTGTGTCACTATCGATTCAGCCGACGCTTATCGACTAACTCACGATGCTTTGCAAAGCTGAATCGATCTTTTTAAGCTTGCCACCGATATGTCAGGTTCTAACCTTCCATACCTTTTAGCAAAACAGCGGTTCCCATTCCTCCACCCACACAGAGTGAAGCAACGCCATAAGTCGTTTTCTGTTCAAGCATTTCATGGATGAGTGAAACAATAATTCGATTGCCTGAAGCACCTAAAGGATGGCCAAGCGCGATTGCACCACCATTCACGTTGACCTTTGGTTTGAACGCATCAAGCGGGAAATCATGCTGCTCTGACAATTGGTACATCACGCCAAGAGCTTGAGCTGCAAACGCTTCATTCAATTCAAACAAATCTACTTCTTCTAGAGTTAGATTCGCCTTATCAAGCGTTTTCGAAACAGCTTCTACGGGTCCTAAGCCCATGATCTTTGGGTCCAGACCAGACTGTGCGTAACTGGTCAGTTCCACTAAAGGTGTTAGACCATGTTTCGCTACCGCAGATTCAGACGCTAAGATGATTGCACTCGCGCCATCATTGATGCCCGAAGCGTTACCAGCCGTGACTGTTCCTTCACGGTCAAAGGCAGGACGAAGCTTTTGTAGACCTTCGAAGGTTGCATCTGACTTCGGGTACTCATCGGTATCAAAAGTGACAGTTTGTCGACGCTGCTTAACTGCTACAGGCACAATTTGATCGTTAAACTTACCTGCTTCAATCGCCGCGACTGCTTTCTGTTGGCTTTCTAGGGCATAGTTATCTTGAGCAAGGCGAGAAATATTCAACGTATTCGCGATATTTTCAGCGGTCATGCCCATGTGGTAGTGATTAAACGCATCGGTTAAGCCATCACCAACCAGTAAGTCTTTCATTGAGATGTCACCCATTTTGTGACCATTACGAACGCTCGCTGGAACCACAAAAGGAATTTGGGACATCACTTCAACGCCAGCAGCAATAACCAATTCAGCATCTTGTGCTTTGATGTGCGCCGCGGCGTCCATCACTGATTTCATGCCGCTGCCGCAAATCATGTTCACACCGTATGCTGGTGTTTCCTCAGGAAGCCCCGCATAGATGGAAGCCTGACGCGCAACGCCCATACCTTGACCAGCAGAAATCACGTTACCGACAATCACTTCATCAATGACATCTAGGGGAAGGTCTACTGAATCTAGAGCACCTTTGATCGCTACACCAGCCAATTCACCTGCGTTAACGTTTTTCAATGAACCCGTAAATGAACCAATTGGTGTGCGTTTCGCTGCAACAATAAATACTTTTTCCATTATTCAATTCCTGTCAGTTTCGCCATTAGTGCATGTACAAGCCGCCATTCACAGACAATGTCTCGCCTGTAATGTACGCGCCAGATTCACTCGCTAAAAAACCCACTGCATCTGCAATTTCAACAGGTGTTGCTAAGCGTTTCATCGGGATTTGGTTCTTGATTGAATCCAGTACTTCAGGTTTCATTTGCTCAACCATTGGCGTTGCAGTGTAACCAGGGGCAATCACGTTCACTGTCACACCGCTACGAGCACCTTCCGCTGCCAAAGCTTTAGAGAACCCAATCATTCCAGCTTTCGCTGCCGAGTAATTAGTTTGTCCGAATTGACCTTTAAGACCATTTACTGAAGATATATTGATGACTCGGCAGTTACCCTTTTCACACATAGGAGCGAACAGAGGTTGAGTCACGTTGAACAAACTGTTTAAGTTCGTTTCGATAACCTCTTTCCACGCTTCGGCATCCATCTTTTTAAATACGCTATCACGTGTAATACCTGCGTTATTGACTAGCACATCCACCGTGCCTTCTTCTTCTAACAACTTGCTTAAGCTCAGCGCACATTCCGCGGTATTAGTAACATCTAATTCAAACAATCTCACTTGGTCTTCGGTGAATTGTTTTTCATTAAACCAATCCAATGCACATTGGTAGTTTCCAGTAAAATAAGTCGCGATAACACGATAGCCGTCTGCAACTAATTTAGAGGAAATTGCTGAGCCGATACCGCCTTTTGACCCTGTAATTAAAGCAAGTTTTTTCATTAATGGTTCCATCCCTTACAAGCAATTAAATAACAATGATGTTAATAAGATAATGTCTTAGTTGATAATTAAACTTTACGTTTTGCTTTAATTAAACCCTACAACTCAAAATCAAAAAATATTATTACAAATGGGAAATATTTATATCTTATGATTGAAAACTTGACTTCCCTCTCAAAATCAATGAAATGTTGCGAACATGTAAACCAATGCAAGGTGCTGATATCATTAGGATTTATTTAATTTTAACTTTATCACCAAGTAGGTAAGTCATTGTTAATAGGAGATAAACCTATATTTTTTAGCTTGTTTCAAGAAGAATGCAAAGTGAGAATTTGAAATGATTGACCATGGAAATAATAACAAAAATCTTATTATCCATTAATAAATGGTTCATTATCATTCTATATGAACTTCAATATAATTAACGTTCTGAATTGGAAAACTGAACATTATGGATAGGCAAAAAAAAGCCCACTCAATCTATGAGTGGGCTTAATTAAAATCATTAATAAATAGAGCGTGGGTTGCTACTTCGTAAATATTTCATTTTTATTTACATCAAGATAAATTTTGTTTTCAATGGACAACCCGCCACAATAAATAAAATAAACATCTCGATTGCTGTACTTAACCGATTTCACCCATCCGCCGAGTTCTTCAAAATCACTTGGGGCACACTCCCCTTCAGAGATCAGTTTAGCCACCGAATTACGGAATTTCTCTTGATGGATCTTGAGGTCATCAGACTTAACCAAATAGGAATCTAATATCTCTTTGCTTTCTTTTTCTGAGATAATCACTTCATCATTAGATAGACCTGACATAGACACCCATTCAGCTGTCTGCGGGCCACCTTCTTTGAGAACAATATAATCAGAGATACGAGCCCATTCGCCTTGTTTCTCTAATACTTCGACTTTTTCACCTTTGTAGAGATAATCTGTTATCAACCCATCAATTTCAGGTTGCTCTACCACTTCAAGCTTTCTATCCAAAACGTAAAATTCCGTCTGTTCTGGTTCAGGCTGCAGATCCATGATGGGTGCCCGGTCGAATTCTGACTGCTGAGTAACTTCTACAGCTGGCTCTTCCATTTTCTCTGGTGGAATTGGGTCTTTATTCATGACCAAGAAGTAATACGCAGCTCCTCCTCCGCCCAATATTAACAACACAAGTAAAGCGATCAGCGCTTTTTTCATCAAATCCACCAGCTCTTCCGTTTTAGGTATCTTTCAAGTGTACATCAACTCATGCTGCTGCTCATCTATACTCTCTATAGAGAACGCGGTAAGTAGAGGAAAGTCATGAGTTTTTGGGTGAAGGTTATCATTGTGTGTGTACCTTTGAGTGCTAATGTCGTGCTAGCAAACCAATGTAGCAGTGAAAACTGGCAACTACTGCTGGATCGCCAGCTCTCATTTGAAGGACGTTACAACCAATACACCAAAGAATTCAACCAAGTTCTCTCAACCTACAAGTCACAAACGCTGTTATCCAAACATTTCACCAAAAAGCAGATCGTTGAGCTTTGGGCAAAGTACGAGCAAAGGTTTAATGTACAGCTCAATAGTCATATGAATACCGCTTACGATGTCTCTGAGGTTCTATTAAAACAGGCATACGTTGTGTCTACCGAGTTAGATGGAGCTGAGTCTCTCACACACTCTTGGCAAGCCGTCGCTAAACATTGTGCTAGAGCAAAACTACCGAGACAAACAGAAAGTGCACAAGTGCACGTACAAAGCTCACAATCACTCTCCCGAGATCTCCATACACTCAGTGAAAAATTCCGGCAGCTGTCGTCAATATACCGTAGAGAAGCTACGATGATTGATGAAGCACGCCACACAAACCAACCAATAAGCGATGTATCAAACTGAAGAAGCCATTAGATCACCTCACTGTTTGACTGGACTTTTCCGATTAATATGCTCTACCCACTTCATACTATTCTAAGAGCTCGCTAATCAAAGATTTATCAATAAGTTGTAAAACTAATGTGCTAACTATCAACAATAAAGTTCAATTTCCGACCAATGCAAGCGAGTATGTGAGATATTCATCACAAAATAGATTTACAAACGCCAGAAAATTGTTATCATGAATCTTCATATAACTTAATAACAAGAAACATTTTGGCTAGGTAATATGCAAAAGACTATGGCTTTCAACTGCTTGAGTAACACGGAATGGACTGCAGAGATAAGAGGTAAACTTTTATCTGTAGCTAAACACATGGAAGAGTTCGGTTCAGTAAGTGAGCTAGAGCTATGTAAGATATTTGGAGAAACAATTTGGAATGATGGTGTGGATTACCATTCACATGCTTTTTCATTCAGAATTAATGCACAAACTGGGGATTGTTCAATCTCTAACTTTAAGTATCACTAAGTTTTGCACCTACATATACGGAGTACCTTTCACGAGGTTCTCCGTTTTTTATTGCCGTGAGTTTGTCATCCTGTGAGAGATGTTTGGTAACTTTCTCGCTCTTCTTTAAAGATCAAACCATTTCGTTTTCAGCTCACTTTACCGCCGCGTTACTGCTCTTATTTTGGTTTAATCGGTATAAATTGGCAGTGGCGCATTACCTTTTACTTGTCTTATCGCAAGGTGAGTATGAATGTCTTTCACGTTAGAGAGCCTTTGAAGTTTTCTTGTAAATGCCTCGTAGGCCATCAAGTTCGGGCTAACGACTTCTAACAGATAATCATAAGCGCCAGACACCACATGACAGCTGATCACCTCCTCCATCTCGACAATCGCTCCCTCGAACTTATCGATCGACACTTCTTGGTGGTTGTTTAGGCTCACTTCGACAAACACACTCATCGCCACACCCACCTTCTCTCGCGATAAGCTCACGCGGTAACTGTCGATAATGCCTTTTTCTTCAAGCCTTTTGATACGTCTAGCACAAGGTGACGGGGATAAGCCTACTTCATCAGCTAACTCTGCCGTGGTCAATCTACCGTCCTTTTGCAGCAACTCGAGAAGATGTCTATCAATTCTGTCCATAGTGAAAGCCATTCATTAGTTAAATTCGTTAACAATTGAAAGAATGTTAGCAGAAATCCGCAATGATAGGTCAAGTTAGAACGAAACTTGCCAACTTAAGGCACGAGCTCTCCTCCATAATTAGTCATCATTCACTTTCATTGTTTATTATGAATCTTGGCTATCTATCAATTACCATCACTCTGCTCATTTGGGCGAGTTTTTTCCTTTCTCTTAAAGGCGGCGCAAATTCAGATTTAACACCTGCAGATATCGCTCTCACAAGATTTCTCATACCGGCTTTGGTTTTATTGCCTCTGATATGGAAAGCACGCAGCGTGATTGCTGAAGTCCCTAAACGGTATCTAACGGGTATGTTTGTCGGTAGCGGATTGCCTTATCTGCTTGTTGCAGGAACGGCCATGCAGTTTGTTCCGGTATCACATGGCAGTGCTCTTGTTCCGGGCACGCTCCCTCTTTTCGTAACAGGAATTGCCGTACTCTTTTTTAAGCAGCCGCTCAGCCGACACCGTGTTGTCGGTTTAGGTTTGGTCTTGCTCGGTATTGTGTTGTTTTTGGGAAGTAGCTTAAGCAGCTTCAACTTTGAGTACACCAAAGGCCATTTGTTGTTTTTATGCGGAAGCTTAATGTGGGCAACGTTTACCATATCTGCCCGTGTCGCTAATCTTAATGCGTTAGTCAGTGCCGGTTTTATTTCGCTCTGCTCTACTTTGCTGTTACTCGTCCTAATCCTGACCGGAACACTCCCAAGCCATCTAATGGATACACCTATCGCTAATTGGCCCTACACAGAGCTTGCCGTTCATTCAGCTGTGCAAGGCGTTGGGGCGGGTTTAATAGCGGCGTTCACTTACCTTTATGCGGTCAATACCTTAGGGGCTGAACGTTCTGCCGCCTTTGGCAGTGCAACCCCCGCAGTAGCAACCTTGTTAGCCATCCCGCTTTTTAACGAGATTCCCGATGCGATGACTTGGCTCGCCCTTGGTTCGATTTGCATTGGCAGTTTGGTTGCGAGCAACATTTTTATGAGAAACGACCAGTCCATGCAATACCAACCGCCAAGTCATAGTAAAGCGTAACGCTTTTTATATTCACCATTTTCGCTAGTTTTCAGGTATGCGGCATCCAGATAAGTCTGCAAAGGTAGGCTTATCTAAAATCTGCTTTTTCTAAGCTCGCTTCTCCATTAAACTGTCCGACCTTTTTGCTGATTCAAGAGAACACCATGCAACGCGACTACACCTTAAATTGTTTAATCACCATGCCTCGTCATGAACTAGAAGAATTTAGTTTAAGAATGATCCATCGCCTTGTTCCTGAAGACGCAATGACAGAATTGTTCACGTTTGAACAAGAAGAAGTCACCAGCGAAGAACGCATGCAATCAGCGAAATTTGACGCAATGCTTCGAATGACAGCTATCGCGCTTGGTGAAGTGAACCTAGCCTTCTCAGAGTCGGATAACTCGCAACAGAACATCGAGCGAATGACTCGCTTACTGCTTTGGCACTTCTACTCAATTTCTTTCAACCTTGAAGAAGCAATCGCAATCGAAGTGCACTGTGAGAAAGTAGAAAAGATTTTAAAGAATGCACCTAAAGATGCATTTGGTTGGGTTAAAGAATTAACTGAGCTACTTCACTTCTACGCAAAAGTGAACGAAGGTAACGAAGGCAGCAAAGACGCTTAACGTTGCTTCTACGTAAATACACACCAAGCTAAACCAAAGGCAGACAGAACTATACCGAAGGCAAGTAAAAGCTTTGCTGAAATGAGTTCTCTGCCTTTGTTGTTTCTAGCACACTGTGATGCAACATCAGTATAGACTGCGCGATCTTGGTTCCTATTCCCAATGAACCATTCGGTGCTTCCTGCTCCACCTCATTTTGAATCACCACCTTCACCCGCTTCGAATCCGGTTCTAAATCAACACTCAGTGAAACTACTGTTCCAGTTGGGCTATGCCTCAACGCATTGTCTAGTAAGTTCAAAATCAACCTTTCAAGCAAGTCATTGTCACCAGCTGCTTTTACTCCATCAGGTATATCAACCTTAAGTTCGACATCTTTATGGCGGTACTGACTCTGAATCGTTTCTAAGCACTCGCTAAGCAACCCATTCAAATCTATCGATGCGTATCGATAGGTAGGGACAGGATTGTCATGTTTGGCACTGTCGAGCAGTGAATGCAATTGTTCAGACAGTTTATTACCATTGCGATACGCGACATCAATCAGTGAATCCGATTGAGGGTTTTGGATCTTCCATGTTTCTAAGTAACCCAACACACTTGATAACGGTGTTTTCAAATCATGGCTCAGTTGCAATAAACTTTGTCTACGATGTGAAGACTGATACTCAAGCTGTAAGAATTGCTGCTGAATGTGTTTCGCCATCAACTGATAAGAGCGTGCGATCGGCACCAACTCCGGTACTTGATGTATGAAGTTGGGGTCGAGGCGGAAATCTTGCTCTGCTTGCTGTTGTAGCTTATTGGTAACCTCTTCAATAGGGTTCAACAGGCTACGTTTTACGAGCAGGTAAGCGCCAATCGCAAAGCCTAAGATAGAGATCAGCATAAGCCCGGCTAGCGCCATATAAGGCGTATCGACTTGTGAATTGGCAATGACGGTATGGCGGTTACTGCCAATCAACACATACAGATACCCCACCGTAGAACCCAACTCTTCAATCGCAGCAACAGAGAATACCTTACGAGATTCAGGGTTGATCGGGTCTTCACCCAGAATCGGATAAGGCTCGTCATTTAAGAATTGTTTAATGGGTGCTAAGTCTATCTGGTTTGCCAACACAGTGCCCTCTGGTGCGGCGTGTGTCGTGATATTGCCCTGACTGTCGAGAAAGTAGATGTCGAAATCGGGACCAATCAACATCAAGGTATGAAATATGGATTTGAGTGCTTTCGGGTTGTAGTCCGTGCCAATCATCAGAGGATTATCATCACGCATGTGCAGCGCGAGATCTTTATGTAAGCTCTGCTTAGTTCTTTGTTCTATAGTCTCTTTTTGCCAATGATAGGTATAGGCGATAACCACACTCACGAGCAGAAACCACAAACTGGTAAACAGCACTAAACGCGATTTGAAACTCATGTTCTCTCCTCGATGCCTCTTAAGCTTAAGATGCGACACATAACCCTAAACTTTCGATTCGAACTTATAGCCCACACCCCACACGGTTTTGATGAAGTCATCGTCGCTATTCGGCACGGCCAACTTAGTTCTCAAACGGTTAACGGTGCTACACACCGTGTGGTGATACCCAGAATGATCGGTATTCCAAACGTGATTGAGCAGCTCGTCTTTGCTATAGACGCGCCCCGGTCGGGTAGCTAAAAAGTGAAGTAACGTAAACTCGGTTGCGGTAAGTGGGACATCTTGATTATTTAATGAAACCTGATGACGCTCAGGTTGGATGGTAAGCCTGCCAAAACTCATTACGGATTCGGTTGACTGCGGATCTTTCACTATTGCTTCAGAGTGACTTAAGCGACGCAGTATATTCCTTACTCGAGCTTGAAACTCAAGAACGCTGAAAGGCTTGGTAATGTAGTCATCGACCCCGGCTTCTAAGCCTAAGACCTTATCTAGCTCAGTGTCTCTAGCTGTAAGCATCAACACAGGCGCCCAGTCTTCTTGCTGACGTAGCAATCGACAGAAATCAAGACCGTCGCCATCAGGTAAGCCTCGATCAAGCACGATCAAATCAAACTGGCTTCCCTGATATAACGCTTGAGCCTTTTCAATTGAATTGGTTCTTACAACATCATGCCCTTGGAACTTGAGGTGCATCTGCACCAGCTCGGCCAAATCATCGTCGTCTTCGACCAGCAATATGTTTGCCATCAAATTTACCGCAGCACTATTCATGATCCCTGCTCTATTCTGAGTCTGCCCACCTTTCAATTGACCGGAACAGAGCAGGAATTCTTTCATCGTGTATTCAACTAGTTACTCAGTGCGAGTGATGGTAATTCGCGCACCGGGGTTAAGGAAACGATGGTTGCCACTTAATGCGGAGGTCGCAAGACCATCATCTTGGCTGATGACACCAGGATGAAAACTCACTACATCGGTGTCGTCTCGTGTGGTATTAAAGCCCTCACCACCGCCTGCTGGTCCCGGAATGGTTGCAGCAAGCTCATCGTTGAGCTCAGTTCCTGAATCCCACACATTCATGTTCATAACGAACGTGTCGCCCACCGCCAAAGATTTCAGCGATAAACCAGATTCACCAACAAACGCATCATTGGTGTTCACCAACATAGAGGCAACTGAGATATATTCCTCTTGATTTGGGTCGATACGAATAGACACCGTGTCTTGCTCACCCGAAAGAATTAGCCCATTGCCTGAGATACCTTGATAGACATTAGCGTCGCTGTCGCTAAGCGCGATAAGTTCAGCATTGCTGCCGCCTTCAGCTAAGTATTCAAGGTCAACGGAAGCACTTTGCCCGATTTCAAACAGATCAAAACTGGTGTTGTGCGTCAGCACCGCAAGTGGCGACATAGGTTGGTTGGGCGTGAGGTTAGTAACACTCACATCATAGCGATAGTAATCATCGTCATCATCAGGACAACCGGCTAACACGGCAACAGAGGCAGCGATAAATAGAATTCTAGCTTTCATACATCCCCCTTACTTAACAACAATGGTGATAGTTGCAACAGGGTTTAACCAACGATGACTACTGCTATCGAGGTCACTTATACCGCCCGCCGCGTCACTATCACCAATGTTACCCGGATGAATATGAACCTTAGCGTTAGACACGGCAGTCTCCACACCAGTACCACCAGCACCAAAGGTAATAAAGGGAGGATTTGGCATACTGCCTGCCAACTCATCATTGGCTTCTGTACCTGCGTCATAACCATTGAGTGTGGCTTTGTAGGTGCCCGCTTGAGTTGGGATCTTCCAACTGTCTAATCCAACAAAGCCATCATTGGTCGGCAACAACATCGCGCCGAGTGACAAGTAAGCTAAATCACCCGTATCGATATCAAACGTAGTTGCGACGCCTGGATTGAGAATTCCGGCTGCTGGATTCTCAACCACCACGCCGCCCGCGTTAGCAATAACACTAGATAGACCTGAAATATCGCCACCTTCCGCCATGGATTCCAACTCAGCAGAAGCTGCCTCCCCCGTTCTAAACATGAACAAGCTTGAATCATGAGCCGCAGCCAAGATTGGCGTAAAGTAGATCCCTTTTGTGGCATTGGTGACAGTCACCTCAAGCTGGGCTGCCTGAGCTTGAACAGCCCCAAAAGCGAACATCGCTGAGCCAATCACTAAGCTGATTTGAGTACGTTTATTCATTTTGATTCCACCCTTTATCGAGTCCTTTCGTGACTGGCGAATCAATAACATCGAAAGACGTGTTATCTAGTCAGCCACGAACAGTGGTGTTGTTGACTCTAAGAATGGCGATCAAATCTATCAGCAACTTCATTGAATTCTCATAAAAGTCTCACAAGTTTATCCAAACTTATTACAGCCCAGATAAGTAGCCATAGAGCACTGATATTTAAGAGAAATTAGTCGCCTCACAAAGCAAAAGGGAAACATAAAAAAAGAATATGAAAGGAAGAAAACGCAAAAAGGCCGAATCGATATACCGATTCGGCCTCTGTTTTTGTGTATTGTTGCTCGTTCTAAAAGTCGTATAGACCTCTAAGCAAAGCTAACAGAACAACATCAATTTATAACGCGTAGTTTGCGTCAATAAGCTCGCTTACTTCAACTTTCGTTACTTCAGCACGCGCTTCAAGCCATTGTGCAACTTGCAGTTGCTCTGCTTCTGTCACTGAACGGTAGCGCTCAATAGAGCATAAGAAACCTTCAAACAGCTCAAGACCACCGCCACCAAAGCACAGACCGATGCTGTCGATGAAATCGATGAACTCGTCAATGAACACATCGTATTGATCAAAATCAGTAATCGATGTCTTGCAGCTTACTTCAAAACCCAGAATCGCGAATTCACCTAGGTATAGCTTTTTGCGTAGGCGACGATTTTTGTTTTCGATTTTATCTAATTTCATAACTGTCTCTCTTTTCATTTGATTAAGCATTTATACACAGTTCTAACCCAATCCCCAAGTGTTTTGTCTTGCATGAGAAGTGTTATGGCAAAAATCGTGCTACAGAAACAAAAGCTTAATGAAAACTATAAAAATCTGTCACTTAACTGCTTCACGATTGGTCACACATTTACCCAACTTATTAACCAATTAATTAGGGCGTGTTGATCTTTTGAGCTGATTTTTGCAGCGAGTTGCTGGGTATTTATACAAGGCAGAGGCTTCGATGTGTAGCTAGCCTACATGAGAAGCCGATAACGCAGTAGAAATGACCAGCAAACGCTGCCCGAAGGGTTCGGCTAAAAGCGTTTTACTCTTTGTTGAGGAGGATTTGCTTAGAATGACTAGGCTACTTCCCCCTCGCCGCGATTAAAACGCTTTTATCTCGAACAAAATTTAACCGCAAAAGGTCAACACGCCCTAGTAGACGGGTAAGTCATAAATAACGAATAATAAAGTCAGCCAATAGGAAGCAGTCGCGATGAGCAAGGAAACATTTGATAGCACTCGTTTTAACAAGAGTAAAAACAAACCCTTCGAAGAAGTTCTAGATGCAAACCTTTCAAGAAGAAACGTATTAAAAGGCGGTTTAGGCATCAGTGCAATGACGGCTTTTGGCGCGTTTGGTTTAGCGGGTCACAGCACAGCTAACGCCGCAACAATGCAAGCAACAGGCGCGCAGAAAAGCACCGCGACTCTAGCGTTTGAATCGGTTAAAGGCTCATTGACTGACAGTGTTGTCGTACCGAAAGGTTACACAGCACAAGTGCTTGTTCCTTGGGGTACGCCACTTAACAAGCAAGGTAATGCTTGGTTAAAAGACGGTACAAACAACGCACAAGACCAAGCCAACGCACTGGGAATGCACCACGATGGCATGCACTTCTTCCCACTCGACGGCAACAGCAATGACGGTTTGTTGGTGATCAACCACGAATACATTGACCAAAAAGCCCTGCACGCTAATGGCCCTACATACAATGAAGGCGCTCGTCCTAACATTGATGAAGTACGTAAAGAGATCAACGCACACGGCGTGAGTGTGGTTCGCGTTAAGCTTGAAGGCAATCAATGGGTAATAGTCGATAACGATCCACTTAACCGTCGCTACACTGGCGCAACTGTGATGGACCTGTCTGGCCCTGTCGCTCACAGTGAGTTTACCAAAACCAAATTCTCACAAGACGGTAGCCAAGCTCGTGGAACATTGAATAACTGTGGCAACGGCTACACACCTTGGGGCACTTACCTAACTTGTGAAGAGAACTGGCCAGGTTACTTCGTCAATAAAGGTACAACGACACCAGCTCAAGAACGTATCGGTATCGCTACTGACAAAACTCGCTACGGTTGGGACACACTTTCTGGTGACAAACAAGAACGCTTGGATGAGTTCGCACGTTTTGATGTAACACCAACCGCTGATTCACCAATGGACGATTACCGTAATGAAGCACACGGTCACGGCTACATTGTTGAAATCGACCCATACACAGCAAACTCTCGCGCTAAAAAACGTTCTGCACTGGGTTGTTTCCGTCACGAAGGCTGTACATTTGGTAAGTTGACCGAAGGAGAACCGATCGTATTCTACTCTGGCCACGATTCTCGTTTCGAATACCTCTACAAATTTGTTTCTGAAGCAAAATGGGACCCGCGTGACGCTGAGCCAAGCAACCGCCTAAGCGCGGGCGACAAATACATGGACAAAGGCACGCTTTACGTCGCTAAGTTCAACGACGACGGTTCAGGTACATGGTTACCATTAACACTCAGCAGCAAAACCACAAACGGCGGCAAGCTAGGTGATTCATATGACTCTCAAGCCGCACTTATCGTTAATACCGCAGGCGCAGCCGACCTTGTAGGCGCAACGCCAATGGATCGTCCTGAATGGTGCTCTGTAGACCCAATGACAGGTACGGCTTACTTAACGCTAACGAACAACAATAAGCGCAAAGAAGCCAATTCAGCGAACCCTCGCGTAAACAACAAGTTTGGTCATGTTATCCGCTGGGATGAAGGTAAAACGGCTGGCGAATTCGATTGGGATATCTTTGTATTCGGCTCTCCAGCAGTGGAAGATAAATCTATCAACCGCTCAGGACTAACAGACACGAACCAATTCGCGAGCCCTGACGGCTTAGCGTTTGATGCTCGTGGCATTTTGTGGATTCAAACAGATAACGGTGCAGACGAAGTTACTGGGTACACCAACGACCAAATGCTGGCAGTAGTTCCATCTCAGTTAACGGACGACAAAGGCAACAGCGCGGTGATTGATGCAAACAACCAGGCACAGCTTAAACGCTTCTTTGTGGGTCCAAACGGTTGTGAAGTTACGGGCTTTACCATTAGCCCAGATTTCAAATCACTATTTGTGAACATTCAACACCCTGCAAACTGGCCATCGTCTGAAGATGCAACAGCTCAAACTCAAGGCAATGTTCGCCCACGAGCATCTACCGTTGTGATTCGTCGTGAAGACGGCGGTGAAATAGCTGTTTAATACTTAGGCTAACTAAGATTAGAAACACTTCGGTTATCTAGTTTCCGTTACCTAGCTAAGTAGAATCAAAAAGAGCGATAAGGTTAAATGCCCTATCGCTCTTTTTATATTCGGTCAGTTCTTCGATTCAACAGAGAACCCGTGACTTCGTAAACGACTCGTTGTCGATGCTCAGAATTAACTCACGAACAACCACACACCTACGCCCATCATCAAGGTGCCCGCAATGCGGTTCATTAACTTAACGTTATCGGCTTTGCCCAGCATATGTTTTAAGCTCTTTCCACCTGTCGCGTACAGAGTCATGCAAACAAATTCAGAAGCTAAGATAATAGAAACCAGAATCATCAACTGAGGTGCTAAATCTTTACTGCTGTTGATAAAAGGAGGCAGCAGAGAAATCATAAACGCCCAGCCTTTCGGGTTTGCAATCGCAGTAACAAAGCCTTGAACCACCAAGTCCCAATCATTGCTGACTTTGGTTGTTTGATTATCAGTACTGATCGCCAGTTTTCCTCTTGAACGCCACATCTGAACACCCAAGTAGAACAAGTACCCTGCACCCACAAACTTGAAGCCTGTAAATAGCCATGGGTAATTCAGCATAATAGACGCGATACCTAATACTGCGGCCACTGAAACTACCGCGACGCCAGCCAGCTCACCGACCATCATCCATAATGTACGCTTGTAACCGATGCTCATGCCCAGTGTTAACGCCAAGGTCATACACATACCGGGCGTGATTGATACAAAGAAAAACGTGGGAATAAAAGCCCAAAGTAGCGCGCTATCCATATTATTACCTTATCGACTTATTTTTATTTGAGTGTTCAGCTTGTTGAGTTGTCTTTGTAAGGAGCGACCTTGTATTTAGCGACACAACGAAAAAGAGCCACAATACAGTGGCTCTTTTTCAGTACCAACCGTAATTTTACTTACGACGGTTTTTAATTCGCTTCATCATAGTCAAACGGCGTTCTGCGCTTGCTTGATCTTGAGGCTCTTCGTTCGCGTTGTTCTTACGACCTTGGCGGTTTTTGTAAGCCGACTTAGTGTTCAGCTTCTCGATGTAAGCATCACGTTTCTTCGGTTCATAACCCGGTTGTTCGACACGGCGAATACGCTGTTGAATCAGTTTTTCTACTTGAACAACAGTCAGTTCTTCTTCACGGTTAACGAAAGAGATTGCATGACCTTGTTTACCAGCACGACCTGTACGACCAATACGGTGAACGTAATCTTCCGCAAGGAAAGGCATATCGTAGTTAATTACGTGTGGTAAGTCTTCGATATCAAGACCACGAGCCGCAACGTCTGTTGCTACCATGACACGCGCTCTGCCTTCTTTAAAATCGTCTAAAGCACGACGACGAGCGCTTTGCGCTTTATCACCGTGACAAAGTACCGCTTTAATACCGTCTAGCTTAAGCTCTTTAACGACATCGTTCGCTGTTTCTTTGTAGTTCACAAACACAAGCACTTGGCGCCAGTTTTTACGGCCAATAAGCTCAGAAAGCAGTTCAGTTTTACGTTCTTGATCCACTGGGTAAACCACGTGACCAACAGTTGCAGCCGTTGAGTTTTCACGCTCAACACTGATACGTTTTGGTTTACGTAGAATATCAACAGACAATTGGTTTAACTGAGTTGAAGTCGTTGCAGAAAACATCATGATTTGTGGAGAGGTCTCAACATCCAACATGATCTTGCGAACGGCATTGATAAAGCCCATATCAAGGATACGGTCAGCTTCATCAAATACTAAGAATTCTAGGTTAGCAATAGACACGTTACCCGCTTCTAAGTGCTCTTCTAAACGGCCAGGCGTTGCAACAAGAATATCGACACCCAGTTCTAGTTGACGAACTTGTGAAGACATCTTGTTACCACCGTAAACAGCAGAAACGCTTAGATCCGTGTATTTAACGTAGTCTTTAATGTTTTGAGCGATCTGCGCAGCAAGCTCACGAGTTGGAGCAAGAATAAGGCCGCGAGCCGTTCCTCTAGACGCCTTTTTACCGCTGTTCAAAAGGTGTTGGATAACAGGCAATGAAAATGCCGCTGTTTTACCCGTACCGGTTTGAGCAGTAGCAAAAATATCATGGCCTTTACGAGCCATTGGAATCGCTTTTTGTTGAATTGGAGTGAGTTTTTCATAACCACACTCAGTCAACGCTTTGACTAATTCAGGAGCAAAACCTTGAGAGGAAAATGACATTGTTACGGGTTCCTTAAGCAGACAGCCTACATTCTTATTTCAGCCGAGCACTATAAAGTAATTAGAGTGATTTATCTCACATTTATCGTGATATAACGCAAACTTTCTCATTTAATCTGGTGTTTACCCCGCCTTAAACGAAGTAAACACCGAGTTCATTGGTTCAAACAGCAAAAATGAGGCTATTTGATGCCACACAGCTTGAGTAGAATCTGCTCGAGATCGCCCCACGGCATGAGTTGTGAGTCGATCACTTCCAATCGAGATTCAAAACCATCAAGCGTAATTTCGTTCACAGATACAACTTGATTCGCCACATTAAATGCGTAGCAACCTTGGTCGGTGTTCACTACGGCTTTTACACGCTCAGCCGTTAGATCCGACAACATTGAGAATAGCGCATCGAAGTCGAACTTATGCTCTGCTCCAAACAACCAACCACAACTAAAGTAGCCCTGCCCTTTATTCTCTTTACGGATGAAAGCTTCACCGGGAGGAAGTTGGAATTGAGGTTCTTGGTCAGCGTGATCGTGATGGTGCGCTTCAAGATGAGATGAAGCACTGCCATACACTCTTTCAATGTCCAACACTTCCAATGGCACTTCACCATCATGAATTAGCTTATGGAAGACTTTGGCCGGCGTTTGATCCGTCACCCAATCATTAAACACATCGATGTCTTCAGAATGAACAAGGTCAACCTTAGTACCAAGAATCACATCGGCACTGTCTAGTTGATCATTGAAATTCTGATTCGACGTGTACTTTTCATTGGATAGATTTCGTGGGTCAACCAAACCAAGCGTCGCTTTGAGATCAACGTATGGCGTGTATTGCTCAGAAGTCAGCGTCGCAATCACTTGTTTAGGGTGACCAAGGCCTGTTGGCTCAATCAACAAGCGGTCTGGCTTTTGGCGAAGTAAAGCATTAATACCTACAGACATAGGTACACCCGCTGTACAACACATGCAACCGCCCGGCACTTCTTTAATCAAAGCACCTTGGTCCGTCATCAATGCGCCATCTATGCCGATCTCACCGAACTCATTAACCAGAACAGCCCAGTTTTCATTCTCAGGTTTGTTTTTAAGCAGATTCAAAATGGCTGTCGTTTTACCAACACCCAAGAAACCCGTAATGATGTTTGTAGGAACTTTTTTAGTCATATCAGTTCTCCTTTTTAAGGGAGTATATACTCAATTACCAAAAAGTTGACCCCAATCGCTTGTTTATACTCAGATTGGCGAGCAGAAGAATGGGTTAACTAAATAGAGGGTTAAGCTGATTAACAGAGATACAGTGCTTAACGAAGTGTAAAGACTTTGAGCAGATAAATAGATAATTGAAGTGAAAAGCAGAATTTTGGATGCTCCAGACGGACTAAAGGCGTACTTGTCAGTACGCCTCACCCTCGTTACTCAATCGTGAGTTCGCGAATCAGGAAGCCTTAAATATCGACCTGAACATTTAACGAGGAACTAAAAACTTTGTTTCTGAATCCATCCAAATTGTGTGTAAAACCTCACTTCTCCTTGCGGTTCGTTATGTTGCTTTACGATTTAACTATGGTTCATTTTTGGCGTAATACAAGTTGCTACCTGAGAATCGATCAAAACTGTGACGGCGATTCCACTATATTGTCCATACATTCCATTTATGTAATACACTTCTTTCATAAATGAAATTCAACTTTGCATCTTTGCTGCTATAGGATATGCAGAGGAGGCGTATAATTTACTAAGGCCCTCCCCGCATCAACTCAGGAACCAAACTTAAATGACCAATAGAGAGAGAATTAAGCAATCCCTTTTAGCAAAAATGCCAAGGGATGCTATCAACCAATTTCTCTCTAGAGACAAAACACCCGCTTCAGTACTTTTCCTTTCTTGCATTGTCGGTATCCTTGCTGGCGTGGTGGGCACCTATTTCGAGGTTGCGGTTCATTTCATCACAGAAACTCGTACCGATTGGCTGAAAGATGAAATCGGTAGCTATTTACCACTTTGGCTTGCGGCTTTCCTTATTAGTGCTGCATTCGCTTTCATTGGCTATTTCCTCGTTCACCGTTTCGCTCCAGAAGCTGCCGGCTCAGGTATCCCTGAAATAGAAGGCGCGATGGACGGGATGCGACCTGTTCGTTGGTGGCGAGTACTTCCTGTGAAATTCTTTGGTGGTATGGGCGCGTTAGGCTCTGGCATGGTGTTAGGTCGTGAAGGGCCTACCGTGCAAATGGGCGGAAGCATCGGACGTATGGTGACTGACATATTCCGAGTGAAAGATGACGATACTCGACATTCACTGCTCGCTTCTGGTGCGGCTGGCGGTTTGGCTGCTGCGTTCAATGCTCCATTGGCTGGGATTATGTTCGTTGTTGAAGAGATGCGACCACAATTTCGCTACTCACTCATTTCAATCAAAGCCGTCATCATCTCTGCAATCTCAGCCAACATTGTATTTCGTTCGATCAATGGCCAATCTGCCGTTATCACAATGCCTCAATACCAACCGCCTGAACTGAGTGCACTGTGGTTGTTCCTATTACTTGGCGTGTTGTTCGGCGTATTTGGCGTGATCTTCAATAAGCTAATAACACTTTCGCAAGATATGTTTGTGGCAATACATAAGAACGACCGCAAACGCTACTTGATAACCGGAACCCTGCTTGGTGGCTGTTTTGGCTTGTTGCTGCTTTATATCCCGGAATTGACTGGCGGTGGTATTGGTATCATCCCGAATATCACTAATGGCAGCTACAGCACCAACATATTGCTACTGATATTTCTAGGGCGTGTTATCACCACTTTGCTTTGTTTTGGCTCTGGTGCTCCGGGCGGTATCTTTGCGCCGATGCTTGCACTCGGCACACTCTTTGGTTACGCATTTGGGCTTATCGCCGCGGCATTCTTTCCTGAACTGAATATCGAGCCGGGCATGTTTGCGATTGCAGGTATGGGCGCTTTATTTGCTGCAACCGTGCGTGCACCAATTACGGGTATATTACTGGTTATCGAGATGACCAATAACTACTACCTTATCCTACCGTTGATCATCACCTGTCTAGGTGCCGTAATCATTGCGCAGATGTTAGGGGGTCAGCCGATTTACAGCCAACTACTGAACCGCACGCTGAAAAACGAGAAGTTAAGACAACAAGACCTGCCTCAACAAGAGGAAGTGCGTTAATTACAAAAGACTCATGAAACAAAAGCACACATTCAACGTGCTTAATCTCCCGATTCCGTATCAAAATCAAAAAAGCAAACGTTAAACTTGGTATCATCCACTCAAAATTAGTTGAGTGCCCTCAAAATCTATTGATGAAATACTTACAGGCTCTAACTAAAGCAAATAATCCAATATTCTGTAATTAACTAAGTCGGAGCAAGTCGTTGAACTGGAGAAGATTAACCCAAGTAAAAAATGTGCCGCCATCTCAGGCGTCTTTAGCACTTGGCGTTATTGGGCTAGGACAAGCTTGGGCGCTATATATCCCGGGCATTGGTGAGATCATTCGTCCCTACCTCGCTTCATTCGGTGCGCTATTATTGCTGCCTGTTTTACTCCGTTATCTAACGAGCTTTAATACCTTCCTTAATGACATACGCCACCCATTAGTGGGTAGCTTAATGGCACCAATGAGCATGGCTTTGCTGATTCTGTGCGACTACTTAGCCGAGATATCGCCAGTCATCGCCTACCCAGTTTGGTTCTGTGCGCTATTGCTGCACTTTACCATGATGGTATTGTTCTTTGGTTTTCAGATCATCAACTTCAAAATGTCAAACATTGTACCGAGTTGGTTTCTGTATCCGGTAGGTTTGATCAGCAGTTCTTTAGCGGGCACACAGTTTGGCCATACGGTATTTTCAGAAACACTTGCGGCCACTTGTATCGGTATCTATTTCCTTATGCTGCCAGTGGTATTGTACCGCTTGGTGTTCGAAGGAAACCTGCCACGCAGAGCAAGACCAACACTGGCAATCATGGCCGCACCAGTAAACTTGTCTTTAGCCGCTTACTTGGTCAACTTTGATAATCCAGATCCTATTCTGACTGGCGCTTTGGCTGGCATTGCCATCACAATGACACTGCTGATCTACTTGTGTTACATCCGCCTAATGCGTCTGAAGTTCCAACCTTCAATTGCTGCCGTCACCTTCCCATCCGTGATCAGCGCTATTGCCATGCATCGTCTAACCACATTTTTCGGCGCGGAATACCCACAATGGTATTGGCTACACAAGTTTGGTTTCTTTGAGCTAACCATCGCGACCATTCTAGTGATTTGGGTTGCAGGTGGTTACGTGAAAATGTACTGGCCCGAGTTTTTTGATTCCGATTACATGTCTAAGAAGACGAAGCGTTCTTAATCAACTCAAGCCCTCTTTTCTAGAGACCTCTCGATTCAGCGCTCCTCCAAACAAAAAAGGCCTCACAATGTGAGGCCTTTTGAATAGGCAAGGTCGTTAATAGTTCAGGCGAGTGTTAATAGAACTATCGAGAACTATTAGAAGTTAGCGTGAGGGCCGAATACTTCGTAGTGCACGCGTGAACGATCAACGTTAAGTGCGTCTAGTTGTTCCACGATGTTCTTCATGAAACCAACCGGGCCACAGATGTAGAAGTCACTCTCTTCAAAGCCTTTAGTGTCTGAGATAGGCGCTAGATCCATTTGGCCTTGATGCGTGTTTTCACATGCAGATTCGTCTTTGTTCATGTACCACGTTTTCGCTTCCCAACCTTTGTTGGCAACAATGTCTTTAACACGAGTCGTGAAAGAGTGTTGGCCTACGTTCTCACAAGCGTGAAGGTAAAGTACTGGCTCGTTTTTATCTTCCGTATTTAGGAACTCAAGCATAGACTGCATCGGCGTTACACCAACACCTGCAGAGATAAGTGTTACTGGCTTGCTGCGCTCTTGATACATGAAGTCACCCGCTGGTGCGTAAAGATTTACTTCATCACCAACAGCAACCATATCGTGTAGGTGGTTAGATACAACGCCTTGTGTCTCTTGACCTTGTCCCTCACGTTTGACAGAAATACGGTATTGCTTGCCGTTTGGCTTATCAGACAGTGAGTATTGACGAATCTCGCTGTATTGAGAGCCTTCAGGTTTCACTTCAATACCGATGTATTGACCTGGTGTGTAATCCAGAACTTCACCGCCGTCTTTTGGCTGTAAGATGAAGCTTGTTACTAGCGCTGACTCTTCGACTTTGTCTGCAATCACAAACGCACGCGCTGCTTCCCAACCACCAACAGCTTGCTTACGCTGTAGGTAAAGTTCAGCTTCACGATCGATGAATACTTGAGCTAAGAATAGGTAAGCGGCTGTCCATGCTTCTTCCACTTCTGGAGTAAACGCGTCAGCAGCTAATTCACGTAGTGTTTCAATCAGGTGCAAACCAACAATTTGGTAGTGCTCTGGTTGAATATTAAAGCTTGTGTGTTTCTGTGCAATGCGTTCAACTGCTGTGGTTAGCGCTGCTAGATTTTCAATGTTCTTTGCATAAGCCGCGATAGCTTCAAACAGTGCTACGCCTTGGCGACCTGTTCTTTGGTGAGTCATATTGAAGATATCTTTTAACTCAGGGTTATGTGTGAACATACGTTGATAAAAGTGCTGAGTTAAAGCTGGGCCTGCGCTCTCAAGTAGAGGGATAGTAGATTTGATGATTTCGATATGTGCATTGTTAAGCATGAATTTACTCCGAACACTGAGCCTTATGACCTATATGTCATTTTGACTACTAAAAATTAAGAATGACTTATCGATTTTCTGAAACCTGAGTTATTTTTAGAAACTGAGTTATTTTGACTCGTTTTCATTTCAAAAAATCGCGAAACCTGATTAATGCCACCTGATTGATTGAGATCAAGAATAGTCTGTTTAATCAGCGCTATAATTGGGCTTCGCTGTCTCTTTTGCACAATCAGTGCCAACTTTATCAATCCCCGTCATTACTGGTTTCCCTTTCAAAATACATCTTATAAAAATGTCAAAAAGACCTTTTTTTTAAGTCAATAAGACTCTATTATGTAGATAAACACACACAGTTAGAGTTTTTTATGCAAGATATCTCCGCATCTACCCTCATGGAAATGACCATTGGCCTCGCAAGTGGTGTGAACGATCAAGATCGTTTCAATCGCCTGATCGATGCCATTCGCAAAACCATAACGTGTGATTGTGTCGCGCTTTTAAGCCTTCAAGGCGACACGCTAGTACCTATAGCAATGCAAGGGCTCAGCCGAGATACATTCGGTCGTCGCTTTATCATTTCAGAACACCCTCGTTTTGATGAGATTTGCGCATCACGCTCTCCTGTTCGTTTTGATGCTGATAGCTCGCTACCTGATCCTTTCGATGGCTTACTGATCGATCATGACGGCGATCTACCAATGCACGCCTGCATGGGTTTGCCTCTGCTGTTTGGTGACAAATTGTTAGGGGTGCTAACCCTGGACAGCCTAAAACCAGATGTATTTGCGAATATTCCTGCCCGCAACCTTGAGGTGCTGGCAGCTATTGCAGCGTCAACTATGCAGATGGCACTGACCTTCTCGCAACTTGAGCATCAAGCAAAACAGTCAAAGCAATTACTGGAAGAGTTGAACGTAGAAGCCTGGGAACGTGACGGCGGCGAGTTAATTGGTAACAGTGACACCATGGTCGCGCTTAAGAACGACATTGCCGTTGTCGCACCGTCTGAATTTAATATCTTGATTCATGGTGACACTGGTGTTGGTAAAGAGCTTGTTGCTCGTACCCTGCACCATCAATCGCAACGTAAACGTAACCCGTTGGTCTACGTCAACTGTGCTGCTATTCCTGAGAACTTGGTAGAGAGTGAACTATTTGGTCACGTTCGTGGCGCGTTTACTGGCGCAGACAAAAACCGCTTAGGTAAGTTTGCGTTAGCCGATGGTGGCACACTGTTCTTAGATGAGATTGGTGAATTGCCTTTGGCCGCGCAAAGTAAACTACTACGTGCTCTACAAAACAACGAAATTCAACCTGTTGGCCAAGACAACATTCAAACCATTGATGTGCGAGTATTGGCAGCGACTAACCGAGATCTAAAGCAAGAAGTTGAAGACGGGCGATTCAGAGCCGATTTATATCACCGACTGAGTGTGTACCCTATCGCAGTACCTGCACTAAAAGATCGTGGTGACGACATCAGCCTATTAGCGGGTTTCTTCTTAGAACAAGCACGTCGTAAACTTGGTATCAACCAAGTTAAGTTCCGCTCTGACGTTCTTTCTTTCCTAAATCGTTATGGTTGGCCAGGTAACGTTCGTGAACTTGAGCACGTGATCAGTCGTTCAGCATTGAAAGCATTGGCGCGTAGCACGAATAAAAACCTGGTGACAATTACCAAGGAAGATTGTGGTCCACTCGACCAAGACCAGCCAATTGCGACGACACAGGTGAAGAACACACCGTTATCGACACCAACGATCGATCTTTCTGCAGGGCTGCGCGGTGCAACAGATGATTTTCAACGCAGTATCATTACTGAGGTATTGGAAGATGCCAATTTTAACTGGGCACAAGCAGGCCGTATTTTGAAAACAGACCGAGCAAACCTGACTCGACTGTCTAAGCGTTTAGGGCTAAATGTGGCTAAGTCTCACACGATCGAACGGACAAAATAGATATTAGCGGTTTGTTGCGAGCATCTGGCAAAACTTGTGTATATAATGCTGCAAATTGTAACGCTAATTTTAAATATGTAGAGAGAGTTATGAAGTTTATCCGTTGGTTCTTAGGTCGTGTCATCTTGTTATTGAATTTTGTTTTCAGCCCACGTGGTGTTAAGCGTTCTCAAGAAGAGCAAAGCAAAGTAAACGAGCAAGCAAAAACGCACACGTTATACCAATTCGAAGCGTGCCCATTTTGTGTGAAAGTGCGCCGCGCGATGAAACGTCAGTCGGTTCAATTTGAACTTCGTGATGCAAAAAACAACGAGCAACACCGTGCAGAGCTTGAAGCTGGCGGCGGTCGTGTGAAAGTGCCTTGTCTACGTATCGAAAAAGACGGCAAAACTGAGTGGATGTACGAATCTTCAGATATCGTGACTTACTTAGAAAAGCAGTTTGCATAAGCAATAAAGCGACAAAATCTAGATACAAAAAAACCCTCAAATGTGAGGGATTTTTTATGTCTATTATTTGGCATAAGCCGTTTCAAATGAGGTGCGAAAGTTCAAACGACTACTTCGCTACGATCAGCATCAATTCTACACGGCGGTTACACGCCTTGCCTTGCGCAGAGGCGTTGGTACAAGCTGGAACATATTCGCCAAAGCCACGAGTATAAATGGAGCGACTCGACACATAGTTACTCTCTAATCGAGCCTTCACTTCTTTTGCGCGCTTCTCTGAAAGCGGATCGTTGATTCGATCTGTGCCCGTATTATCAGTATGCCCTTCTATGACCACATCAATATCTTGGCGTTGAGCAAGATAGCTGCCTAGCGTATCTAGCCATTGATTATAAACAGGCTCAGGGAATGCAGAACCTGTTTTAAAGTTCACGTGCTGCTCAAGCTTTACCATTACATGATTGCCCGGTAAAACTTCAAAATCGATACGGTTTTGTCTGAGGAAAACTTCTAGCGGATCATTGGTTGATACGCCTCGACCATAGTTGCTGGTAATGGTTGTTTGCTGACGAGAGTTACTCTGCATTGAATAGCCACGATTGCTTGCTACATGTGTAATCTGAACCACGCCCCATTCAGGATGCATCAAGTCGTAATCGGTTTGCGGCGCAGTTTCTAGCATATCATCACCCAACATACCCGTTGGTAATGTCGTTTCACACCCTGCCAAAGCTATGCTTAACATTATTGCTAAATATCTCATTACTTCACCAACCACTCATGCAGATAAACCATTCACTAATGTCTATATCGGCACCGAGGGAAAAACTTTAGACGAAAACTTTCGACAAAAGAGCCTGCATCAAAAAAAGTGCTATTGATCACAGTTAACAGTCAACTAGACTGTCTTAACTCGCTAGTTCGAACTGTTTGCATTTATTTACCTTATAATTGTTTTCCAATTCGTACTAAATAGTTAGAATCTCACGACTTCTCAACGCTAGAGCAAACATTATGTTTAAACCATTTACTAAATTCATCATAGCACTCGCTGCCGTACTTATCATCGCGGGTTGTAGTGAAACAGACGAGCCACAAAAAGGCGTTCAATACGAAGCGCTTCCAACTGCTCTAACAGAATTTAACTTGTCTCCGATCACTGAAATCTTCTCTCTTAACTGTGGTCACTGCCGTCAAATGGAAAGTGCAATTCCAGAGATTGAATCTCTAACAGACCAAACTATTGGCAAGATGCATGTGACGTTCAACGAAAGCGCTCAAATCAGCGCAATGATCTACTACACAGCAGTGATGCAGCTTGATGCGACGCCTGACCACGCATTCATGGACGACCTATTTGGTGCCGTTCAAATGGGTGCAGATGCAACGCCTGAGCAGCGTCAACAAGCACTAGAGACAGCGTTTACTTCTCGTGGTTTGGTTAGCCCATACCAGCTGAACAAAGAACAGCAAGTCGCTCTTTTCGACTACGTTAAAAAAGCAGAAGAGATCTCAGTAAAAGGTCAGATCAACTCAGTACCAACCTTTATCATCAACGGTAAATACCAAGTACTAACAGCAGGTCACCAAGACGTTGCTGGCATTGCAAAAACGATCAACTACCTTTTGACTCAACCATAACCACGGCTTTAGTCAACTGATTAACACATTTTGTATTAACTACGAAATTCAGCACTCAATATAAATAGGTTTTACTATGTCTAAATTTGTCATCCCGGTCATTGTCTTTCTTTTGGCGGGTTTCATGATTTACCGTACTTGGACGAATCATAAGTCTGGTGCAGAAAACTTCGAACAAGGTCAACAGTTCCTTATCGAGAATGGAGCTAAAGAAGGCGTAATTACGACTGAAAGCGGCCTACAGTACCTTGTACTTGAAGAAGGTACTGGCACAGAACACCCAACTAAGAACAGCAAAGTAACGGTTCACTACCACGGTACGCTGATCGACGGCACTGTTTTCGACAGCTCTGTTGAGCGTGGCGAGCCAATCTCATTTGCCCTTAAGCAAGTAATCAAAGGCTGGCAAGAAGGCTTAACTTACATGGTTGAAGGCCAAAAAGTTCGTCTATTCATTCCAAGCACTCTAGCTTACGGCAAAGGCGGTTCAGGCCCTATCCCACCATCATCGACTCTGATTTTTGATGTAGAACTCATCTCTATCAAATAATCGAAGAGACTGATTTAAGCCCCAACATACGCGCTATGTTGGGGCTTTTTTATATCTGAACATTTGAAAGCACTTTAGCTATTTAACTATTTAACTATTTAACTATTTAACTATTTTAACAACGACCAAATATACCCTCAAAACCCACCACTAGACGACTGGTCTAATTTAAACTATAGTACCGACCATGAACGAGAAAACGAATGACACACGCCTGCATATTTTAAATGTCGGCTATCAATTAATAGTGAACAACGGCTTCAATGGCGTTGGCTTATCACAGTTGCTTAAAGAAGCGGACGTACCGAAAGGTTCGTTTTACCACTACTTTAAATCGAAAGAGCAATTTGGTGAGGCGTTAATTCAGCACTATTTTGAAAACTACATCACTAAGATTGAAGCAATTTTAGTGCACGGTGAAGGTAATCATTATCAGCGAATCCTGAGCTATTTTTCGCTATGGGCGAAGACCGAAAACGGTATCTGTAATGCTCATAAATGCTTGGTCGTTAAGCTCAGTGCCGAAGTTTCTGATCTCTCTGATCCAATGCGCCAAGCGCTGTTAAAAGGTGCTGAGAAGGTGACGAATACCATCGAGCAGTGCATTGTCGGTGGTATTACAGATGGCTCTATAAAGGTTGAAGATAGCCAAGAAGCAGCTCAGAACCTTTATTCTATGTGGTTAGGCGCAAGCTTATTAAGCAAGCTGAGCCAGAGTTCACATAGCTTACAGTCAGCTTTGAGCCTTACCGAACGAATTTTAAAAGGTGAAAGCTAATAACGCGCAGCGCGCTTTATTGGCTTTAACTTAAAACAAATCACCCGCCCTCTTATCAATTTGATGATGGCGGGATTTTTAGACAACAAGACTAGACGACTGGTCTAATTCTAAATATATAAAACATAAATTAAGGATATCCAATGACTCAACAAGGCAATCGCCGCATCGTATTGGCTTCTCGCCCAGTTGGCGCACCAACTCAAGACAACTTCCGTTTAGAGTCAGCAGCCGCGCCAAGTATCAAAGACGGCGAGATGTTACTTCGCTCAGTTTACCTTTCTCTAGACCCATACATGCGTGGTCGTATGAGCGATGCTAAATCCTACGCAGACCCCGTTGCGATTGATGAAGTGATGGTAGGCGCAACCGTATGTCAGGTTGAAGAGTCAAACCACGCTGATTACGAAACTGGCGAATGGGTTCTCGCTTACACAGGTTGGCAAGATCTTGGTGTGTCTAGCGGTGAAGGCCTAATCAAACTAGGCAAAGAACCGACGCACCCTTCTTACGCACTGGGCATCATGGGTATGCCTGGTTTTACTGCTTACATGGGCTTGCTTGATATCGGCCAACCTAAAGAAGGCGACACGCTAGTCGTTGCGGCAGCAACAGGTGCTGTAGGCGCAACCGTTGGACAAATCGGCAAACTAAAAGGCTGTCGTGTTATCGGTGTTGCAGGCAGTCAAGAAAAGTGCCAGTACGCGAAAGAGGTTCTTGGCTTTGATGAATGTATCGACCACAAAGCTGACGACTTCGCAGAACAACTGGCGAAAGCGTGTGACAACGGCATCGACGTTTACTTTGAAAACGTTGGCGGCAAGGTATTCGATGCAGTCATGCCTCTTCTAAACACAGGCGCTCGTATCCCTGTTTGCGGCCTCATCTCTCAATACAACTCGACATCACTGCCTGAAGGTCCAGATCGCATGTCTAGCCTTATGGGGATGCTGCTGGTTAAACGAATTAAGATGCAAGGCTTCATCATCTTTGATGACTACGCACACCGTTACAACGAGTTTGCTGTTCAAATGACAGAGTGGCTATCTCAAGGCAAGATGCACTATCGTGAACACTTAGTTGAAGGCCTAGAAAACGCGCCACAAGCATTCATGGGCCTATTGGACGGTCAGAACTTCGGCAAGCTTGTTATCAAAACGAACGAAGCTAAATAATTCAATAAACTGAACCCGTTAACTAGGTAAAATCATGATTACTTTACATCACCTGAATAAATCACGTTCGAAGCGCATCATCTGGCTACTGGAAGAGCTTGGTGTCGATTATCAAATCAAACCTTACCAACGAGACAGTGTCACTTTCCTTGCACCACCAGAGCTCAAGTCCGTTCACCCGTTGGGCAAATCTCCTGTCATTGAAGACGATGGTGTCGTGATCACTGAATCTGGTGCTATCACGGAATATTTAATCGACAAATACGGTCAAGGTAAGTTCGCACCAGCACGCGGTACAGCAGAATACGTCGAATATTCACAATGGCTTCACTTCGCTGAAAGCTCAGGTATTTTACCAATGTTGCTTAAGATCTTTGTGATGAAAGACGGCTGCGAGACTAACTTCCTAGGCGGTTATGCAGACGATGAAAATCAAAAGATCTTAACCTTCGTTAACGAAGCGCTTGAAGGCAAAACTTATCTTGTAGGCGAAACTCTCACTGGTGCCGATTTCATGATGTCGTTCATCGTAGAAATCGTTGGTAACTTCGGTGCAACTGCGCTTTACCCTAACATTGCTAAATACGGTAAGCTTTTGACTAGCCACCCAGCTTACCAAAAAGCAGAGCAATTAGAGTTAGAACACTCTAACTAATCAAGATTTGTTCCATTCACTGCTTTCATAGCATGAACATGACAATCTAAATGAAGCCAAAGCCGATTTATCTTCCGCTTTGGCTTCTCATTTGTCTTTATTTCGACAACAATACCGAGATCTAAACTGAATACCCATAGAGTTTGATCTTCATGTCAGCAAACCTTGCTCAATACACGCCACTGCGCACGTTAAACCAAACAGCGAATCAAGACTTGTCGCTGCCAGAGCGTTTTACATTCCCGTATTACTATACTCCGCATCCTTTGTGTGAATTAGCGATGCAGCAGCTTCAACAGTCGCTGCTGGACTGTGGTTTAAACGAAATATCGCAAGGTAACCTCTACGCTGTTCTGCTTGTTCAGAATCCAACTACGCAAGAGTTAGGCTACCTTTCTGCGTTTTCAGGTTTACAGTTAGATCCGGCTTTGGTCTCTCAGTTAAACAACATTCACTTTGTTCCACCAGCCTTCGATTCAGAACAGTTTCAATCTCAAAATAGTGCAAACCTTGCTCGCCAGTTGCAACTAGCGGATGACATTGAAAAGCTACAACAGTCACACAACCTAGACGCATTATTAGCCGAGCTTGAAGGGTTAAAAATCGAATCAGCACAAGCTATCGAAGCCTTTCAGTTAGCAATGGCCGAGAACAAAACTCAGCGAAATGAAGTCAGAGAGCAAGCAAACCAAGAAAAGGCATCGGGGAATCTAGAATCGGCGGCGAATTTGCTCAAACAATTGGGCAATCAAAGTAGCCAAGAGAAACGCGACCTAAAAGCACTTCGTATTGAGTGGAAACAGAAGATCGCAGAACGTCAATCACAAGTTGACTTGATTGAAAACGAACTGAAAAGCCGTAAGCAAGATCACCAAGCAATTTCAGAACAGTTAGAAACTCAACGCCTCTCTCACTATCGCTTTATCAATCAAACGAAGCAATCTAAAAATTTACTTGAATTACTCGATGGCAAAGATGCGCTTGAAGGCTCTGGTGACTGCTGCCTACCTAAGCTGCTTAACTTCGCTTTTGAGCACGGGTTTAAGCCGTTAGCATTATCTGAGTTTTGGTGGGGATTGCCGCCTACAGCTATCATTCGACAACACGCAAACCTCTACCCGGTTTGTCAGAGTAAAAGCTTTGAAATCCTCGAACACCAGCTAAGTAGCATTGAGTTAGAAGATAACCCACTTATCGTGAACCCTGCGGTTGGTAAGTCTTTTGATATTGTTTATGAAGACGAAGAGATCGTGGTCGTCAATAAGCCTGAAGAATTCTTGTCGGTTCCCGGCAAGTTCATCGAAGATTCTGTTTATACACGAATAAAAGCGCGTTACCCGGATGCTACTGGCCCTTTGATTATCCATAGATTGGATATGTCGACGTCAGGTTTGTTGATCTTGGCGCTCACAGCGGAGTCAAACAAGCACATTCAGAAGCAGTTCATTGATAGAACAGTAGAGAAGCGCTACACCGCTTTGTTAGATGGTGAGATAACTGGCGAATTTGGCGATATCAGCCTGCCCTTGCGCGGTGACATCACAGACAGACCAAGACAACTGGTTTGCCATGAACACGGCCGAAACGCAGAAACCCATTGGCAAGCGGTAGGCACTCATAATGGGAAAACCAAGGTTCACTTGTACCCTAAAACAGGGCGAACCCACCAGTTGCGAGTGCACTGTGCTCATCCATTAGGGCTTGGTGTTCCGATTCGTGGTGACGACTTATACGGATACAAACGCGAGCGCTTACACCTGCACGCTGGCTACCTAAAGTTGATTCACCCAACAACTGGAGAATGGATGGAGTTTGAAGTGCCTTCTGAGTTCTAAGTTATTTTGTCGAACTAAAACTCTTATCTCACTAAATATTCGATCTCGTAAAACGCATCAAGGTTCTACATCTGCTTCAGATATAGAACCCTGATATTTAATTTTTAATGTGCTTATCACAGCTCAGTAGCGTATTTTCGTTACTAACTTCAATACTGCAGACGCCTAGCCCATTACATCTTTGCGCTGATCAACGCATTCAAAAGAGCCCATTTCGAACTCACGACAGATCCATGGTCGGTTTTCATAGATAGTACACATCAGTGTTTCTCTATCTACCGCAGAACACCAACCGTCATCTAAGCGCTTCATGGTTTCACCGCCCCACTCATCGTAAGCGATGTGCTCTTCAGGTACGCCCGTATCTGTGATGATCATAACCTCTAAACGACAACAGCATGCCTGACAATTGGCACAGGTTACTTCGGGTTCGGTTACGTTCTTTATCTCTATCGTCATAAGTGACTACACTGCTAAATTTTGCGTATAGTAATCGAAACCGCCCGCTACGGCTAATAAAGATGGTACGAAGCGGTGTTTTCATTGATGTAAAAAAAACAATGGGCGCTGTGATTCACTCACAACACCCATATGTTTCCACTTTTGATTGCGGCTTATCGCTACAAGCTCTATTTAGAATAGGCTCGCGAAGAACAGCTTAACGTAGTCCATTAAACGTTTGAACAAACCGCCCTGCTCAACCGCTTCCAGCGCGATCAAAGGCTGAGTTTGAACATCTTCACCATCAACGGTGTAATGAACCACACCTAGAGTTTGACCTTCTGCAATTGGCGCTTTCAGTTCAGAGTTAAGCTCGATAGATGCAGTCAGCTTTTTACTGTCTGATTTAGGCAAGGTAATGAACGTGTCTTCTGCCACACCTAGTTTCAATGTGTCTTGCTCACCAAACCATACTTTCTCTTCAGCCACTTGATCGCCGCCTTTGTGCGGGTTTAGTGTATCGAAGAAACGGAAACCATAGCTCAACAGCTGTTTACTGTCTGATTCACGGCTCTTAACGCTTGATGCGCCCATCACAACCGCAATAAGTCTCATCTCACCTTGTGTCGCTGAACTCGCCAAACTGTAGCCAGCACCAGAGGTGTAGCCCGTTTTCATGCCATCAACGGTTAAGCTTCTATCACGCAACAAGCCATTACGGTTGTGCTGTGTGATGCCGTTGTAACTAAAAGAACGCTCACTGTATAAGCCATACACATCCGGTAAATCACGAATAATGGCACGACCGAGTAGCGCAATATCATAAGGAGTCGAATAGAGATCATCGGCGTCTAAACCATGTGCATTGGCAAAATGGGTATTTTCTAGCTTCAGAGATGTAGCCCAAGAGTTCATAAGGTCGACGAATGCATCTTGTGAACCTGCAACGTGTTCTGCAATCGCAACACTCGCATCGTTACCGGATTGAATAATCAAGCCACGATAAAGGTCCATCATTGCTACATCTGTGTTTACTTCGATGAACATTTTTGAAGAGTCTGGGAAGTTCTTCGCCCACGCGTTTTCGCTGATTCGTACCTGATCATCAGCAGAAATGTTGCCTCGCTTCATCTCTTGTCCAGCTACATAGCTGGTCATCAGTTTGGTCAAACTCGCTGGGTTTAACTTAGTGTGTGCATTTTTTTCTACCAGCACATCACCAGAATTAAAATCAATTAACACATACCCTTTTGCGCCTAGGCTAGGTGGGCTTGGTACTATAGAAGGTGCTGCGATAGCTGCATTACTTACCATCGCTGCGTTACTTACAATGAATATACTTAATAGAGGGAGAGAGTATTTGGAAAACAGTTTCATTGAATCAAACCTAAGTTAACGTTTTGAGCAGTATAGACAAATGCCAGCAAAAGAAGCGCGAACTTTACGTTGCTTTACGTATTTGTACCGTTCGTTACAAATAAAAAAGTATAATCTGCGATCTGACCATATTTTCAACAACTAATATTGACTCAACGAATGTGTCCAACACCTAACTCTATCGCTCAGGCATGCGTCTAAATAACATTTCAACAAAGCCAGTAGCGCGCTGTTTTCTTTCGCTTGGCTCTAAATCAGTTTGGATGCCAGACTGTGCTAATGCTTGCCATTGTACGACCTCAGAGTTAGGCACGAAAAACGCAATGTACAACGAACCTTTCTCCGCTACTTTACCTTCACCATCATAAAATGGCACACCAGTAGATAGCTTGATCGCATCAAAGATCGACTCATCGTTCAGTTCCGATTCTTCCGCCAACCCAAAACCGACAACAACATCGCCAACACCATCCTGTTTTAACTGGTAACCTTTATTAGAGAGTTGCTCTTGAATCGACTCACGCACTAAATCGGTAACCACAGTTTCATCGTATTTTTGAGAAAGGTAAACCTGCTCTGATTCAGGGTGCCACGAGTACGTCATCACTCCGTGTTTCATGAACTCAAAATCACCACTGGTGACCACACCATAATTGTGCGTTGGCGGCAATTCTTGAGTGGTACATGCTGTCAGTCCAATCGCTATCAAAGCTAGCTGCGCTACTTTTCTTATGCTTTTTGTTGCACAAATGGATCGTTTTATCATTCGTGGAGCCCTTACCCATATAAGAATAACTATCAATTCAACCTCCAACATAAATAGTAATTATGTTAATAGAAAGGTCATTAAACGTTTGCGTAATCGCTAACCTTCACTTCTGTCTGTTTTGGGGGTTTAATCACAAAAACAGAGTTGGTATAGTTCATCCCGTTAAACAAAACCAGACCATTCGAGGCACGGAGCTTCCTCAATCATCTCATGAAGAGAAGAATTGGTACCGACAAAGTATCGGCAAATTTAAGAGGGTCAAACAATGGAATTCAATATGGTTGAAATTTTAGGTTACGCTGCGTCTATTATGGTCGCAATTTCATTAACAATGAAAGATATCGTTCGTCTGCGTGTCCTTAACTTTATTGGCTGTGCACTCTTCACAGCATACGGCATCATGATTGACGCATGGCCAGTTGCAGCCACCAATGGTTTTATCGCTTGTGTAAACATCTACTTCCTTGCAAAAATGCAAAAGGAAAAAAAAACGGAAGCGATGAAAGCAGCGAAAGCTTAAATTAGCGATTAGCATTTCAAATAATTCTGAAAAAGCCCAAATAGAGCGATCTATTTGGGCTTTTTTGTATCTGTCGGTCTCAAGCACGATTTGTGTACATCAAATCTTCACTCACATCGAAGGTTTCAACCACTCACATGTAAGCAACGCGATATTCACTCTCTCGATACGCTTGAGTGTTATTGCGTCCACTCTCTTTGGCTTGATAAAGCGCTTTATCGGCTTTATCGATAGCGGTTTCAATATCAGTCAGTGCCGGAGCATGGCAACAACCAGCGCTGATTGTCACCGGAGACACCAAGCCTTGAAGTTGCTCAACACATAGCCGTAACGCCTCTGATAGTTCAAATAACTCATGTTCATCACAATCAAACGTCACTAAAATAAACTCTTCACCACCATATCGTGCAATCAAACGACGGCGGTTAGCAAATCTCTTGAGTGATTTTGCGACCGCACAGATAACCCGGTCACCTTGAGCGTGACCATATTGATCATTCACCCGCTTGAAATGGTCAATATCAAGCAAGATGATACCAACATTCGTTATCGGATAAGGTGAACTTTGAGTAATCTTCAGTTTTAGGTGCTCGATAAAGCTCCGTCTGCTAGGAAGCCCTGTAAGGTAATCAAGACTCGCAACATCCAAAACTTTGAGATGGCGATGCCGCAGGTAAAGCACCAACACGATAATAATGCTCAGTAAACTTACAACCAAAGCCATCAAACTAATAAACAGGAGGCTGTGATTTCGATTAAGCTCTTGTTCTAAGATACCTGCAGAAATGACCCAATTCAGATAAGGGTAAAACTTGTAGAAGATGTTTTTATTTGTCGTGCCATTGTCACTAGAAATCGAATAACTGAAGTGACCTTCGGGTTTGGTGGCGACTCGATCAATAAGCAGTTCAGACGAGTAGCCTATTAAGGATTTCAATGATTTATGTTCATAATCCGGATGAAGCACTAAGTTACCTTGCAGATCAACAATGTACACATATCCGCTCTCACCGAACGCGTACTTTCTTAGCTTGTCTTTTAAACCTTCAAGATCGACCAAATACATCAATTCTTCTTTATAAGTCGTCGCGACCAATGTATTGCCACTCGGAAGCCTCATCGAATAAGCGACTTTGGCTCGGCGGTTTATTTCATGAGGATTGGCGTGAAAGTATTCGATCATACCAGAGCCAATACTGAGCTGTTTTTGAATATGAGTAAGGTGACCGCGCTTCTTACCTTGTAAGAATGGATGATAGAGGTGGACACCTTGCGGAGACATCAAATAAATATAACCCGATTGTCCAATGTGCAATTCACTGGCAATTTGGCTTACCTGTTCAATTTCTTGTTCTGGCGTGGCATGCCATACATGAGACGCAACGGTATCCGTGATTCCTTTAAGATATGTCTTTATCGCCTCATTAACTGTGGTATCGACAATATCGTAGCTCGCATTCACAATCGTACGAAAAAACAGTTGGTTAGATTCTAATAATGACTTTTCAGTTCGATTAAATTGAACAGCGGAAAGAATCATCGACACGACGGCGAGCGCAATGGAAAAATTAAGAATGTATTTACGTCTGACTTTCAAGATTACCCCATAGATTTATAATTTCAGGTAACGCCGTGATTTCTTTTATATACAGATTGTTTTATATCATGTTTTTATTTTTTACTGAACGAGTGTCGATATTTTGAGAGGTTTCTATACGCAATCTGTGACTTATAGCAAAAACGCCGAACTGGATTCAGTTCGGCGTTTTTATTTTACGCTTCAGTTATGTATTTAAATCAAACTAAGATACTGATAAATAAACTTAAAATCATTCGCATTCGTTATCTATAAATACATGATCTAGCGTTAGATTAAGAACAAACCTGAGTCCAGCTACCATCACTGCCCGGTTCAGAACTTGTCCACCAGTTTGCTTGGTAAATACTACCGTTGTGAACGACTTGGTCACCCGTGTTTGCATGGCTTGGATTACCAGCCCAATCTTTCTGAGGTAGATCTGGGTAAACCGTTAAACCTGCAGTGTCGCATGTACCAGGGTTTGTGCCACCATCGCCAGGGTTACCGCCACCTGAACTGATATCACCTAATGGTAGGTCTGGTTGCTCAAAGCTAAAGGCATAATCGACGCCATTCACGCTCACTGCATAGTTTGCAGGGCCTGAAATTGGCAAGTAATACACCATGTCTAGTTCATACACACCACCAGCAGGAAGATCTTCCCATGCAGGCAACGTGAACGCTACGCGGTGCATAGTACCGTCTAATCCGCCGATGTTATCCGCACGAGTATGACCCGAAGCAATCACAGACAAACCACCGCCCGATTGATCTTTCGCGTTATCAGGAGCTGATACTGGGATATCGAACTGGAACTCAGTTCCGCCCGGAAGTGCTTGCCCTGTGTTGTTCGTAAACGTGATCTTAGGGTTGATTGGGTAGTTTTGGTCACCGACTTTGAAGCCACCAACCGATACTGTGATATCTAGTGCTTCTGTTGGGATAGCGCCCGTCGCGACTTTGTTTCCATATGGTGTTGCAGACTTAAACTTATCGTAGATAGCTTTCGTCATTGTGTTACCCATGTGGAACTCACCGTTACCGCTGTTACATGCTTGCTCAGTGGTATCGATTAAAGTTCGGTTGCCGCTCGCATCGAGAACATAACAGTTATAATCCCCAGCTAGTTCCCAGAACATAATGCCGCCGATTTCTTTATCGATAACGTAGTCCGCTTTCACATCGATAGACTGTTTATCTTCTGTAGAGAGGAATACGCCCTTCTCTGCGTTCCACAACCAAGGTGCAACCGCCACGCTGTCGTAGTTACGCGTGTAAGTACCCGTTAGAACATCCGTTGGATCGTTGACAGGATCAAGCTTGTAAGCATCCGCATAAGAACCCCAAATACCTTTCTCTAGGTTCTTCGCGTGCCACATTGGGTTGGAACCCGCACCCATTTCGTTGCCTTTCGGATCGGTATCGTGCCACATGTTGTCGATACCAATTGCGCCATGACCACAGTTATTCTTCTCGCCTTCGCCTGTACCCGCCGCACATTCAGATTGATTTGGTAGCGCAGCTCGGCCCCAAAGACCATTTTCGCCACCCGTTACACCTTGCCAACCACGCGTGTAGTAAGGCACACCGATGTTAATACGACCAGCTGGCATAGAACCGCGGAAGTAATGGTAAGCCCAATCCGTGTTCAGATAACCGATACCACCGTAAGCCGCAGTGCCGTAAACGTTCCATTGTGCTAACTCTGAATCTTTACCTGTATCAAACAATGCAGCGTTATGACCAACGTGATCGTTCCACGCACCGTGAAGGTCGTAAGACATGATGTTTACGTAATCGAGGTACTTGGTGACATCAAATGTTTCCATACCGCGCAATAGGTACCCAGAAGAAGGAGCCGCGATAGTTAACATGTAATGATTGCCATCTTCAGCAGACGCTACATCAAGCTTCTCACGCAGCACTTTCATCAATACTTGGTACGAAGCCCATAGGTACTCACGACGCGGTTCCATGAAGTCTTTGTCGTATGGGTTACCCGCACCGGCCATTGACGTTGGGTACTCATAATCAATATCTAGGCCATCGAATTGATATTTACGCAGCATTTCAACCGCTGAAGTCGCGAATGTTTCAATGCCTTGATGGTTGATAGATCCATCAGCATTGGTCGTCATAGTATAGAAGCCACCATCAGCAACTCGGCTTCCGTCAGTCGCGAAGTGACCGCCCGTTTCAGCCCAACCACCAATTGAGATTAGCGTTTTAACACCATGTTTTTTCTTCGCGGTTGCCAGCGCACCAAAGTGACCTTTGAATCCTAATGCAGGGTCTACTTCTACACCCGGCCACTCTTTACCTACAGCAGCATTATTTGGATCGTTTACGTCACCAACGTTCACTTTGCCATCTGAACCGATGCTCACAAACGCGTAGTTAATATGTGTGAGTTGTTCCCAAGGAATATCATTAACCAGATAAGCCGCTTGCGGGTCGTCTCCTGCACGCCAGCTGGTGAAGTAACCAATCACACGACGAGGGTGATCCGCGCCCATTTTCTCACGGCCTTCATCATCGTAAATTGTACAGTAAGGAACATCGACACCTTGCGTTTGATACAAGCCATCAGGACGACAAGTGCTCACCGTTGGAGCGCCGTTAACTGTCAAAGAAGCCAGTGCTGAATCAGTCGTTGCGCCTTGGTTGTCTGTCGCTTTCGCGTAGACCGCTAGAGAGCCAGCTTGAGTGGTTGTGTAATCTAGCGTGTATGGGCTTGTTGCAGCTGTACCCACAAGAGCACCCGCTACGTAGAAATCAACCTTATCAACCGTACCATCGCTGTCTGCTGCCATTGCAGTTAGTGTAACTACACCACCAACATCAACAGATGTCGCTGAAAGGGCAACTGAAACTGTTGGCGCTTCATTACCTGGTTGTGCTGAATCAACAGAAACAGAAACCACACTTGCAACACTTGCTGCGCCTTCATTATCCGTTGCAACAACTGAAACTTGATGGTTGCCAGACGTTGCAGCCCAAGCCGCCTCAAATGGTGCCGCTGTCACTACTGCAACCGACGAACCATCGACAAAGAATTCTACCGAAGCAACACTGCCATCAGAGTCGAGTGCTGTTGCGCTAAGTACCACATTATCACCTTCAACAATCACATCGGATGCCGTTGGCGCTGTTAACGAAGCGGTTGGCGCTTCATTTGGTGTACCGCCGCCTCCATTGCCACTACACACATCCAGTTTTTTCCACTGTGCGTAATCACCTTCAAATTGGCTCGGGTTGTTGTTTTGATTCCAGTAATTCGCTGAGTACGCGCTGCCGTCATGTGAAACCTGATCACCACCGGTGTATACCGTGGCTGAGTCCCACGTTTCTAACGTTGAACAATCAACAGCCGCATAACTGTTGAACGCCATTAAGCATGACGCGGTTAGAGTACTGAGTGTAAAAACCTTCTTGGCCACTCTTCCTTGGTTTAGGTGCATGTTAGCTATCCCTTAAGTTGTTGTTTCAAGATGTTTAATCTAAATGGCATTTTCCTCACCACTTAAATCTCTTCGCAAAACAACTGTAGGTAACAGCGCCAATTAAACACCTAAAATATTCAGTATTTATAAAATGACTCGCATTAATTTGTTTATAGCATGCAATGAGTCGACACTTATTTTGCACCAACAACTAATATTAATTTATTTCGGAAAGCTAAAAAATAATATCTCAAAAATCGGAAATGTGATTTGGATTCGAGAAAAAAATCCGTATCAAAACTAGCCAAAAAGTAGTGATTTAAAGGCGATTTGGGATTCTTTTGGGAATTCGCCCACTTTTTGATAACAAATGTGTTAGTATCGGCGGCTTTTTTGACGAACCTCACATTTCCATGCAAGTGTGGGAGAAATACATAGGCTTGAAAGAGCCAAATATAGCGAAGAAATAATGTCCAACTTGACGCAAGTCGCCAACGAAAACATCAACGCAGAATCTACTTCTATCGATTTCAATAAAGCTCAATCTCTGGGTGAAAAACTGGAACTCGGAAACCCAGTCTTTTGGCTTAGTGGCAGTTTTTTAACCCTCTTTGTCATCCTCGCTTTTACCAACACCTCCGTGTTGTCCGAACTTGTTAACATCGGCTTCAGTTACTCAACTAAGTGGTTCGGTGCTTTCTGGCAAGTCCTACTACTTCTCAACTTCATTATCGGTTTAGTGCTTGCACTAGGTCGCACCGGCCACGTTCGCTTAGGAACGCTTGCCCTACCTGAAATGACCACCTTCAAATGGATGTCTATCGTCCTATGTACGCTGCTAGCTGGCGGCGGTGTGTTCTGGGCAGCGGCAGAACCTATTGCTCACTTTGTTTCGGCTCCGCCACTTTATGGCAACGCTGATCCACAAGCGATGGCGTTTAACGCTCTATCACAATCTTTCATGCATTGGGGTTTCCTTGCATGGGCAATCTTAGGTGGCTTGTCTTCTATCGTGTTAATGCATCTGCATTACGACAAAGGCCTTCCTCTTAAACCTCGCACTCTTCTTTACCCTCTACTTGGCGACAAGGCAATCAACAGCTGGGTGGGTAACGTAGTAGACGCATGCAGCATTGTTGCTGTAGCCGCAGGTACTATCGGCCCTATCGGTTTCCTTGGTCTACAAATCAGCTACGCATTGAGCGAACTGTTTGGTATTTCAGACAGCTTTGCAACTCAAAGTGTCGTTATTATCTTTGCTATCGCTATGTACACATTGTCTGCATTAAGTGGCGTGAACAAAGGCATCCAACTGGTTAGCCGTTACAACATCATCTTGTCTGTGTGTCTAATCGGCTACATCCTTCTAGTAGGCCCAACAAGCTTCATCGTTGACGGTTACCTACAAGGCATGGGTGAAATGATTGATAACTTCATCCCAATGGCGCTTTACCGCCAAGATACAGCATGGCTAGGTGGCTGGACTGTGTTCTTCTGGGGGTGGTTCTTAGGTTACGGTCCAATGATGGCTATCTTCATTGCTCGCATCTCTCGTGGCCGCACTATTCGCCAAATGATCGTATCTATCAGCATCGTTGCACCGCTTGTAACGTGTTTCTGGTTCAGCATCGTTGGTGGTAGTGGTTTAGCGTTTGAATTAGAGAACCCAGGTGTGATTTCTAGCGCGTTCGAAGGGTTCAACCTTCCAGCAGTTCTTCTAGCAATTACTGCGCAACTGCCGTTCCCTACTCTGATTGCGATTCTGTTCCTTATCCTGACGACCACGTTTATCGTGACGACAGGTGACTCAATGACTTACACAATCAGTGTAGTAATGACGGGCACAACAGAGCCGAATGCAGCAGTACGTACCTTCTGGGGTATCATCATGGGTGCCGTAGCTATTGCACTTATCTCGATGGGCTCTGGCGGCATCTCTGCTCTACAGTCATTTATTGTGATCACAGCCGTTCCTGTATCGTTTATCTTGCTGCCGTGTTTATGGCACGCACCGAAGATCGCGAAGCAGATGGCAAGAGATCAAGGCATCGCTTAATTCCTAATCCGATTTAGTCTCGGTTAGCCTTTAAAACGAAAAAGCCACTCAAGTGATTCACCTGAGTGGCTTTGTTTTATCTGTTCGTTACTTGTATTGACGAAGCTTATTTCTACCGATAGTTCGGCTTATTGAAACTTTTCACCCGCAGCAACCATAAACGACATCTCAACCAATAGCTCTGGGTTTGCCAGTTCAGCTTTTACACACGCTCGGCTTGGTGCGCTACCTTCAGGGAACCATGAATCCCACACTTCGTTCAGTGCATCGAAGTTCGCGAAATTTGTTAGGTAAATTGTCACCGACAATACGCGAGATTTATCGCTGTCGACCAAGCTCATCATTTCTTCAGCTTGATCAAAAATTTGCTGAACCTGGCTCTTAATTCCTGCCGATGTATCCGTCTCTGGTACTTCAACAAAGCTTGCGATGCCATTAAATACGGTTACATCTGACCAACGCTTGGTCGGGTTAATTCTATGGATTTTCACGTGCGATTCTCTTCTTATAATTAGGATTTACTTCAGCGTAATCTAATCCAAATTCCTAATATTGAAAACATAAATTAGAAAGCTCTACCTCTCGAGTGAGATAACCATTCTGTTATGGACGGCGCTCAACTCGTGCCGACACCACAATTGAAGAGTCTGTCTTCCTCTCAACTTCAAAACAACCGCCATAGCTTGAAAGCTGACGAACTGAAAGTTTGTCTTTTCCTAGCTTATCAAACCAATATGGAGCCAGTGAACATTGTGCCGAACCTGTTGCTAAATCCTCCGAAATACCGATTTTCGGCGCAAAATAGCGCAGAACATAACTGTCATCTGAACTTTTGGCTGTCACCATCACCGCATGCAGATCTTTAATTTGTTTATATAATTCAAAGTCAGGCGAAAAATTCTTTACGGCTTCCTCTGAATCCAAAATCAGCACTAAATCTCTTGTAGAAAAAGCTTCGACAACAGATTGATTTAAAGCCGCTAAATCAATAGGAACATCGCTTAACTGCGAGTAGGGTTTACCCTTCCAGCTTGGCAGTTCTATTTGAGACAAGCCTTCTTTTCTATAAATCACGACCTGTCCATAATCACTATTTAGTGTAATCTCATTGAGCTTATACTTTTCGATCAAACTAGTGCCTGCAGCCAAACTACCATGACCACAAAGGTTTATCTCACCATCTAAGGCAAACCAACGAATATCGAAAGCATTCCCTGATTTCACGACGAAAGCTGTGATTGGCAGTGCGAGTTGATGCGTTACTTCTAGTAATTCCGAGTCGGCTAACCATTGGCCAAGTTCTACGACCCCACAAGGGTTACCTTTCGCTGACTCCCCACCAAATACATCATATATAAACGCTTTGATAACCTATCTCCTTATTCTGTCATCTAAAGCTCTCATTCAAAGCTCTAGTCTCTTTTTCTTTACACAAATCATTAGCATAGAGAACACCAGAAGTGCCAAGCATTATGAATCATATAGAAAAGTAATACTCTCACAGCGAAATTAATTTTGCACTAGTGCGGTCATATTCAGGGATTTTATTAAATGGAGTACTTTTATGCATGTTCAAACCTATGATTTAAAACAGAGTAATGTGGGATATAACCTTGGTGTGATTGGCGTAGCATTAGTGCTCGCTTGGATTGGTATTTACAAGTTTACGCCAACCGAAGCGATGCTCATTGAACCGCTAATCGCAAATCATCCTGCAATGAACTGGCTTTATAATCTGTTCTCAGTACAAGCGGTGTCTAACATGGTAGGTGGCGCGGAGATCATTGTCGCGATTGGACTGATCGTTGGATTTAAGAAACCGACAATTGCTTTCTATTCAGGCATTGCTGCAGCGGCTATCTTTGTTGTGACACTCAGCTTCTTAATTACAACGCCAAACGCTTGGAAAGTATCGGATGGCATCTTAGTCACTAACTTCTTCCTAGTGAAAGATATTCTATTTTTGGCGATCGCGATTAGCGTAATCGAACGTAACAAACCTCAGAAGTAACCGTAAATGTATAAGTGGCCGTAACTAGAAGTAACCTTAAACCTTGAAATAAAAAGACTCGAAGCTGGCTAGAAGGACGCTGCCAGCTTCTAATGTATAAGGCGATAATCGATAAGGTCGTCTACTCCGAGTACAGTTATCACGCACTAATGGTTTAGATGTTTCTACTCAACTTTTACTCTCAACTCTTCGCACGCTAAGCCATCCAAAAAGCCAATAATAATGTCATTCGTACTTTGCTTGGCGAGATTAGAGCCATAATCACTTAAATCCATATGTTTAGAGTCTGGAATCTCAACAACACAACTACCATATTGCTTTTGCTCTGATTCAGTCGGCAGTACACCCTCCTTAGTAGGGTATTCAGTTGCTCGAATGGAAAGCACTCGGATATTTTCACTTTTAGGTAAAGTGACTCGTTTATGGTCGAGCGTAATTAACTGAGAAACATAACTTTTATTTTCGTTACTCAACCATGTAGAAATATCGCCACCATTCGAATGCCCGACCAAGGTTAACTTGTCAAAATCATAAGTAGGGAAACGACTCGCTAGCTCATGTTGAAGTACGTTGAGAGTTTGTGCCCCTCGCGTCCAATTCTCAATTCGTGTTTTATACAAGTCACCAGTCTTCGATAAAGGAGGATCACTTGGTAGTTCGTGATCGACATAAATGGTCATGTAACCCCTATCGTTGAGCATTTCTCCAACAAAACCATATTTGGTAAATGGAACTCGATTACCAGCACTTATAAAAGCCACATTGCACTGTTCTGTCGTTGTACAACTGTCAGAATTTTGAGGTAAAACGACCTCTAGAGGTATAGAGCGATCTCTTGTTGAATCAACAATGACCATTGACTGCGCTACCGCAGACAGAGATAAGGCACCTAAGCAAACACCTATTAAATACTTCATATAACACCATGTAATACATACAAAAAAGATAGACAGGTTAACGATCGAGTCTATCTTGTTAGAATCTGGCTAATATTAGTCACACTGATATGCATAACAAGAGAGATATGAATAAATCACGTAGAATTAACAAGTTAGAGCGATAAGTGAGCACTAAACTTTGAGTATCAAAGAAGACTCAGTTAGAAGTTAGATACGCACAACGATAAACCAAGTAATTCCTTATATGAGGATAGGATCGGCATTGATAGTATTCACTTAAGCAGATAACGCTTTACGATAATAATTGGCGTTTTGATTTTGCCCTTTGAACACGGCGTAACTTTCAACGCGCTCAACTAACTCAAAGCCCGTATTGGATAAAATTTTATTTGAGCCAACATTACCCACTAGCGCATAGGCATCAACATATTTAAGGGAAGAATTCTCGGCCAAGTAGATAAGTAACTTCCTCACCGAATTGGACGCAATACCTTTAGAACCAAATGCGTGACCTACTCGATAACCTAGTTCTCCACTTTCAGCGTTCTGGTCGATATCACGAACGTTGATTCGCCCACAAATAGTGCCATTAGCGTCTTTGATCAACATAGGAATCATCTCGCCATTGCCATACTCTGTTAGAAAACTCGTGACTTGCTCAGCAACGCCCGCATAAGAATAGAAACTGTCTTCCCGAGCTGGGACAAATTGCTCAAACCACTCTCTATTTTCGACTTCAAACTCCAATAAAGCACGAACATCGCTTGGCTGAAGTAAGTGTAAAAATACATCCATAATCAATACTCTGGCGCTTATCTAAAAAGCTGCACCTTATGATTCATATAACGCGGCTTCTATTCTGAATTTAAGGTAGGTCTCTTAACTTCTTAGCCGGGTTGCCTGCATAGATACCTTTCTCGGTAATGTCTTTGGTCACTACACTGCCCGCGCCGATTACCACCCCTTCGCAAATCCTGACAGACAACACTGTCGCATTGGAGCCGATGGTAACGTTATTTGCGATAACAGTTCGTCCCCAACTGTCTGGGTTTTGATCTGGCTTGCCCTCTTTGAACAAGTCATTCGCGAACATCACGCCGTGGCCTACGAAGCAGTCACTTCCGATCGTCACATACTCACAAATAAAGGTATGAGACTGAATCTTACTTCTGTCACCGATAACCGAGTTCTTTTGAATCTCAACAAAAGGGCCAACGAACACATCATCTTTAAGCTCACAGCCATAAACGTTGCTTGGTTCGATGATAGTGACATTTTCGCCACACGTAATATCAGTAATCTGCGCCTTTAAAACTCTAGGACTTGCCATACTTCCTCTCGACATTGGCATCATAATTCAACATAAGCGATTGTGCCGTAAGCATTAAAACGCATCAAATAGAGATGTTGAGAGTTGGCAGTGGATCAAAGATCCTGCTTAAGTTAAAACAAGCCAACCAACACGACTGACAACAGTATGCCTCCGATAAAACTTGGGGCATGAAATGGGCGAGCTTTAGATTTTACGTACTCTTTCTGAAGTTCTTCTTGGTAAGTTTTGACAGCAAGTTCTTTTACGTAGTTATTTTGCATAATAAGCTCCTTTTAAATGAGTAAAAGAAGCTTAAGACTTAAAGTTAGGTTGAAGTAAAGTGAAAATTCAAATTAATCGGCATGTTTGTCTTGCTACTCAATAATGACTCTGAAGACATCGTTATTCACACCACCAACATCCACTAACTCTCCGGGCTTCATAACAAGCGAGGCGTTTAGTTGTCGTGTTGAACGCGGCTCTTTCTTTTCTCGAATCACGAGTATATCGACGAAGTAGCCAGGATCTTGCTTACGTATTGCCCCTGAAAAAGTCACGCTTTCAGCCCTATCAGCGAGCACTGAACTAAATGTTTTATCTTCTAAGACACCCGCAGAGATCGACGTATTACCATAAAAAAGAGTGACAGTTGTTGGGTCAGGAGCTAACTCTGGTTTGGATGAACAACCCATCAGGGCTAGGCACAACAGTAAAATAATTCGAAATTGCATAAACTGGTTTTCTTTCTCTCGTTAAACGCTTTTTGTAAAAATACCATGACGATGATTTAACTCACCGCGTCTGTAAGCTCAGCTTTGAATGACTTGTTGTGTAAGTTATCAGCCTCTGCAGACTGGATGGTTCTAGAGATAAGCTCTTCGAAGAGCTCTAGCTGCCCTGCAGGGATGAGCTGATTTTGTATCGCCCTACGTTTGTTAGAATCAAATAACCGCTCGGCCACCCAACCAATTAAGTAGACCAGAGAAAGGCACCCACCAGCTGTAGCAATGTTGCCTTCGATGACTAGAGGTAGATCTTGAACATCTCCACCCATCGCTTCTAATGTTGGTTTTGCATGCGGGTTTGTTGTTAACCTCTTGCCTTTAAGTAAACCGAGTTCGTGCAACACAAAAGATCCCGCGCAAATCGACCCGATTAACTGCTCGCTCGGATCCAACTGTAATGAGTTCATGAACTCTGGTTCTCTCAATGCAGCCGGAATACCACGATAACCACTTGTGATCAGCACAACGTCTTGCTGCGCAACTTCACTCAAATGACCATCGGTTTTCACGGTCATACCCAAATGTGAGCGATGCTCGAGCTTGGTTCCGAGAACCTTAACCTCCCAAGAGTCTGTCGTTCTTCCTAGTAAGTCATACATCAAGAAGAAGTCTACATCGGTGAAGTCATCAAATAATACGATTCCGACTTTGTACATAATTCATGCCCTTGCTGATTACTCTCGAAAGATAAGAAGCGTTAATAGTGATGCGTTTGATAGAAAGGTGATATTAACCACCACACACTTGAGGTCAAACTCGATCCACAATTATTTATGACCCCAAGGTAACAGCGACGAAGTTAGCCCATTTTCTTTTTACTTCAGGAGTCAACGCTAGTGTAAATTCATAACCTAAGTGATTCTCACGTGTTATTTCAAACCCTAATCGCTTATGAAACTGCACCGACAGTTCATTTAGGCGTAAAACATTGCTTACTAATACCCTTGAATCGCGCTCTTTCAGTATATTTACAATGCCACGAAATAAAGCAAGAAAAGCGGCTTTACTTCTATAGTCTGGGTGTACCACAAACATAGGGACAAACCACTTTCCATCCCCTAAATCACTCAACGTTGTGTAGCCAATTAGCTTATTCTGTCGCCGATATTCGACAAGCAGTCCTTGTTCCATTGATTGAGTGCGCGATGCTAAATACACATCTCTATCTATTGGAAAGCCCGCTTCTTTTGAAATTGACTCTAATGTCATCAAGTCCAGCTCTAAATATTCTTCCATTACTGCCTCTTACCCGTACTTAAAAGAATTGCAGAACAAAGCACGCAATAAACGCCGGTAAGCCAGCAATGAATAACACTAAGCCCGTTTGATAATTCATTCGATAGTGTTCTTGTTGGTCTTTAGCAAAATCGTGCCCGTCGACCATTTTGTAGACTTTGTCTGTAATAGGATCATCTAAGCGCGTTGTTTTGCTATGAACGCCTCCCTCCCACAGAAGTTTTGCCAATATCCAAATGACAATAACGACAAAAAATAAGAAGTCGACGAGTCGAGTAGAAGCAAAGAAAGGAAAAAACTGCGACAGCACATAAACGACCATTGCAGCCATCAAATTGATAAGCACCACTTTTTTTAACAAATCGAGCAAATGAACCTCCTCCAGAATCTTAGTACCTCAATAACAGGTATTTATAAAATTTAGATTTCTCGGTCAATCAAAAATTATGCGCAAGATTGCACTATATGAAGTGCCGCATGTTTAACAACCTTTATTGCTGATAGGAAGCATTACACCGCTCGTGGGGATGTATTGAGGTGGCGCTTACATTCGCGCCCAACTTGTGATGAATTAGAGTCATTGATTCGGTATACACTGTCGCTTAATCGCAGGCCTTCAAACTGAATCAGCTCTAATTCCAAGTTAGGAAATAGAGCCGAAATTTCAACGCTGTTATCGATGTGTGTAACGATGTTTAAGCAACAATGTCTTGTGGAGGTGTACCTTCGCAGTTAGAAACGACGGCATCAATTTGAATTAAAGCGTTCATAGGAATCTCTGAAACCCCAACCACCGTTCTTGCCGGTAAATCAGCATTAAAGAACGTAGTGTAGATTTCGTTCACCGCATCAATATCTGAAACATCTTTAAGCTGAATATTAATTTTCACCGTATCGTCCATGCTGTGGTCAACACTTTCAATGATCGCCTTAATATTCTTAAGACATTGTTCAGTTTGCTCTTTTATACCACCAGCAACCACTTCATTGGTTTTCGGATCTACAGGCAGTTGACCTGAAATATGATTGTAGTGAGAGAAAGCAACGGTGTGCGAATAATGCATAAAAGGTGCTTCAACCGTATTATTTGCTTCAATAACCAGTAAGCGAGTGTCTTCTGGCAGTTGTGGCGGTGTGCCATCGCCATGCGAGACCGACGTATCGATTTGAACTAAAGCGCCCATTGGTAATTCAGATGCCTGCACAACCGTTCGCGCTGGAACATAACTTGGGAAGAACTTAGTACAAGCTTCGTTTACCTTTTCTGCATCTTCGATATCTTTTAGGTAAATAGTGGTTTTAACCACGTCATTCATGACATGACCGATGCTCTCTAGAATCGTTTTAATGTTTGCTAAACATTGTGTCGTTTGCTCTGTGATACCACCTGAAACCAACTCACCTGTATTTACATCGATAGGCAATTGAGCCGAAAGATTGTTGTAGTGAGAAAAAGCCGCTGTCTGCGTCGATACAGCACTCTGAGGTGCATTATCTGTATTTCTTGATACCTTAACTAGTGCGCAAGGTGCTTGTGGTTTAGTGCCTTCGCCGTTAGAAATCAGAGCATCCATTTGCACTAGCGCATCGCTGTTTGGCAGTGCAGCTACACCCACAACGGTACGTGTAGGCAGGCTGTTGTTAAAGAAGCTTTTGTAAACTTCATCGATAGCTTCAATATCAGAAATATTCTTAACGAAAACATTAATCTTCACCACATCATCCATAACATGGTCGATGCTTTCAACAATGGCTTTAATATTATTTAAGCATTGTGCTGCTTGGTCTTTAATATTACCGATTACGACTTCACCTGTTTTAGGGTCAACAGGTAATTGAGCTGAAAAGTTATTATAATGAGAAAAAGCGACCGTTTGTGTAGATACAGAATTAATTGGTGCATTTTCAGTATTTCTTGAAATTTTAATGATATCGCTACTCATCGGAATTATCCTTTTAATAATATAGGAATACGTATTTATATTGAACAATCGTATTGGAAAGAATGATTAAAGTAGCGCCATGTTAAGTGAATTATTTTAGGGTAAACGTGATATCCATCAGACTCTCAGTTGACTATAAATCAGCAAGTTATAGAATAATTAGTCATCACACGACTAAATATCCGTCACATTTGGCTTTATCAACTGATAAATTATCTTTAATTTTTAAACTATTCAATAATCTTGAATACTCTCTCAAGTAGTGTGATACGTAAATTACGAAATTTAAATGCAGTTTGATAGGTTGTTCACAATAAAACAGCCTTATTATCAGAACCATTGAACTACCACTAAAATATCCTGCATAAACTCTTAAGCAATTTAACTAATTATTTTAAAAAGTCTATTTTATACAAGTACGTTAATAATATGTTCGATACTAAAATACCAATAGTCTAACAACACCCATTATTAGATACATATCCTCATATAATTAAACAATTGAGAAGCCTAGGGTAACAGCAGAGAAAGGTGGTTGTGATACTGAGAAGTGGTGCTTTCTAAAATGAAGATGGCGTCAAAAGTGAACGATCGACGCCATTGTGTTTACAAAGCTCTGCTAATTACTAGCGAACAACTCTTGCTGAGCGCCTACTAAGGCCTTTTGGTGGCGATATTTCTTACCTTGTAAAGTCTCGTTAAAAGCATCGTCTTGGCCATTCTCGATTACAGTGTCCACTGAGTAACCAGTAATCACAACCTCACCCACTTCATCTAATTTTCTGTGTATATGTAGAACACATTTTATTGCAGCACCATGAGTGAAACTAATTTGTTCAGATAGAACATCCTTTTTAAAGTCTTTGTCATTCATAGAAAAGCTAATGCTTTCGCCTTCGTAAATGCCTTTCCATTTGTGTCTTCCATTACGCAGTACCGGTGAAATAATCTCAACTATCGCATCTTCTTCAACTTGCACGGGTAATGCATTGGAATGCAAGATAAAGCGCTTGAAGTCTGTACGTTCAACCATCACTTCCTTGAAAGCTTCCTCACCATCTTGATCTAAGCCATTTATTCCTACCTGAGTAACTTTAGGTGTATTGTTTAATTGCTTATAGAAATTAGACTTACGGGAAACAACTTTGTAATTGCTATCAACTAACTCAGCTACCTTTTCAATGGTATCCCGAGATAAGTTGTCTTCATCAATTTCCATTTTCAACTTAGCTAGGCGAGCCTTGCGTTCTAATATGCTGAGTTTAAGATCTTCTTTCTGTAAATGTTCAAGCTCTGGATCTGAGCTAGGAATACGAGACACGACAATACCTACCACGCTTACAACAACTGATATAACAGCGACATTTGCATTCACAAACGTAAATATATCTCTCAGCCCACCCTCTTTGCGTGCTTCTGCTTCAATTACGATATGAGTATTGAGAGCTTTAGCCACCTCTTGGACAATTGCTATAATTTCTGCTTCACATCGATTACGAGCGAGAGCATCCATACTATGAGAGCTATTCTCAAGGTAATAATGTAATTGAAGCTTCGTTGAATGGGTTAATTGCATGGATTCACCTTTTGATATTTCCATACTGTATATACGGTTTATTCTCCAAAATTCAAGAATTTAAAGGAGATTAATCTCATAGTTTTGTATATCACCTTACATGCTAGACATTAGGAATCTACACGTCATGAAATACCGCACGTTTCGGAACATAGATATTGAGTAAAAGCTAAACGGCTCTAGGGGTAGTATTGAAGTGGCGCTTAAACTCGCGGCTGAATTGGGATGGACTGGAGTAGCCGACTCGGCGCGCGGCGTCGCTGATTCGTAGGCCTTCTAACTGGATCAGTTCTTTGGCTTTGTTGAGCCTTACCTTCTTCAAGTATTGCAGTGGCGATTCAAAGGTGACGTTACGGAAAGCATTATGGAAAGCAGACACACTCATGTTCGCTTCATCGGCTAGCGATTGAACGGTAATGGTTTGGTCATACTCTTCATGTACTTTAGACAGTGCTTTGGCAACACGTGCGTAATGGCCGTCGTGATGGGCGAGATCGAATAGCACACGCCCTTCTGAACCGGTTAGTGCGCGATAAACAATTTCGCTGACCATGGCATCACCCAATATGTTGGCTTCGATGTCGCAATGCAGCATTTTCACCAATCGAGTAAAACTTTCTAGCATTTGCTCTTCCATCGGCGTGGACTCTAAGCCGCTAGAATTCTGTTTGTGCTTATTGCAGTAGCTCTCAAGAAAGCCTTGGTCTTCTAACTTTTTTACCAAGCTGTGCAAACGTTGAGAGTCAATGTTGATAGATAAACCAAGCAATGGTTCGCCATTAACAGGCAAGGCCTCACACTCCAACGGCATTGGCACACCTACTACAAGGTAATCACCTGCTGCGTAAGTTACTGGGCGTTCGCCAATATAGATGTTCTTTTTACCTTGCCCCAGCATTATGATGCCAGATTGGTAAGTAAAAGGCTGACGCTGATTGCCACCGCTGCTTCTATACAACCACACACCGCCAATTTCAGTTTCTCTGATCCCTTCGAGATCATCCCAATCTTTGTGTTCTACATAAGACTGTAACAACTGCGCGAGTGTTTTCATAAGTGGCGACTTTCCATTCCAAGTGCTAAGAGTAAGTAAGCTAAAGCAGAGAAAGAATATCAATTTTGTAGAAATAGGCAATTTTTTTGGAGGATCAGCTCTTCATCACCCTAGATTACTGTACTAATATGCAAATATAGAAATTGAGCAATCAAATAAAATAACAAATTGAGCTTTACACAAGGAATCTCTAATGCAATTCACTTATGTTAACCCTACAGTTATCCACTTCGGCCAAGGCCAAATCAACGCTATCAGCCAAGCGGTTGATACTTCGAAGAAAGTACTAGTCATCTACGGTGGCGGTTCAATCAAAAGCAACGGTGTTTACGACCAAGTTGTCGCTTCTCTAAAGGATCACGCTTGGATTGAGTTCGCTGGTGTCGAAGCTAACCCAACGAAAGAGACGCTAGATAAAGCCGTCGCTCTTGTTAAAGAAGAAAACGTAGAATTCATTATCGCTGTTGGCGGTGGTTCGGTAATCGACGGTTCTAAGTACGTTGCTGCAGCGGCTAAATACGACGGCGACGGTTGGGATATCCTAGCGGGCAAACACCAAGTAACTGAAGCAACTCCTATTGGTGCAGTACTGACGCTTCCTGCTACAGGGTCTGAATCTAACATGGGTGCAGTAATCACTCGTAAAGCAACTCAAGAAAAACTGGCATTCATGAACCCTGCGGTACAGCCTAAATTTGCGGTTATGGACCCAGACGTAATGAAGTCTCTGCCAGAGCGCCAACTGATCAACGGTCTAGTTGATGCATGGGTTCACGTATGTGAGCAATACATCACAATGCCAACAGACGCGATGGTTCAAGACGGTTACGCAGAAACACTGCTTAAGAACCTACTTGTACTGGGTAAGCAATACGACGAGCGTGACAACGACGCATGGCGTGCAAACCTAATGTGGACTGCAAACCAAGCGCTTAACGGTCTGATTGGTACTGGCGTTCCTCAAGATTGGGCAACACACATGATTGGCCATGAGTTCACAGCACTATGGCACGTAGACCACGCGCGTTCTCTTGCGATTGTTCAACCTTCACTACTTCGTAACCAAATCGAAGCGAAGCGTGGCAAGCTAGAGCAAATGGGTCGTAACGTATTTGGCCTAGAAGCGGGTACTGATTTAGCAGAGCGCACTATTGCTGCAATCGAAGCCTTCTACCACAGCCTAGACGTTCCAACGATGTTCGACGGTTACGAAACAAACAAAGCAACTGCGATTGATAGTGTTGTCGCGCAACTTGAATCACACGGTTACCTAGAGCTTGGCGAGAACAAAGCAATCACGCCTCAGAAAACACGCGAGATTCTAGAGTCTGCGATTCAATAGCGGTCAAAATTAGAGCAAGGAAAACAAGGTTCTAAAGAAAATCACCATAATCTAAAAATTTATTCCGTGAAACTGAACCAAATTCTTTGTCTTTGCGTATATCCTCAAGCAGCGTCCAAATCAGGCGCTGCTTTTTTATTTGCCCTACAAGATGCTATTAAATTCTCATAAGTCCTTAATTTTATGTGCATTCAGATTTCTATATTGGTAAGGTAAACCTGTCTCTTTACTAGGTATGAACAACGATTTGAACAATCTCAAGGAAATGGTTAAGTTTAAGTCACTTAACAAGTGGTATGGTGATTTTCATGCCCTAAAGGATATCGATTTAAATATTGAACAAGGAGAGATAGTGGTGATTTGCGGGCCATCAGGTTCAGGTAAATCAACCTTGATTCGTTGTATCAATCAGCTAGAACCTTTCGAGAGTGGCGAGCTTTCTGTGCTAGAGCAAGCACTTCCGAGCAAGTTCAGCACGTCACGTTCATCCAACCAAAAGAGCACAGCCTTCTGGGAGCTTGGTGATCCCAAGATCTCATGGTAGTTACCTGAAACTATATAGCTAAAATAAGTATTTGAGATAAAGCGTTATAGTTACAACAAACGCTTAACGGCAATGTATAAAGTTTCACGGTTATTAGAGGGAGTAATAAGCTTAAGAAATCACAACACACAGACGGTGAGCTATTAAGTATTTATCGTGATGCATTACGTGTTTATGGTATGTGAAGCTACCGTTCGTATCCTTTAGAACAACGATAATTTCATTTACTTTCTACCTGATAAATAAACAAAAGGTGACCAATTGCGCGGTCACCTTTTATATTCGACTGCTATGTACTATTTAACACAAGTGACTGCAAAAAATTTAGTATCTTGACCTACAATGGACACCTCTCCCTCAGTGGAAGGTTGAGTATTATACAATCTCCCATCAGATGCTCGTAATGCATACCCAATACCACTCCATGGTGAACGTAGCCCCCTCCAACCTAATTCATAGTTAGGTGAAGATAAACCAGCGGGATTTAAACTACCAACAACTAGGTTATTATACGTTGATAAGTTAGTATTAAAGTTACGTAATTCATCAAATGTTGGTAAACGCCACCCCCCGCCATCAACTGGTAGTAAAGAACATAATTGTCTTGCGTTAGCTAAAGAGTAATGAGCAATGGTAACGTTATTCTCCCCAACTGTACTATCAGCAATTACACCGACAAATTCAGATTCTTCCGGTGTTAATGGTCTCATGAATTTAAGACCTGTTGTCATATCTTGATAAACTGTCGCAGGGGCAATGCCTTTCGGTGTGTTATAGCGGTTCACAATCCCACCCCCAACAAAAGTACCGTCGCTAACAGTTAGATATTGACTTGATGAATCATCAGACACTCGACGACAATACTTATTGTAGCTTTTATCAAGATCTTCAACACAAAATTCAATATCCTGACTAACAAGATCATTAGCTAAAAGTGTGAACCCAAGCTTATCTAAATATTCTATTTTATATGTTAACCCTGTACTTTGTGGGTCCTGAATACCAAAACTTGATGTGACTCCCCAACTCGTTTTGATATTATTAGAGTACCCTTGCAAACTAACATTAATATTCTCAAATAGATTAAAGTTACCACTATATTTAATAGATGTTCCAACGATATCTTCACATACTTTGCTACCACTCGCACCATTAACATTCACTGGTGTAACACAATATTGTATTACTTTCCCTGCATCATTATCTTTGATTGTATAATTACAAGGAATTGCAAATGGGTAACAAGTAACACCAGAATCAACACCATCAACGCTCCATGTAACAATAGAGCTACCTTGAGCAAGTCCATCTATACCTGGAATATAAGTATATGTAGCAGGTAATCTAAAACCAGCGACTGGAGAATTTGAGTTATTATTAATTGAAACCGTTGCTGAGGGAGGGAACCCCAAAGGAGGCAAGATAATACCCGCATTATAACAAGCTTCAAGCCCTATTTTTGGTTCACCAGTACTCGCTACAGGTGTAACACAAAAACTAATCGTTTTTCCCTCATCAGTAACGGATGGAGTATAACTATTTATAGAAACACCACCAACGTCAACTCCGTCTAGTTTCCACTTAAATAATGATATACCTTCTAAATCACCATCTATATCTGTATATAAATATGACCCGACAAGATTAGAACCAGATGTATTTGCTTCATATCACGCAGCAGCTTCGCTGTCCTTTCAGTCATGAAAGCGCTTGAAGAGGAATGTTACGAGTGGGATTTGCTCAGTGGTATCTGAAAACCAGAGCATGAAGCTTTTGAAATCGGTCAGGGTAATGGACGAAGCTTCGAGATCATTAGTAAGGCTATAGCGCCTGTGTTTAAGAAGTTTTTTGATGACTAAGAAATCATGGTTATGTAGTTGGACGACTACAAAGTCGCTTGGTGTTCACGTGCTAGTGGTGCTCTGCTCTAAACACTTTATGCCCCTTTATTCATTAGACTAAATAATCTACACAATTCAGGTGGCGTACGTTTTCCCTATTAAAAGTTATCCGAACTCAGCAAGCCTCAAAAGAAATACCGCATTATCTATCCACAAAATACGGCTAATCACCCGTATAAAAAGCGTTATGCCTATCTCTAATAGGTCTATGATGCGACACCTTATGGATAGTTTGCTTATAGCAACTCCTGGAGATAGACTTCGAATAAATTTAAGTGCTTTTGCTAGGTCTTGTGTTTCAATTTTAAATTAATTATCAATACGTTCATCATTAGTCATATCGGTATCTACAACGCTAGGGCATAAACAGTAAACCTTTCTGCAAAAGGAAGAAGTTCGTGATAAAGCGATTGGCTATAACTAACAATTGCAGCTTTCGTCGCTGAATATTCTGCAACCTTAGGGACTGGCGCCAAACCAGCAGTAGAGCCAAAGTTATATATTTCCCCGTAGCCTTGCTGTTTCATTTTCTCCGCAGAAGTAGCCCCAAATTTTCGGACATTACTTTAAGTGACTGTTCTGTTTTGATAGTAGCCAGAGTGACGGGAACAGATTATGACTAAAAAACGTAGAAACCACTCTCCTGAATTTAAAGCTAATGTGACACTTACTACCGCTAAAGGTGATAAAACTGTCGCGAAGTTGACGCAGAAGTACAACTTGTACGCTAACCAGATCTCCACTTGGAAAAAAGAGCTGCTCGACAATACTGCTATGCTCTTTGCCTCTGATAGCCACTTAGGCAAAGAGCATATCAGCTGGGTCCATCAATTAAGAAATTAGTTTATATGTCCAACCATTAGGATCCACTTCTGTTTTTCATTAATTATAGAGAAGATTCAAGTAATATATCATCATCCGCGCGTAACTCATTTGTTATATCATCAGGAGTTGTCGGATCACCGCCAGCTGCACTCCAGCCCCACACCACTACAGAACCGTCTTTTTTAATCGCTATAAAAGACGACCAGCCAGCTTTAATATCTACTACGTCAACAGATACTTGAGAGGCAATAGCATCATACTCTGCTTTATTTGCACCCCATGCGAGTACTTTTCCACTATTAGTAAGCGCTGCGAAGTTTCGTCCATTAGGCGAAGCATAGAGAGCATTAACATCTACCAACTGAGCAGATATATCTCCGGGGATTGTGCCTCCAGTATTACCACCCCAAGCGACTACAGTATTATCATTTTTTATTGCAGCAAAAGCTTGGTCGTTACCGACGACGGACTTAATGTTGGTTAGTACACCACCGTTACCACCCCTAGTACTATTTCCCCAAGTGACCACAGTTCCATCAGACTTGAGTGCAGCAAAGGCGGATTGAGTGGCAGATAAAGATATAACGCCAGACTGAAGGTTGGCTGTTACATCTACAGGAATTGTGGTGGTACCTCCTGTGTTTTCAACTCCCCAAGTGACGACTTTTCCGGACGATTTTCGCGCTGCGAAAGCACTACCAGTGGCTGCAATCTGGGAGACGCCTCCTTGCAGGTCGGCTTCCACAGTGGTGAAGTCTACCTGCGGGTTTACATTGTCAACACTACCCCAACTTTTAACATGCCCTTGTGAGTCAATGCCAGCGAACATAGAGTTACTTGTGCGATAGAGTGTCTGAATGTCTGTAGCCACAAGGCCCTCGGCAGGTCCTTCTACACGACAAAAAAAACCTCCCCAAAAAATCACATCACCATTGTCTTTACGAGCAGAGAAACAATAATTGTTACTAACTATTTCTACAACTCCACTATCTAACAGCCCCGACACTCCAGATATGTCTCCCCCAAAGGTAGCTTCACCGTAAGTGACAACAGAGCCGTTAGTTTTCCAAATCGCAACAGCACCAAATGAAGGTGCTATACCTAACGCATTCGATTCTGTTCCAGAGGGAGTGAACCCCCAATAGACAACCGAGTTATCTTTTTTCTTAGCCGCTACTATATTAGACAAATAGAAAGTTGAAACACTCTCAACATTGGTCAAGTCCAGCCCACTTGAACTGGAACCACCCCAAGAAAATGCTACTCCATCATTTCTTAACCCAGCATTTGTTGAACGACCTGTATAAAATTGGTGTACCGAGTCTCTTGAATAAATATTGTATTCTTCCTGTGCACTAGATTGACCACTCTGGCTGTATGTGACTACGGACAATCGAACCTTTTTGTTAACATCAGCATTTTCTATCGTTAACGACTCCGCAGTGGATGATGAATCAGATATCGTAACGCCATTTACATTGATAGTATTACCGTAAATATTGTCTTCGTTCCTATCGACTTGCCATAGAAATGTTGTAAGTGAGCGATTACAGTTATCGCACGTATAATCAGCTGAAACCGTATCCCCCACGATTAACTGACCTATTTTATCAAGTGAAGTAGTAATGGGGCTAGGCTCACTAACTGTTACTGGAAAACTACAAACTTCATCACCAATAAAATTAACGTTACCAAGGGCTATTGGTGTAACACAAAAAACAATATCCTTTCCTACATGTTCATTAACAAGATCAAACGACTCGGATGTTATACTTTGAGTAACATTATCAATTATCCATCTAAATTCACTCGAATTTTCTGGGCGAGCATTTGAATTAGGGTCAAAGTATGTGTAATTACCATATATTGTTTTTCCAGAGAATACGTCGCCTTGAATGTTCACTGACTGCGCTAAAGGTACATTCCAACTTTCTACCGGATGATTAGAACCACCTTGAGACGGTGCTCCGCTGTTCTCTCCACCACAAGCAAAAAGAAAACTTGATAATAACACAATAAAAAAAGCTCTTAATTTCATGGTTTAACCTCAGATGAAAAAGCGGGAGAAATTAATTCAACGCGACGGTTTATTGAACGGCCTTCTAAGGTGTTATTATCCGCAATTGGATCCGTCTCACCTCGGCCTTCGACTTGAATTCGACTCATTTCGATACCATTACTTTCAAAATAATTAGCAACACTTTGCGCTCGTCTCAAAGATAGCCTTTCATTGTATTTCTCTGAGCCTTGGGAGTCGGTATGCCCAACAATGATTAATTTCGATATAGGGTTACTTTTAAGTCTTTCCAAAATTGATGCGAAATTAACTTCTATTTCAGAAGATAGTTGAGCGCTATCAAAAGCAAACAGAGCCTGTCCATTCAACTCATTAAGAGTTACTATTTCAGCTTGAACGATATGCACTGATGGTTCAGGGTCTACAATAGCAGGAGCTTCCTCTTTTGAGCCAAAAGAATAAGTCAAACCAACCGTAAGGAAATTAATATTTGAACCACCTGTATTCTCGCCACCAACGTTATCAAACCATTGATATTCTATCCGTGTTTTTAACTCCTTAGTTAAGCGATACTCAAGGCCAGCGCCAAGCATCAAAGAAAAATCTTCATCTCGCTCTTGAACATCATAATTCAATTCTTCTCCTTTCTTATCGGCCCTCCATGCAAGCCCCCCAACTTTGCCGAATATATTCCAGCTATCATTTAAATAATAATCGGCCTTGACCCCTAACTCGACACCTTGAAATTTTGCACTATAAGGAGCATCAACTGAAGGAGCATCAAGACTTGGGTAAATAGCTTTCGCTTTACCTAAATAATCATATCCACCTTCAATTGAAAGCCAGTCATTTAGTTTATAACCGAGAAAAACACCAGCCCCGATAGCTTCTCTATCACAATCTAAATTGTGTGATTCACAACCATTAGAAAAGTGCGTCCAACCAACTTTACCACCAACATAAACGGTTTCACCCTCAGCATGAGCCGTAAACACAACACCTAAGCCCACAATAAAACACAATATCTTATTCATAATCACTTATTTCAAAAAAAAACTCTTTACAAGATACCACAAAAATGCAGTCGATAAGAAGACTTTTCAATCGGTTTCGTGGGCTACCAGCGTAAAACAAAAAATTCAGAGAGAATCAAACCACTTGAAATGCTGCTCGTTATAAGCATAGTTTCACATTAGGTAAGAACCAAGCTACTCTTCAGGTTGTACTGAAGTAGAGCTTATAATTCACAACTAAAAACCTACAAAACCACCTCTCACCCTTTGTATCCTTATGATGTTCTTCAATGCTCTACATATTACCCCACCTTTTATGGCAATAATTAACCAGCATTAAAATCCTCGTTTATATAAAAATAGTAAAAAAGGCCACACTGATTAATATAATAGTAGTGGCCTAAGAAATTAAAAGGTTAATAGATATTACTTGAGAATGACCTGTACTGAACGCTCAAGCGGACCATTTTCTTGTGAGCTCAAAGGTTGTTCATTGGAAACACTTGATGTGTTTATACGTGAACTATCAACTCCTTGATTAATCAATAATAAAGCTACACTGTCAGCTCTCTTCTCAGAAATCTTTTTATTAACTTTATCGGAACCAAGCGAATCTGTACGCCCGATAACATTAGCTTTCAAGCTAGGATTATCAAGCATAACTCTAGCCACTTCATTTAAGTTATAGCGCCCATAGTCATTTATCTCAACCTCACCGACTTGATACGGCAAAATATATTCTGTGCGCGATATTCGAGTTTTGATTATCTCTTTTGTTTCGACTATCTCTTTTTCTACTATTTTTTCTTTTTCAAGAACAAGAGGTGTGCTTGGTTGGCCGAATTTATATGTCATCCCCCAATACACTTGATTTAAGTGGAAGTCTTGACCACTTTTCTTTTCTATTTGGTCATAATAATCATATCCAATTTTTGTCGTTACCGAGTTAGTTAACTGGTATTCAAAACCTAAACCAGCAGTACCACTAAAGTTATCATCTTTTATGTTATTCTCACCAGATACATATGTAGCGCCAATTTTCCCAAACATTGAAAAATAATCGGTAAAATAGTAATTACCTTTAATCCCAATCGTGCCTAAATGCAAGTCAGAATTATCTAAATTACTCAAATAATCGTAACTTCCATATACTCCGAAATTACGATTAATATCATAGCCAAGTTCGATCTTTGTGCTTGGAGCCGTGTTTTCTCCATCTTCTATATCCGAACTATCTACAAAGCCAACTCCAAGATTAGCACCTACCCAGATCCCAGATTTATCGTCTAAATGTTTTGTGTCTTCGTTTATGTTTTGAGCGGCAGATGTACCACTCGATAACATAAGGCCTATAGCCACTGCTTGTAACTTCATTATAATCTCCTAAAACATCATGAAACATCATGAAACATTTCCATGATTCGTGAAAATATTAGGTCAACATTGGCGTGGCCCCGTCAAATAAGTGTTTATTTTTAGTTAAATTGCTGTAAAACAACCAACTGGAAGCAATATAGCCAATCACTCTTTAACTGTGGTTCTCTGACCTTTTGGAGTGATGAAGAACAATAAGCGAGTGGGCGCAAAGCAAACAGAATAAGCGCGGGAGGCCGCGTCGGTTCAGTGATTTAGCTATCACGACAACACTCATGGTCAAACGAGTTTTTTCTATGCCATTAAGAGCGCTTCAAGGATTTATCGACTCGATATTTAGGCTAGCCCATGTACCGTTAAGTTGTCCGCATTACACCTGCATCAGTCGTAGAGCCAAGTAAATTAAGGTTTCATTTAAGACTAAAACGAGAGGAGCGATACAACATCTAGCCATTGATGCTAATGGCCTTAAGGTTTATGGCAAAGGTGAATGGAAAGTCAAAAAACACGGGACGGATGGTAAACGTAGAGTCTGGCGAAAGCTTCATATTGCCGTCGATACAAACACTCATGAGATCATTGCCGCCGAGCTAAGTTTATCGACGGTTACAGATGGAGAAGTACTCCCGAACTTACTGAAACAAACACGCCGAAGTATCCTTGAGGTGTCTGGTGATGGCGCTTACGACACGAGAGCGTGTCACGCTGCTATTAAGATTAAGGGAGCCATTGCGCTTATTCCCCCAAGAGAAGGGGTAGCCTTCTGGCAGCCTGGTCACCCTCGAAATCTCGCTGTGGGTTGCCAAAAATTATACGGCTCAAATAAGTATTGGAAAGAGCGGTATGGATACCACAAACGTTCACTCTCAGAAACAGCGATGTATCGAGTTAAACAGTTGCTAGGAGGGAAACTGAGCTTAAGAAATTACAATGCCCAGGTGGGTGAAACTTACGCGATGATAAAAGCGTTGAACAAGCTTACTGGGTTAGGTATGCCTGAAACTTGTCGTATTGATTAAGAAATACGCGAAACGGGTTGGCTCTATCTCTAAATTCAATTACGCAACAAAGCCCCATGCCCTCCTTAAAGTCTCTTTTATTTTTGAAGTAAATATTACTTTTCGTTCATTACCTTCCAGAGCCTCTCGGTTAAATTGAGATTTGCGCTGTAAAGTAGGAGATGATGCAACTCAATATAAAAAACAAATACCGGATCTCTGACTAAATCACTGCGCTGATATCCTGCTCCATCTAAAATGATATAAATGTTGTAGTTAAATAGATAGATATCTCTGAGCTTGCAGACAAAGCGAACAATGCTCTCATTGCTAATACTTTCGAAATCGCTAACAATGATCGAACCAATATTCGACAGGTTCAGCGCACCAACAATATGCAGCCGGCTGTGCTCACCTGTCGTTTCCAGCACTTTATCTTAACCTGTACGTATCAACCATCGCGATTTTCGTCGACAGCGCTAGGTCAAAAGCATCAATGAACGCTTTCCGTTTCGACTCATCAAACTTGAGTGGAACATTTTTCGGTTTCTTTTAGCTAAGGCCAAACGCCTCTTAGGATAGGCAATAATTTGAAGAGTATGAGAGTAAGTCTTCTCAGTCAAATGTGTGAAACGTTGCATTGTTTAAGCGACAAAAAGTTTATTTTGGCTACCACCATTTTCAGGCTGAAGCTTTCTAAAAGAATATAGTAGCCACGATTCCTGAATGCGAAGAACTTAAGGAATCACGGTGCAACTGCAACCTTCAGAAGCAAGCAAAACCTCTTCAATGCGATCGCATATTCGATTATCACGGGTAGAATCACGCATGTGTTTTTGCTGAGAAGTCAGTGTGATTTTTTATATTACTTAGCATGATCCTGATTTCACCGAAAATCAGTCGACTCAATGATCACAGGTATAGCATTATTTTTAGGTTTAAAACCTTACATTAAACACATGTAACACTGATGGTTTCTCAATTGTGAGAAAATCGTGCCCATTGCATGGAATGTTATGTTTCAAGTTTGATTGTTTACTTTAATTGCAGCCTAAGTGAAAATATTGTTAATTCAGGTCGATGGTGAAAATAAAAGTTGATCAAACAAAGAGGTAATTCAGGGTTATGTTTTTCATAAATACTAAAGGCAATTCACTTTCATTAATAATGGCTACCATTAGCCTTTCCGGGTGGGTTACTTCTATGTACTTATACGATAATTTTTTAATGTATCAACTGCGAGTTTCTGAAGGGAAAACAATTAATGCTTACAACATCTTGGATTCTGCTTTTCGGCACTCAATTTCAGAAGATCACATGTATTCTATGGTAACCGATTGGGTCCTAAAGGGCAGCAGTGCTGAAGTTGGGTCTTTAACCACAATATGCAATAGAAACCCTATAATTTTAATGGAGATATCCCCTTCTTTTACAGAATTTTTCATTCTAAAAGTGTGTAGTGTTATTAAATACTAGTACGCGATCGTTTGCGAATTGGCATTCACATCATAAGATGAATTTATTTTAATTTGCCGGACATCAACAACCTAGGGTCAAAAAGGGGGCTCCTTATGAAAACGAAACTTAGTAACGCTGTGTCTATGTGCTTAATGCTTGCTCTTAGCTTATCGGGGTGGGTAACCTCTATTTACATATTCAAAGAAACTAAAAAATATCAGGATGAAGTTCTGGAAGGTAAGTTAATAAATGCTTTCAATATATTAGAGCATTCAATAAAGGATATAAGTTCTGAACATGAGATTTATCAAAAGATTAAAGAGTGGCATCAGCATAAAAAAAGTGCTCAATTGGGCTCACTTAAAACGGTTTGTACCTATGCACCGGAAATGATTGTATTACTATCACCTATATTTTGTGAAAAAACAGCAATACGGGTATGTGATGTTTCTTTTGATCTTTAGGAGTTTTCAATCCAAACCATCAAGTAAAATTTGGAGGTAGTTGGGGAGCTATGCCACTTCAAAAACGCTACAGACCGAGCCTCTAGATACAAATTAGCGTGCGAGCTCATAAAATCGCTAACACTTAAAGAAAGCAAAAGACAGATCGAAACACAAAGGTGAATTGCCTTAAAGAACATTTGAGGCATCAAGCTGAACCAAATTCTTTGCCCTTGCGTATATCCTCAAGCAGCGTCCAAATCAGGCGCTGCTTTTTATTTGCCCTACAAGATGCTATTAAATTCTCATAAGTCCCTAATTTTATGTGCAATCATATTTCTATATTGGTAAGGTAAACCTGTCTCTTTACTAGGTATGAACAACGATTTGAACAATCTCAAGGAAATGGTTAAGTTTAAGTCACTTAACAAGTGGTATGGTGATTTTCATGCCCTAAAGGATATCGATTTAAATATTGAACAAGGAGAGATAGTGGTGATTTGCGGGCCATCAGGTTCAGGTAAATCAACCTTGATTCGTTGTATCAATCAGCTAGAACCTTTCGAGAGTGGCGAGCTTTCTGTGTTAGAT